>DATMGZ010000083.1:0-17142 GCA_035555155.1 Solirubrobacteraceae bacterium | reverse complement strand
GCTGGGTCGGTGCGCCTGACGGATCGGCCTGGCTGATCGATCGCGTGCAGCTCGCCGACGCCGACTTCGCCGCTGCCGGCACGCTCGTCGCCGAGCGGATGCTCCGCGCCGGGGCGGCGGAGCTGCTGGCGGCCGGAGAGGCGGGCGCGCGGTGAGCGGGCGCGCGGTCAGCGGGCGCGCGGTGAGCGGGCGCGCGGTGAGCGGGCGCGTCTACCTCGTCGGTGCCGGCCCCGGCGATCCCGGGTTGCTGACCGCCCGCGCGCTGGAGCTGATCGCCGCCTGCGACGTGATCGTCTATGACCGCCTGATTCCGGACCGGGCCCTCGACGGCGCCCGACCCGATGCCGAGCTCCACTACGTCGGCAAGGAGGGCGGCGGACCGTCCAAGCCCCAGGAGGAGATCGAGCAGCTGCTCGTCGACCGGGCGGGCGCCGGGCGCAGCGTGCTGCGGCTGAAGGGCGGTGACCCGTTCGTGTTCGGTCGCGGCGGCGAGGAGGCCGAGACGCTCCGCGCCGCCGGTATCCCGTTCGAGGTCGTGCCCGGCGTCACCGCCGGCGTGGCGGCCACCGCGTACGCCGGGATCCCGGTCACGCACCGCGACGCGGCCAGCTCGGTGGCCTTTCTCACCGGTCACGAGGACCCGACGAAGCCCGAGTCCGCGCTCGACTGGGCGGCCCTGGCCCGATTCCCGGGGACGCTCGTCGTGTACATGGGGGTGAAGCAGCTGCCCGCCATCGCCGAGCGGCTGATCGCGGGCGGGCGCGACCCGTCCGAGCCGGCGGCCGTGATCCGGCGCGGTACGTTCGAGGACCAGCGGGTCGTCGGCGGAACGCTCGCGACGATCGCCGCGGTGGCGGCGTCGGAGCGCATCCGGGCCCCCGCGATCGCCGTTTTCGGCGCCGTGGCCGCCCTGCGCGATCGCTTGCAATGGTTCGAGCGCCGGCCGCTGGCCGGTGTCTCGGTCGCCGTCACCCGAGCCCGTGCTCAGGCCAGCGGCCTCGCCGGGCGCCTGCGCGAGCTCGGCGCCATCGTGGTCGAGGCGCCGGCAATCCGGATCGTCCCGCTCGATGGCCCCGCTCCGGAGCTGAGCCGCTACGACCTGGTGTGCCTGACGAGCCCCAACGGTGTCCGGCTCCTGTTCGATCGCCTGGCCGCCGCAGGCCTCGACGCTCGGGCCCTCGCCGGCGCGCGCGTCGCGGCGATCGGGCCCGGGACCGCGCGGGCGCTGCGTGAGCATGGCGTGATCGCCGACGTCGTGCCGGAGACGTTCGTGGCCGAGGGACTGGTCGAGGCGCTGGCCGACTTCCCGGTGCAGCGCGCGCTGATCGCCCGGGCGGCCGAGGCCCGTGACGTGCTCCCCGACGCGCTCCGCGAGCGCGGGGCCGAGGTCGAGGTCATGACGCTGTACGAGACCGTCGCCGAGCCGCTGTCCGAGGCCGAGATGGCGGCCGCACGGGGGGCCGACTACGTCACCTTCACCTCGTCCTCGACTGTGCGCTACTTCCTCGACTCGATCGACGGCCCGCTGCCACCCGGCGTTCGGCTGGTCAGCATCGGCCCGGTGACCAGCGAGGCGCTGCGGGAGCGGGGGCTCGAGCCGCACGTCGAGGCGTCCCGCCACGACATCGACGGGCTGCTCGATGCGCTGCTCGCCGACGCCACCGTCGCCCGATGAGCGCTTCGGTCATCACCTTCCTCTCGGACTACGGCCTCGACGATGACTTCGTCGGGATCTGCCACGGAGTGATCGCGTCGATCTGCCCCGACGCGCGGGTGATCGACATCACCCACGGCGTCGCCCGCCACGACGTACGCGCGGGGGCGATCATGCTGCGCGGAGCCCTCCCGTTCATGCCCGCCGGGATCCACCTTGCCGTCGTCGACCCAGAGGTCGGCGCCGAGCGCCGGGCGGTCGCAGTCGGGTTGGAGGACGGGCGCATCCTCGTGGGCCCCGACAACGGCCTGCTCTCGCTCGCCGCCGAGGCGCATGGCGGCGTCGTCGAGGCGGCCGACATCGCCCGCTCTCCGTATCGCCTCGAGCCGCTGTCGGCGACCTTCCACGGGCGCGACATCTTCGCTCCGGTGGCAGCGCGGCTCGCGGCCGGCGCCGCCCTCGCCGAGATCGGTGATCCGTGCGACCCGGAGTCCCTGGTCGTGATCACCCTGCCGCTCCCGAGGCGCGACGGGGACGCGTTCGTCGCGCGCGCGATCTCGATCGATCGGTTCGGCAACGTGCAGCTGAACGTCGCCCCCGAGGACCTCGCCGGCGCCGGCCTCAAGCTCGGCCGCGGCGTTCGGATCGAGATCGGCGGCGGCGCCGCGGACGCGCTGTTCGTGCGTACGTTCGCCGATGTTTCCGAGGGCGGGCTCCTGGTCTACGAGGACAGCCGCCGGAAGCTGGCAATCGCGGTCAGCAAGGGCGACGCCGCCGCGCGCCTGGGCCTCGCCGTCGACGATGAGCTGCGGCTCCGGGCGGCGTGAGCGGGACGCCGCCAGATCGGGGGCCGCTGCGGCTCGGGTATCCGCGCCTGCACCTGCGCCGAATCGGCTCGACCAACGATCGCGCCCGCGTGCTGGCCGCCGCCGGAGCGCCGCACGGGGCGCTCGTCACCGCGTCCGAGCAGTCGGCCGGCCGCGGCCGCCAGGGGCGCACCTGGGCCGCGCCCCCCGGCCACTCGCTGCTCTGCTCGGTGCTCATTCGCGACCCCGCCCGTCTGCTGCCCCTCGCCGCCGGGGTCGCGGTGGCCGAGGTGGTCGGCGCCGACGCGCAGGTCAAGTGGCCCAACGACGTGCTCGTCGGCGGGCGCAAGATCGCCGGCATCCTGGTCGAGGGTCGCCCTCAGGAGCGCTGGGCGGTGCTGGGAATCGGGCTCAACGTGGCCGTCCGCATGGAGGACCTGCCGGCGGAGCTGCACGAACGCGCGACGACGATGGGACTCGGCCCGGAGGCGCTCGAGGACGTGCTCGCGCGTCTGCTGAGAGCGCTCGAGCGCTGGACCGCGGCCGACTCCGGGGCCGTGCTCGCGGCGGTGCGCGAGCGCGACGCGCTGCTCGGACGACAGATCCGCTGGGCGGCGGGCGAGGGCGAGGGCGCGGGAATCGACGGCGACGGGCGACTGGTGGTGCTTACACGCAGCGGCCGCGTGGCGCTGGACGCGGGCGAGGTGCACCTGGTCGCCTGAGCGGGGCCGAGTGGCCGCCGCGGGCGACCATGTCGTGCTCGAGCGCGTAGCGCACGGCGCCGGCGCGGTTCGCGACGCCGAGCTTGCGATAGATGTTGGTCAGGTGGAACTTGACGGTGTGCTCGCTCACCCACAGGCTCTCGCTGATCATGGACGTGGTCATGCCGGCGACCACGCCGTCGAGCACCGCCTGCTCGCGCGCGGTGAGCGCCACGGCGCGGGGGCCCTCGTCGGCCGCCTCGGTCGGTGCCGCACGTGAGGGAGCGTGGAAGACGGCGCCTGTCGACGCTTGCCGGATCACCGACGCGATGTCGGTCGGAAACGCGCTCTTGACGATGTAGGCCGACGCGCCGGCATTGAGCGCGGCGTCGATCGACTCCCGATCGTCCGAGCCTGATAGCACGATCACCGTCGTCTGCGGCCATTGCTCGTGGATCTGCTCGATGCACTCGGTGCCCGCCACGCCGGGCATCCACAGGTCGAGCAGCACCACGCTCGGCGCCCGGCGCTCCACCAGCGCCATCAGCTCGGGCCCCGTGTGCGCCTCACCCACGATCTCGATCCGCTCATCCGTCTCCAGCGCCCGCCGCACCCCGAGGATGACCAGCGGATGGTCGTCGGCGATCAGCAGCTTGACGATTGGGGTCTCAGTCACGGGGTGCATGGCTCTAGTGATCTCTTCGGCGCGTGGGCGGCGGTGTGCGACCGGAGGAAGTGCGGGGGCGGGTGGGTAGTTGTCCGGGGGCTGGCGGTGGCTCGGGGGTGGCTGGCGGTGCCGGGTGGTCGGGGGCTGTGGGCGTTCGGTGGCTGGCGGTCGGGGGCTGTGGGCGTAAACGACTGCTGGGGAAGGGGAATGAGGTCGGGACCCCCGGCCGCCCCCAACGCCCTCGGGATCCCAGACGCCACGACGCGGGGCCCCGAGTCCTCGACGCCTCGATGCACCGGATTCCAAGCGTGCTTATCTGGACAAACTGCCTGCTTCCAAGCGACTCTGGGCAGATAAGCGCCGCATAGGCGCTTAGGTGCCCGAGGAGCCGATTTGGGCCTGTAGTTTGGGCAGATAAGCACCATCAGAATCCGGTGTGTCGACGCGCCCCGCTCGCCCCGCCCCGCTCGACCGCCCCGCCCAGAAGCCGCCTGGCCCTGCCCCGAAGCCGCGCCAAAAGCCGCCCCGCCGGCCCGGCACCCCAGCCCATCCCCTCTTCCCCAGCAAGCCGTTTACGCAACGAACCCCGCCCGCCGCCGCCCCCCCCCGGCCGACCGAGACCGTCCGAACCCTAACCGGGCGAAGGCACGTCCAACACCACCCCGAGCCCCCGCAGCCTCACCTTCCCCAGCTCCGGGTAGTACACGCTGTCGCCCGCCACCCGCGTTCCGTATGCGAGATACACGAGCCCGCCATCACCCGCCCGCAGCGAATGTGCGACGCCCGTCGACGGCGGCCGGGCGATGACATCGCCGGCGCGCAGCGGGTGCTCGTCCGCGCCGAGCCTCAGCGTCCCGTCACCGTCGAGCACGACGAACAGCTCCTCCTCGAGCGCGTGGCAGTGTGCCGGCGCGCCGGAGCCGCCGGCGGGCAGCGTCACGTGATTGAGCCCCGAGCGGACCGCGCCCGCACATTTTCCGAGAGCGCGGACCTCCACACCGGGAAACGAGCCCGTGTCCACGTCGCCGATCGCGACCACGTTCCCAGGGCGCGGCCCGGGGGCCGGAGGCTCCAGAGGTCCGGCTGCCGCCTCGGCCTGGAACGGGTGCGGCGCGTCGAGCGGCACCCATCGCGGCCCGGCCCACATCACGCCGGCGCGCGGCAGCCAGGTGAGGCTCGTATCGGTGCCGCTGGCGAAGGCGAGGAGGCGCAGGCCGGCGGGACCGGCGATCAGGGTGTGGGCACCCGTCTGCGGGGGGTGGGCGATCGCGTCTCCGGCGCGGATCTCGCAGGCGTCGTCGCCGTGCACGCTGAGGCCGTCGCCCTCGAGCACGAAGAAGATCTCCTCCTCGTCGCCGTGCTCGTGCAGCGGCATCTGGCGCGCGCCGGCGTCGACGGCGTAGAGGCTGCAGCCGATCCGGAAGCTGCCGGCGGCGGCGCCGAGGCGACGGCGGCGAAAGGCGATGTCACCGGCCTCGACGCGGCGCTCCGGGACCTCGTCCCAGTTGACCAGTCCAGGCGCGGTCATCACGCGTCAGGTGGCCCGTCGCCCCACGGCGCCGACGGCGGCCCGTAGTCCGACACAACCCACACAACCCACACAGCCGACGCAATTGACACAGCCCACGCAGCCCACGCAGGCCAGGCAGCCGGCATTGCCCAGCCCCGCGACGATCGCCGCGCTGCCGATCACGCCGGCCGACAGCAGCACGCCGGCGCTGAGCAGCACGCCGGAGCTCCCCGCCACGCCGGCGCTGCCGACCACGCCACTGGCCGACGCGGTGCCGGCCGACCCGATCACGCCCGCGCCGCGGACCGTTCCGGCGCTGCCGATCACGCCGGCGCTTCGGACGGTGCCGCCGCTGCCGAGCACACCGGCACTCTGGACGGTGGCCGAGCTGCCGAACGGATCGGGCCCAGGCACCGGGGAGCGGCCCGACGATCCCTCGTCCAGTGTCACGCCGCCGCTTCCTCGTCGTGCTCGCCGCCCAGCGTCCGGGTCTCGGCGAGCGCCTCCTGCACTGATTCATCCACCCCGGCCCGGGCGTCGTCGTCGAGCGGCGAGTCGTTGGGATCGTCGTCATCGGCCTCGTTGAACGCCTCGTCGACCACGTCCTGCGACGGGCCGTCGTCGTCGAGCAGATCGTCGTCGTCGATCCGGTCCTCGTCCGCGGCAACGTCGACCGCGGTCCCGGTCGCCTGGCGTCCGGCGTTTGCGGCCTGCTCGCCGCCGCCTCCGGTCTTGCGCCGGCGACGGCTCTTGCCGCGCCTGCCCTTGGGGAAGTTGCGCAGCAGCTCGCGGGCCAGCGCGGCCGGCTTGCGGGCCATCCTGGTGCGGGCCCCGCGAAGCGCCTCCTCGGCCTCAGGCGTGTGAGCAAGCGCAGCGGCGAGCAGCGCGGCCGACAGCCGGCGATCTTCCTTGCGCGAGGCGTGGACGAGCCGGCGGGCGTTGCGGGCGTGGGCGGCGCCGCTCGAGTTGACCAGCAGCCCGAGCAGTCGCTTGGTCTCCGGCCAGCGCTGCACCGCATACTCCTCGTGCACCTCGCGCGTGTATTCAGCCATCCGCCAGATCCACGCATTGGCCTGGTCGCGGCGACCAATCCGTCGCTCGGCCAGCGCCTGGAGCATGATCTTGACGCCCTCGCGGCGCTCGTCGCGCGGCCACCCGGCCAACATGTCGATGGCGCTGTCGAACGCCTCGGCGTCGCGGCTGGCGGCGATCTCCTGGAGCGCGCGCAGGCGCAGCTGCGGGTTGCGGTTGCGCTGCAGTGCGGTGAGGAGGAAGCGGCGCTTGAGCTCGCCGCCGCGGTCGAAGTGGAGCATCGCCTTCGCCCGGCGCCAGCCGTTCGGCGCGACCCGGGCGCCGGCGAGGGCCGCCCACACGTGCTGCTCGCCGTAATCGAGATGGTCGACCGCGATCCGCCACAGCTCGCGCTCGAAGACCTCGGCCCGCCGCTCAGGATCAGGGGTCACCGGAAGCACCCGGCGCTCGACGCGCACCCGGCGGCCACGGCCGCGGCGCACCGGACCGACGACGATCGCGCCGCCGCGGTACACGTCGCGATCGAGCAGCGAGTGCAGCGTCACCACCGGGTCGTCGTGCTTGGTCGCGGGATGGACGAAGTCGACGACGATCCCCGCCTCCTTGCCGGGATGGCGTCGCGTGACGCGGCCGACGCGCTGCTGGTAGATGCGCTTGGAGGCGGTGGGCGCGAGATGCATGCAGATCGTCGCGCGCGGCGAGTTCCAGCCCTCGGCCAGCAGCTGGGCGTTGACCAGCACGTCGATCTTGCCCGACTCGTAGTCGGCCAGGATCTTGGCCAGCTGACGCTTCGGCGTCTCGCCGGAGACGGCCTGGGCCTTCATCCCGAGGTCGCGGAAGGACTGCGCGACGTTATAGGCGTGGCGCACGCCGGCCGCGTAGACGACACCGGGTACGCCGTTGAAGCGCGTCTTGTAGAGGTCGGCGATGGCGACGTTGAACGGGGTCTGGTCGAGCAATTCGGCCAGCATCTCCTGGTCGAACTCGGTGTCCACCTCGCCGCGGCGCAGCGGCACCTTGGCGATCGTCCTGACGCCCGGGCCCGGCGGGATTCGGATGCAGCGCAGCGGCGAGATCACGCCGCGTCGGGCCGCCTGGGCGAGATCGAAGCGCGAGGTCTGGGTCGGGAAGAGGTCGGTGACGTGGCGGGCGATCAGTGCGCCGGTCGCCGTCATGCCGACGAAGATCGGACCCGACCAGCCGCGGATCGCGGCGGAGGTCTTCTCGCCCAGCGCGGTGTGGGCCTCGTCGCAGATCACGATTGTGTACGCGTCGGAGATCCGACCGGCGTTGCGGACGAACCACTGATAGGTCTCGACCGTCACCGGGCCGTTGGCCGAGTCCTTGCCGTCGAGCAGCGGGCCGCTGATGCGATCGCGGTAGCCGCGGTCGCGCAGCTCACCGTGGAACTGATCGACCAGGTTGCGGCGGTGGGTGAGGATCAGTACGCCGCCGGTGCGCGAGGCCTCGACGAACCCGAGCGCGGCCACGGTCTTGCCGGCGCCCGTGGCGTGCTCGAACCAGAAGCGCCGGGCGGCGTTGGGATCCTCGGGCTGCTCGGCGAGCTGCTCGACGTCCTCGTCGATGTCGCGATCGTCCTCCCAGTCCTGGGGCTCCTCGTCGGGCTCGCCCTCCTCGAGGTCTTCCTCCTCCTCGCCGGGGATCGCCGAGGAGGCGAGCTGCTCGGGCTCGATCGCCACAGCGCCGTTGGGGCCGCCGTAGCCGTTGCCGTTGGCAGTCGAGCGCTGGGCCTCGGCCAGCAGCGCGGTCAGCGTGCCCGATAGCGCGTCGACCTGGTGGGCCGAGAGGACCGTGCCGTCGACGAGCGAGGGCTCGTCCTCCGACAGCAGGCGCTCGAGGCCGAGCAGGAGCGCGAACTGGCGCCGCCATTCGATTGACGGCTGCGTCGCCCCGGCGTCGAGCTCGGCCAGCGCGGCGTCCAGCGCCCGTCGTCGGGCGGAGCCGGGTGCCAAGGCATCTTCAATTGTTTCGCCCTCATGGATGAAACGCTCACGAGTGAGCTTCTCCGCACGCGCGATCGCGGCAGGGCTCGGAAGGGGGGTGGAAGCACCCATCGGAGATTGGAAGGTTGCGTCTGGAATGAGCGAGCCGCGGCGCTAGGTCGTAGCGACTCAAGATGACTCGGGCGGATGCGCCGAGTACGACGAGGTAGAGCCTCAGAAGCGATTCCCCCTCGCCTGCCCGGCTTGGAGGATAGCCGGTATTTAAGCACATAGGGGTGGTGGCCTCGCGGGACCCGCGGTTGGCGCTGTGGCAAGCTTCGCCGCGTGACCGCGCGCTCATCCGTCACGGCCTGCCTGCTGGTCCTCGGCGTCGTGCTCGGCGGATGTGGATCGACGGCCAAGAACGCCGCTCCACCGCCGTCCCAGATCACCGTCGACTTCAAGGGCTCACCCGCTCCGCTGGTGTCGCTGCACGATCAGGCCAACCAGCTGCTGGGCGGCGGCGCGAAGGCATTCTCGGCCCGGATCGCCTCGCTCAAGGGGTATCCGATCGTCGTGAACAAGTGGGGCTCGTGGTGCGGGCCCTGCCAGTCCGAGTTCCCCGTCTACCAGCGGGTGGCAGCGGCCTACGGGCGGCGCGTGGCCTTCATCGGCATCGACGGCAAGGACAGGAACGCGGCGGCGACCGCGTTCCTGAAGCAGTTCCCGGTCACCTACCCGAGCTACACGGACCCCGACGAGGCCGTCGCGGGGACGATCCAGGCCCGCACGTACTACCCCCAGACCGTGTTCATCGATCGCAGCGGCGCGATCACGTATGACCATGCGGGCCCGTACGAGAGCGCCCAGCAGCTCGCCTCCGACATCAAGCGCTACGCGATGCAATGACCGACACGGTGCTCTACAAGGTTCGCCGCGCCCACGGCGATCGCGAGATGCAAGATCTGCTCGAGCTGCGCCACGACATCTTCTGCAACGAGCAGGGCGTGCCCGAGAACGAGGAGGCCGACGGCCGCGACCCCGAAGCGCTCCATCTCGTGGCGCTCGTGGACGGTGTCGTGGTCGGCACCTGCCGCGTGCTGATGGTCGGCTCCACGGCCCAGTTCAGCCGGCTGGCCATCCTGGCCTCGATGCGCCGCCGGGGGATCGCCACCTCGCTGCTCGACGTGGCCGAGGCCGAGACGCGGGCCGCCGGCGGGCGCCGGCTCGTGCTCCACGCGCAGACCTACGCCCGCGAGCTCTACGAGCTGGCCGGCTATCGCGCCCGCGGACGCGTGTTCGTGGAGGCCGGGATCGAGCACGTCGCGATGGAGAAGACGCTTGCCTGAGGTCAGGATCGACCCGCTCAGCGGACAGCGGTCGATCGTCGCCGGGGCCCGGGCGGGACGTCCCGGCGGGGGGCTGCGCGCCGATCCGGCGGAGCTGATCGACCCTGACACCGACCCGTTCGCCGAGGGCCACGAGGACCGCACGCCGCCCGAGCTCTACGCCGTGCGACCCGGCGGCGGGGCTCCCGACACACCCGGATGGGTCGTGCGCGTGGTGCCGAACCTGTATCCGGCACTCGAACCCGAGTCACCCGAGCCGGCGCCGCATGCCGACCGGGACCTGTTCTGGGCCGGTCCGGCCCGCGGCCGCCACGAGGTGATCGTCAACGCCCCCACGCCGGTCGTCTCGCTCGGGGAGCTCAGCGCCGAGCAGGTTGCCGTCGCGATGGACGTGTGGCGCGAGCGCATGCGCGTGCACTCCGACGCCGCCTGCCTGCACCTGATCGTCAACGAACGGCGCGAGGCCGGGTCCTCGCTGCCGCACACCCATGCGCAGCTGTACGCGCTTGACTTCGTGCCGGCGGCGATCGCGCGCGAGCGCGAGCGCTTCGGCGCCTACGCCACCCGCACCCTGGGCGGGAACCTCCTCGCCGACCTCGTCCAGCAGGAGGTGCGTCAGCGGGAGCGGATCGTGGCCATCGACGACGAGGCCGTGCTGATGTCCCCGTTCGGAGCGCGCTCGCCGTTTCAGCTGCTGCTGGCGCCCCGCACGCCGCGGTCGCGCTTCGAGGACAACGGACCGACCGGGGCCGCTCTGCTGCACGACGCGCTCGGACGACTCGGCCGTCGGCTCGGCGCGATCCCGCCGCTCAACATGTGGGTCAGGACCGCACCGCAGGGCTCGGAGTACTTCTGCTGGCGGATCGACATCGTGCCCCGCCTCACGACCCTGGCCGGGCTCGAGCTCGGCGCCGGAGTGAACCTCAACATCGTCGCGCCCGAGCAGGCGGCGGCCGAGCTGCGGGAAGTCTGAGCAGCGCGTGCGGGCCCTCGTGCAGCGGGTCAGCCGCGCCGCGGTGTCGGTCGGGGGCGAGCGGATCTCGGAGATCGGCGATGGGCTGCTCGTGCTGCTCGGCGTCGCCACCGGCGACACCGAGCAGGAGGCGGACCGGCTGGCCGACAAGGTCCGCGCCCTGCGCATCTTCCCCGACGCCGACGGGCGCATGAACGTGGCCCTGGAGGGCCGCGAGGTGCTGTGCGTGAGCCAGTTCACGCTCTACGGCGACACGCGCCGCGGCAACCGCCCGAGCTACATCGCCGCCGCGCTGCCCGAGCTGGCCGAGCCGCTGTACGAGCGCTTCTGCGCGCGGCTCGAGGCCCGCCGCGGCGTGTTCGGGGCACATATGCAGATCGAGCTGGTCAACGATGGGCCCGTAACGCTGCTGCTGGAGAGCAGATGATCCCCGCGTGAGCGCATACGGCGCATACGCATGCCAGTTCTCGCAGATGGTGCGTCGCGAGCTGCGTCAGAGGTGGTGCAGGCCCGGCGCCGTGTCGACCCGCCGCCGTCCCGGGCCACGGGCGCGCGAGCTCCCAGACCGTCGCTGAGCGCTCCGCGTCAGGCTTCGTCGTCGATGGCCCGTGCCACCAGGGTCGGTTCGGTGATCGCGCGCGCATTCGCACCGCGATCGGAGACACCGTCACCGGCCGCCTTCCGGGCCCGGTGCCGACGGGCGCCGCGCCACTTCGCCGGCGCGTGCTGAGCTTCCTCGTAGACCTCGATTGTTGCCTCGGCGGCCTCGGGCCAGGTCCAGCAAGGCGGCGCCGGGGCCGGCCGGTGCGCCGCCTCGGCCGCGGCGAGGAGCCCGTCGAGGTCCTCGACCGGGACCAGCGTGGCACGTCCCTCGAGCACCTCGCGCAGGGCCGGCACGTCGGAGGCGACGACCGGTGTCCCGCAGGCGAGCGCCTCGATCGGCGGCAGCCCGAAGCCCTCGTCGTCGCTCGGGAACACGAGCGCGTGTGCGCCGGTGTAGATCGCGGCCAGCTGATCGTCGGTGACGATGCCGGTGAGGGTCACGTCCTTGAGCTCGCGGGACCAGCGGCCGGTGGCACCGACCAGCACGAGCGGCATCGTCCGGCTCGCGCGGGCGAGGGCCGCCACGCGCTTGCGCGGGTCGGGCGTCTGCAGCCCGCCGACCCATAGCAGGTAGTCCTCGGGGAGCTTGAAGTGGTCGCGGACCTTGTGCACCTCGGCCTCGGAGCGCACGGAGAGCGCGGGTGCCACCGCCTCCGGGATCACCCGGATCCGGTCCGCGGGGATCTCCAGCAGCGTGATCGCGTCGTCGGCCAACGTCTTGGTGGGCACGATCACGCGGACCGCGCGCTGCACGGCGAGGTACCGGAGCTTGAAGCGGATACCGGAGCGCAGGTACTCACCGCGCCGCTTGAGCGGGACGAGGTCATGCAGCGTGACGACCATCGGCACGGGTGAGCGCAGCAGGGCGCCGTCGATCCAGGGCGAGTGGAACACATCGCATCGGCGGGGCTCGTGCGTCTCGGTCAGCTCCACCGCGTCGGACTCGATCAACGCCTCGAGCAGGCAGCGGGCGTAGCGCCCGATGCCGCGGGCGTCCTTGGCCGGGCGGCTGTCGAAGCCGACCTTCATGCCGCGATCAGCCCCTCGACCCGCTCGACGCCGTCCTCGGGCAGCCCGTCGACGCGGGTGGCGACGACCGGGGTCCCGACCGCCATTGCCTCCGCGAGCACGGTGCCGAACGGCTCCTCGTAGGACGGGAGCACGAGCACGTCGAGGATGCGCATCAGTCCGGGCGCCTTCTCGCTCCACGGACAGTGCCCGACACTGTGGGCGGCGGCCGCCCCGAGGTCCGAGCGCGTGAAGACGGCGTCGGCGCTGTAGGGCGCGACCGCAGGCAACCGTCGATTCATCGCGGTACCTAAGGGTCGGGGCAAACAGCCTCGATAAAGCGAATGGAGTACGCCGGACATCGCCTGGACGGGGGCTGGTTACCCCGTCAGCCCACTCTAGACGCGCCAACTTGACGATGTCGAGCCGATTTGGCCAGGAGCTGACTCTTCAACCGGCCGATCCGGCTGATCGGTCGGGCGGATACGGTCACGCTGTGCGGGATTACTACGAGGACCTGTGGGGGCGCCTGCCGGCCGAGCTGAGCGTGCCCGACCTGCGTCTGCGCAGGGACTTTCTCGGCGCGGAGGTGCGCGCCGGCGATCGCGTGCTCGACCTCGGCTGCGGCGCGGGGGCGTTCACCGCGATCCTCGCCGCGAGGTGCACGTCGGTGATCGGCATCGATGTCGCCGAGGCGGCGCTGCAGCGGGCGCGCGCGGAGCATCCCGGACTCGACTTCCGTCTCGCTCCGCTCGACGGCGACCTGCCGCTCGAGGATTCGTCCCTCGACGTGGTCTGGGCGAGCGAGGTGATCGAGCATGTCAGCGACACGGCGCGGTGGCTGTCAGAAGTCAGGCGGGTGCTGGCGCCGCGGGGGCGGCTGCTCCTGACCACCCCGGATCACCCGCGCCTGGCGCTGGCGCTGCGGGGGATCGAGCGCTACAGCGAGCCGCTCGGGGACCATCTGCACCTCTATACGCGGCGCTCGCTGGCCGAGCTGCTGGACGAGTTCGGATTCGGGGGGGTCGTCGTCCGCGGCGTCGGCGGCGTGCCCGGGTGGCGGCGGATGCTGCTCGCGCGGGGCGAGCGGTGAGGGTCCTGCTCGACACGACTACGCGCGTTGGGTGCCGCGGTCGGGTACGGGCCGTGTACCTCGAGCGTCTCGGTGCCGCGCTGGGTTCATCGGGCGTGCCGGCGCGCGCGAGCGGGCACGCTCGGCACCGGCACTGGGGCGCTCGCCTGAGCGGCCGCACTCTGCGCCTCCGGCGAGTACGGATTCAGATACAGCGCGGCCTGCAGCACGGCGATCGCCTCTTGCCGCCGACCGAGTTGGAGATCGTACTCCCCGAGTTGCAGCCATGTCGCGGGATTGGCGGGCTGCAGCCGGACGGCGCGAGTCAGCTCTGCGTGCGCCGCTCCCGGGCGGCCGATCGCGCCGTAGATCGCCGACAGGTCCCACAACGGCTCGACGTCGACCGGGTTACGGGCGGCCGCTGAGCGCGCGTCGGCCAGCGCCGCCTTGGCGTTGCCCTTGGCCAGCGCGGCCACCGAGGCGTCGGCGGCGTTGGCCGAGCGCAGCGGCTGCCAGATCGTCCAGGCGCAGACGAGCGCGACCGCCGCCAGCAGCGCCGCGGCGGCGCCCCGTTCAGAGACGAGGCTCGGTCTCGGAACGGCCAGTCCGGTGGGGTGCGCGAGCGGCCCGCGCCCGGCCAGCCACCCCGCACAGATCAGGGCGGGCAGCGCGACGCCGGGCACGAACCAGGTCCAATCGATCGCTGAATGCAGGCCAAACGTGACCACGACTACGAGCAGTGTCAGGAGGCCGATTCGCTCGGCCGCCTGATCCTCGGTGAGAGCAGAGTCTCCGCTACGGAGCCGATTGCGCAGGCCGACCGCCCGGGCTGCCGCGACCGACCAGGCCGCGAGCAGGGCGGCGCTCAGCGCGAGCCCGATCAGGCCGAAGTCGGCGAACGTCTCGATCACGTAGCTATGGGCGTGCTGGGCCAGGAGCTTGTCGGAGGTGTAGCGCAGGCGAGCGATACCGTAGCCGACCGCGCCGACGCCCGTCCACAATGAGTGCTCGCCCACTTTGACGCCCTCGCTCCAGTAGCGGGCGCGGCTGTTAGAGACCTGGACCAGGCGGCTGGCGTTGTCGCCTGCGCCCCCCTTGGTGTTGGTCAGCGTGCTCCAGATGTGCGACACCTCGCCGGTCAGCCCGCGAGAGGAGGCCGCCATTGCTGCGATACCGGCGAGCGGCACACATGCGAGCAGTGCGAGCAGAACGATCGCCACGCGACGGCGTGTGGATTTCTCGAGCTCGACGCGATCCATCGCAAACGCAGCGGCGAACCCGGCGACAGTGAGGACCAGCAGCAGCAGTACCAGCACCAGGCCGAACGCGTGCCCTGCGGTCGTGCGCGAGGAGAGCGACACCTGATCGCGTGTGAGCGCGTCCGTGGCCAGTGCCCAGGCGGACCCTGCCGCCCCGCCCAGGGCGCCGAGCGAGAGTACCAGCGCGCCGCGCAGCCGCAGCGGCACGATCACGAACCACAGAGCCAGCCCCAGGATCGCCACCAGCAGCGCCCCCCGCGAGTAGGACAGCATCAGCACGATCACCAGCACCGCGATCGCGGGCACTGCGACTGCACGCAGGGGTCCTCTGCCCTCTCGTCGCGTGCCGGCCCACAGCAGCGCGGGGAGCCCCAGGGCCGCCATCAGGCCGACGGCGTTCCAGTAGTCGAACGGGGCCCGGAGTCGGCCCAGCACCTCGGTGGGCTCGAGTGTGGCCGGGAAGACCTTCACCAGCAGCGCGTAGCCGCAGACGATCGTGCTCGCCACGCCAATCGCACCGACCATCGCGGGCCAGCGCAGCGGGATCAGGCGTGACAGAGCGATCGCCCCTCCGAAGGCGGCCAGGTAGGAAATCGATCGGTTGGCCTCGACCCAGGAATCGGACGGCTGCACCGACCAGGAGATCGAGAGCAGCGTCAGCGCGGCGAGCGCGGCGAACAGCAACAGGGCCGTCCCGCCCCAAAGTCGGCCCGGAGCGGAGAGCAGGAGCGCCGCGGCGCCGAGGGCAGTGCCCGCGAACACGATCGCGATCTCCGTCCAGGTGTTGGGCCCCAGGTCGACCCCGCCGGTGGTGACGAAGGCGATCAGCGCCAGGATGACGCCGAGCGCCAGACCGAGCGCGCGGTCGCCGCGCAGCGACCGGCGAACGGCGCGCGAACCGGCCGCGGCTGCGGTCCGCGCGCGCGGCGGGGTTCCGCTAGGCGCCGTCGCGAGCGATGACACGGCGGCGAATTGCGACCCCGCCGCCGCTCAGCGCGGCGAGTCCGAGGAGGACGAGCACCAAGACCAGCGGCAGGGGCAGTGAGCGCAGGCCCGAGCCGGCGTTCACCCCGGCGCCGCCGGGACGGACCGTGCCCCCGCTGAGCGCGACCGATTGCGGAGAGCCGGCGCCGGTCGCGCCGGTGCCCGGCAGCGTCGAGTACACACCGCGCGTCGAGACCGCGGCGGGGTGGTGGCCGGAGGCAGGATGACGCGCGGTCGAGGCCGTGCTCACCGTCCGATGAGGCGCGGCATGGGGGGTGGACGACCCGCTCGAGCCGGAGCCGGTGTGGCTGCCGCCGGAGGAGCCTCCGCTGCCGCCGTTGCCCCCGGCGACGGCGGACGCCAGCAGAGCGCGGCGGATCACGTCGTAGCAGTTGGTGTACTCCTTGACGTCGGCCCCCATGCCGTTGAGCGCGCTCTGGAGATCAGCGCGGGAATGGTGGCCGGTGAGGTACCCGTTGGCGTTGCAGTCGGCGATGACCTGGCTTCCGCTCGCCAGAGCGGGGCCCGCAGCGAACAACCCGGTGGCCGAGACGGCCACGCTGGCGAGGAGGAGTGTGAGCAGGTTCGGCTTTCTCATGATCTCGAGCGGCCGCGCCGCTTCCCACCTCCGTCCGCTGTTCGAGGGTAGCAGTGAGTCCCGACTTCAGCTTCAACGACGGCGCTCCGGCCGAGTTGCGCATAAGGCATACCGCGCTGGCGGCGGAGGCCCGGGACCGGGGGTGGCCTCCGCCGACCAGGACCAGCGCGGCGTGAGGTGCTAGGGGCCCGAGGCGCTCCAGGCCCGCGAAAAGCACCCTCAGCCCGCCTCATTCCCAACTCGGTGGAGGGCTAAACACCATCTTGCCGGCGGCCCGCAGCAGATGTTCGTACGCGGACATCGTCTGCGCGCCGCAGCGCCTCCAGCTGAACTCGCGCTCGACGGTCGTCCGGGCCTGGCGCCCGAGCTCGGCGCGGTCCGCCGGTGCGGACAGAAGCGCATCGATCACGCTCGCCAGGCCGGCGATATCACCCGGATCCACGAGCACCAGCCCGCCGCCGGCGGCGGCGATCTCCTCCGGGCCATCGACTCCGCGGCAGCCGATGGCAGGCACGCCGCCGGCCATCGCCTCCACGAAGGCGACGCCGAACGCCTCGTCGACGCTGGGCAGCACGAACAGGTCGGCCTCCCGTGCGGTCGCGAGCGCCTGCGCGTGGGGCAGGCGCCCCAGCAGCTCGACGTTGCGTTCGACACCGAGCGAGCGCGCCAGCGTGAGCAGCGCCGGTCGCTGCGGCCCGTCGCCGACGATCCGGTAGCGCAGACCCGGATGCCGAGGGAGCAGGCACGGCAGCGCCGCGATCACGTCGCGGTGGCGCTTGCGCTCGATCAGGGCGCCGACGGTCACCAGCGTGGGTGACGCGCCGGAAGCCCGATCCGCGGGAGTCGAGCGCGCTGGCAGGTCGGTCCCAAGGTGCACCACCCGCGTCTCGCGCGCCCCGTGCTGTACGCAGCGCCGCGCCGTCCCCGCGCTGTTGGCAAGCACCAAACCGGCGTGGGCAAGGGTCGCGCCCACGGCCTGGGCC
>DATMGZ010000082.1:0-17947 GCA_035555155.1 Solirubrobacteraceae bacterium | reverse complement strand
GATCCAACCTAGCCCACCCATGGGCCCAACCGATCATTTCGATCGCGATCGACTCACCGCGGTCGCCGATACTCGAGATGCGCAAACAGGTCATCGTCGCGCCCGAGGCGCGCGGTCAGCTCCAGCCCCTCGTCCTCGAACCAATGGAGCTCGAAGAGCTTCAACGGCCACGGCCGGGAGGGCGCCGGCTCGTCCTCGCTGCGCACGGCGCTCCGCACGAACAGGCGGCCACCCGGGGCGAGACATCGAAGGCGTCGACCGCGCATCCTCGGCGAGCCAGCTCCTCCGCGTCGTCTCCCAGCCCGCACGCCACGACCAACGCCGGTGTCCCGACGGCCGGAGGATCGGCGTCGAGCCAGTCAACGAGAACCGGCCGCGGCGACAGCCGCGCCCACGGGATCTGCGCGTAGTCATCGTCCGCGCCGGCGTAGAACGCCTCGAAGAACTCAGCGGTGCGATCAGCTTCGCTCATCCCGTGATGGTGGCATGGCTCATGTGTGCGGTCCGCTCATGCCGATGAAGCTCGCGGGAGACCATGGACGTGGGGAGCGCGGCGGACGCCGTCAGCGCGAGATGATCGTCGCGGACATAGCCCTATCGCCCCCGGCCCTGGTTGGTCGGGTTCGCCACGCTCCCGACCCCGACGACGTCGAGCCCGGTGGAGCAGATCTCCCGCGCCGCGGTCGCCATCGCGCGCTGGAGCGTCGGCGCCTCGCGAAAGAAATGCGCGAGCGGGACGCCATCTTCGACCCGGAAGATCGCGTCTCGGCAGCCCGCGGCGTGCAATTGCTCGAGAAGCGGCTCGGCATCTCGGTCGAGGATCAACGTGAAGGTGTGGACCGACACTCCGGCTCAGCTTCTCAAACTCGGGACACGACCTCGAGGCGGTGGACTCGCGTCGTGCCGGGCCTGACGGATACGGCCGCTCGTCACGTGACCCAGGGGTCGTCGACCGGCTCTCCGTCACCAGGACGGTGCGGGCCAAAGGCCAGGAACTCCAAGCCATCGCCGCCGGCCTCAAACGCCCGGGCGACGTCGGGCTGCACGCGGATGGCGTCCAGCCTCCGAACGTCGAAGATCTCGTCGTCGAGCTTCACGCGCCCCGTCCATGGGAATTGATGCAGTCGTCGGCGCGGTCGGCTAGCGTCTTCTCTGATCGATTTCCCCTGAGTAGAGGTGCGCATGGCTTACGAGATGCAAATCCGCGGCAGCCAGGACCGGGTCAAGATACGCAGCCCGTGGGCCGCGGCGCTGCTGCCAATCATCACGCTCGGCATCTATCACCTTGTGTGGTGGTATCGCATCAACAGTGAGTTACGCGACTACGGCAAGGCCCGAGGCTACGACCTCGGGCAGAACCCGACGAACTCGGTGCTCGCCCTGTTCCCCGGCGGGATCATCATCGTCCCGGCGCTGATGACCTATTGGCGTGGCACCAAACGTGTCCAGGGCGCGTCCCGCTTGTCGGGGAAGGAACCCCTCAGCGGCTGGATCGCGCTCATCCTGTACCTGCTGATCGCGCCCGGCTTCTGGGCCTATCTCCAAATCTCCCTGAACGACCTGTGGCGCGCGGAAGCGGACCTCCTGCCCGGACAGTCGCCGCTTCCTTCGGCGCCGGATGCGCTACCGCCGCGGCTGGCCGAGGATCCCTCCGAGCCGGCGACCGTCGGTGACGAGCCGGCTGCCCCTGAGGTGGCCTGAAGCGAGTGGCGCGTCGCGGCCGACAGTCGGTCCGTCGGCCGCCGGCGGCGACCTAGGCTCGACGGCGGCGAGCCGAACGACGTCGCTGCCCTGGCCGAGCTCGGGATCGACAAGCTCGTCCTCGTCGAGGCCCCGCCCGAGGATCTGGACGCAGCCGCAGGCTGGGTTCACGGCCTGGCCCGTCGGTGGATGACCGCGAGCTCCTGACCGGGCCTCCTACGAGCGGCCCGTTGGCCGTGACGCCAGGTCGAGCCGCCAGTCGTTACACCGCATGACGTGGCCCGGTGGGTACTCGAAATCCACCTCGGCAAGCAGCACGAAGCCGGCCCTGCGGCAGATCGCGTTCGACGGCGCGTTACCGACCGACGGAAACGCATGCACGTACCGGCGTGCCGTCTCCCCCGCGGCGATCTCGAGCAGCAGGCCGGTCGCCCGGCTCGCAATCCGGCGTCCGTGGTGGCCGGGGAGTACCGACCACCCGATTTCGTATACGTCCTCCCCCCGCCACGGACGGTCCCAATACCCGACCCATCCAACCGCTTCGCCGCTGTTCTCGTACACGATCCTGAATTGACGCGAACCGGACCGGGCGTAGCGAGCCTGTCGCTCGGTGATCTTGTCGGGGGTCTCGGATCCGCCGAGGTGCTCCATCATCGCGGAATCACCCACGAGTCGCTCGAGCAGTCCGAGGTCGTCCTCGCCCCACGGCTCGATGCGGATCGAGTCAGCGGGCATGCCGGTCGGGCGTCGGGATCAGGGCTCGGCGAGCGCGAGCTCGGCGAGCCGTGTGACCCCTGCGTGGGATCGGGCCACGACGAGGAACCGTTTGGCGTGGCAGAAGAGCGCCTCCTCGACACCCGTGGCCGCGACGAGTTCGGCGCCTTCGAGGCCGCCCCACGCCGCCGGCAGATCACGCCGGTTCTCGAACGAGCCGAGCTCACGCGGCACAGCTTCAAGCCCGAAGCCCTGGCGCTTAGGGTAGATCACAAACAGCGCATCGGCCGTCGCGGGCACGAGAACCTGCTTCCACGGAGCGTTGATCGGCAGTTCGACGACGCGCGGATCGGCCGCGGCGACGATCGCCTCCCGCACGATGCGCTCGGCGCGGCGGCTGGACGCGGCGGAGGCCACCTCGCGCGCGAGGATGCCCTGGGCCAACGCGACTGCGGCGTCGAAGCGCTCGCGCTCCTGTTCGGGCGTGAGGGCGTCATCCCAGCGCGGGTTGAAGCCGCCGATGATGCCGTTGGCGGTCATCGGACGCACACCGTCGATCAGCGATTGCGTCAGTTGCTGGCCGGTGTCGTTGGCATCCACGGGCTGCACGAGTGTCTCGTCGACCGCATCGGCGACATGCTGGTCGCCGTCGCAGATCCGCGCGCCGAACTCGCGCCACACGAGCCCGAACGAGGCGTAGCGAACGCCGTTGGCCCGCGCCCGGTCGAAGTCCCGTTGGTGGTGGTCGAAGTCCCCCGTGGTGGCGTCATCGCGAAAGCCGACATCCACGCGGACATCGGCCTGCGCGAGCGCGTCCCGGTCGCGCGTGCGCACCACCTCGACGGACTCGCCGAGCAGCCGCAGCGCCGCGACGGCAAAGACATCGTCAGCGTGAAACGATCCGCTGTGAGTCGCGATCAGCATCCGGCAAAACTCTAGAGGGACGTGACGTCTTAGGGTTCGCAGCGCTTGGCCCACGCGCGAGGGCCTGTCCCCGACGGGGTCGACCACGTCGAGCTCGAGATCGTGAGTACGAAGCTGGTCGGCCCCGACGGCGTCCAGATCCAGATCTACCAGCGCGCGGGGTGAGCGCTACGGACGCCCCGGATCCTGCGGCGTCGCAAACGCGCCGCCGTCGATGAGCTCGATCCGGTACCCATCGGGGTCGGCGACGAAGGCGATCAGCGGCAGGTCCTCGCGGCCACCCGGGCGATAGGGCGGCTTCTCGGGCTCGACTCCGATTGCGTGCAGATCCGCGAGCGCTTGAGCGATGTCATCGACCGTGATCGCCAGATGGTTGTAGCCGGTGCCGAGCTCGTATGGCTCCGTCTGCCCCCGGTTAACGGTCAACTCGAGCACGTCGCCGTCGCCCGGGAGGCCGAGGTAGACGTTGTACGCGCTCTCGAACTCGAGTCGGCCACGCGGCTCGAAGCCGATCGTGCCGTAGAAGCGCAGTGAGGCGTCCGGATCGCGGACGCGCACGCAGGTGTGGACGTAGCGCTTTGCCATCGCAGTCGCGATCGTAACGCTAACCGCGAACGAGGCGTTGGATCCGGGTTGCGAGATCGGCCACGTCGACCGGAGCGGTCGTGTCGACGACGATCACCGGCGCGATTCCCAGCGGCCTGGAGCTCTCCTCGCTCCAGAGCTCATCCGGTTGTCGATCGAGATCCAGATGGCCCCGGTGTCGCCTGCCGCTGCGTTCGCGGTAGCGCGCCTGCGCAACCGCCGCCGGGCAGCGGCACCGCACTTCGATCAACGATCCGGGAAGGGCGCTGATCCGGGGATACGCGTACGGGAAGAACGTGCTCTCGAGCACCGCGCCGCCACTGGTGCTCGCGACCTCGAGCATCGCCATGACCGCGGCTCGTCCAAGCGTGCGGCTCTCCTCGACGGAGTCCGGCCAGCCGAGCACATCCATCAGCGCCTCCTTGATCGGATCCTTGGCGATCAGCGGCAGGTTCAGCTGCTCGGCCAGCGGTCGCGCGAGCGTGCTCTTGCCCGACCCGGGTGGTCCTGCGATGAGCACGAACATGACCACGTTCTACCCGACCGGCGCTCCACGCACCGGTTACGCTTCATTCTCATGAGCTATGCGAAGAAGAATCTCCGGGACGTCGAGGACATGGCGGTCAAGCACGGCCTCTCGGACGTCCAGGCGGCACGTTTTCCCCGCGGGGACCTCGGTGCCGAGCAGACCGGCGTCAGCTATCTGATCATCAAGCCCGGACAACGCGAGGCGTTCGCTCATCGCCATCGCGAGGCGGAGGAGATCTACGTCGTCCTGGCCGGGTCGGGGCGGGTCAAGCTCGACGACGAGCTCGTGGACCTGACGCCGTTGGACGCGGTCCGGGTCGGCCCAGGGGTGACACGATCGTTCGAGGCCGGTGGCGACGGGCTCGAGGTGCTCGTGTTCGGACCCCACGTCGAGGGCGACAGCGAGATGATCAGCGACTTCTGGGGCGCGTAGCCGGCGGCTTCGCGGATGGTGTTCAGCGGCTGGGTGCGCGGGCCCGGACGGCGGTGAAGGCGATCGTCTGGGTCCACCACGCCGGATCGCCGCAGTGGGTGAGGAAGGTGTCGATCGACCCGTCGCCGAGCTTGCCGGAGGCCAGCAGCCGCGCCCGGAGCTCGGTGACCGTCTCCTGCCAGTAGACGGCCCAGGGAGAGCCGCCGTTGTAGAGCGCGGTCTCTGCCGTTGCCTCGACCCCCTCCAGTCCGTGCGCTGCCATGGCGGCCGGGAGCCGACGACCGATCATGTAGTCGATGCCCTGTTCGCGCGACCAGGCCAGCCACCCCTCCCAGAACGCTCTGATCTCGGGCGGCTCCGCCGCGCTCACGGGCAGGAAGTCCGGCTCGATCAGCAGGATCGCCCCGCCCGGTCGCACGCTGGCGACGAGGTTTGCCACCGCAGCCTGGTCGTCCGCGACATGGTGAAGGACGGCGCGCGCCGTGACCAGATCGAAATCCTGCGGCTCGATCGGTCCGGCGACGATGTCCGCCTGGCGCGGCTCGAGGTTGGGTGTGCCGGCTTCGACGAGCGACAGATCGAGGTCCACCGCCACGGCCCGCCCCGCGGGGCCGACGCGCTCAGCCAGCCAGGCCGAGATGGAGCCGTTGCCACATCCGACTTCGAGCGTCCGCATGCCGTCGGCGATGCCGAGTGACTCGATGTGGCGGCGGTGCATCGGGTCGAGCAGCCGCGACATCAAGGCCAGCCGTTCGCGCTCACCCTCCTGGTGATGACCCAGGACGTACTCAGTCATGTTGCCTCTGCACCGACCCGCTGGCCCGCGTGTGTATGAACAGACGTTATCGCGCTAGCCTCGGTGCCATGGCGAAGGGGCCGACGCCACTGCCGGCAATCTCGGTGCGACCGGTCCGTCCCGATGACCGCATGCGGATCCTGGGCGCCCTCGCCTACACCTCGGCCAATACGTACTACCGCCGGTTTCATGCCCCGAAGCCTCACTTCTCCGAGACCGAGCTGACTCACCTGACGCAGGTCGATGGGCACGACCACATCGCGCTCATCGCGACCGAGCGCGATCGTCCCGACCGGCTGGTCGCGATCGCACGCTGCGTGCGCGATGCGAACGCGCCGACCGAGGCCGAGCTGGCGATCACCGTGCACGACCCATACCAGCGCCGCGGGATCGGACGTCAAATGCTCACATCGCTCACCGATGCGGCGCGCGAGCACGGGATCACGCGCCTGCACGCGAACGTTCAGTTCGACAACGAGGCGATGATCGGACTGCTCCACAGCGTTCTCCCGCAGGCCGTTTTGGTCGACCGCGCGGGCTCGGTCGGCGACTACGCAGCCGACATCGACTAGTCGTTCAGCCGATGGCCGCGACGGTGTACGCCTTGTCCTGCGTGATCTGGACGCTCAGCAGCGCCGCCCCGTCCATGCGGCTGAACGCCTTCAGCACACCCGACTCGTCACACACGGCGACCACCATCGGCACGCCGAGCTCGGCCGCCTTGATCTCCGCGGCGGCGATGATCCGGTGTGCGAGTTCGCTGGTCACGCTTGCCTTCTCGAACACGTCAGTCACTGCGACTCCTTCCGGTAGCTGCTGTCCTCGGCAAAGCGTTGCTCGAGCTCACGGATCTCGGCGATCCCGATGAAGTCGAGGAAGTCCTGGAAGCCCGGCATGGAGGGGAGCGCATCGATCGGCGAGCCCTTCGCCTTGATCTCGCTCAGCACGGCCCGCATCGCCGCCGTCGCGACCAGCAGCGTGCTGAGCGGGAAGATGACGACGCGGAAGCCGAGATCGCGGAGGAACTCGTGAGTGACCGGCGGCGTCTTGCCGCCCTCGGCGTAGTTGAGCAGCAGCGGCACGTCAGGAAAGGCGGCGGCGATCGCCTCGATCTCCTCAGCCGACTGAGGGGCCTCCACGAAGAGCAGATCGGCGCCGGCCTGCCGGTACACGCGGGCGCGCTCGAGAGCGCCGTCGAGTCCCTCCGCCGCCCGGGCATCGGTGCGCGCGATGATCAAGAACTCTTCAGACCGGCGGGCTGAGACAGCGGCGGCGACCTTGGCCGCCATCTCACCCGCCGTAATCAACTGCTTGCCCTCCATGTGCCCGCACTTCTTGGGCATCACCTGATCCTCGATGTGGATCGCGGCGACGCCCGCGGCCTCGAACTCATGGACCGTGCGGATCACGTTGATGGCATTGCCATAGCCCGTGTCGGCATCGGCGATCACCGGAATGTCGACCGCCTGTGCGATCCGGCGCGCGTTGTCCACCATCTCGGGCAGCGTCATCAGGCCAACGTCGGGCCTGCCCAGCCGCGACGCGGCGCTGCCAAAGCCGGTCATGTACACCGCCCCGAAGCCGGCCTCCTCCACCAGTCGAGCCCCGAGGGCGTCAAAGCAGCCCGGCGCCAGCACCATCTCGCCGGAGTCGAGCAGCGCGCGCAGGCCCCGCGCACGCCCCGGCCCGGAGCCAAGCAGACGCGCCACCTCACACCACTCGTGCTCGTAGGGCCATTCGTTCCACGACGTGTCGGCGAGCTTAGGCGGCGCGGCTTCCCGTCGTCAAGCGCCCACCGTCGCCGCTGCGTTGCCGCTGCCGGTGCCAGCTAGTAGCGTGGAGGCCTCGTCGATATCGGCGCGTCGCAGGAGGCGAGCGCTTGATCGGATTGGAGCCGCATGTTTGAACACTGGGAGCCGGCGCCGGCGACCATGGTGAAGGACGAGCGCTTCCAGGCGATGGCCGAGGCTCCGCCCGCGACCCCGAATGCGGCCGGCGGCGGCGAGTGCAGCGTCACGCGGATCTCGAGCGCGATCATCGTTACGCGGATCGCGGCGTAGTCATGGCTCTCGCTGCCTCCACCACCTCGACGCTCCTGTCCCGACGCGACCTGCGGTTCCTGCTCCACGAGTGGCTCGGCGTCGAGCGGCTGTCTGAGCGGCCGCGTTATGCCGATCAATCGGCCGAGCTCTACGACGACGTCCTGGAGCTGGCCGAGCAACTCGCCAGCGACAAGTTCGCGCCTCACAACCGCTCCGCGGATGCAGCCGAGCCCTCCATCGGGGCGGACGGCAGGGTCGTCCTGGTCCCGGAGGTCAAGCCGGCGGTCCAGGCCTTTGCCGAAGCGGGCCTGCTCGGGACGACGATGCCCGAGTCGGTTGGCGGCATGGGTCTGCCCCACGTCATCGGCAGCGCCGCCTTCGCGTGGTTCCAGGCCGCCAACGTCGGGACATCCGGATACCCCTTCCTGACCGTGGGAGCCGCGAACCTGTTGCTGGCCAACGGGTCGCGCGAGCAGATCGAGACCTGGGTCACGCCGATGGTCGAGGGACGCTTCTTCGGGACGATGTGCCTGAGCGAGACGCAGGCCGGATCGTCGTTGGCGGACATCACCACCAGGGCCGAGCCGCAAGCCGACGGCACGTACCGCCTGTTCGGGACCAAGATGTGGATCTCCGGCGGCGATCACGAGCTCAGCGAGAACATCGTCCACCTCGTCCTGGCGAAGCTTCCCGGCGGACCGGCCGGCGTCAAGGGAATCTCGCTCCTCATCGTCCCGCGCTTCCTCGTCGAGGAGGACGGCTCACTGGGGGCGCGCAACGATGTCGTGCTGGCCGGCCTGAACCACAAGATGGGCTACCGCGGGACCGTCAACACGGTCCTCGGCTTCGGCGAGGGGACCTACCAGCCCGGCGGGCAGCGCGGCGCCGTCGGCTACCTGGTCGGCGAGGAGCACCGGGGGCTGACCTACATGTTCCACATGATGAACGAGGCCCGGATCGGCGTCGGGCTCGGCGCGACCTGCCTTGGCTACACGGGCTACCTGAAAGCCCTGCGCTACGCGCGCGAGCGCCCGCAGGGACGGCTCCTCACCGCCAGGGACCCGTCCTCCCCGCAAGTGCCGATCATCGAGCACGCCGACGTCAAGCGCATGCTCCTGGCTCAGAAGGCCTACGTCGAGGGCGCGCTGGCGCTCGTCCTCTACTGCGGCAAGCTGCTCGACGACGAACAGTCGCTGGAGGACGAGGAGGCACGCGCCAAGGCGCACCTGCTGCTCGAGGTCCTGACGCCGATCACGAAGAGCTGGCCATCACAGTGGTGCCTCGAGGCGAATTCGCTGGCCATCCAGGTCCACGGCGGGTATGGCTACGCGCGCGAGTACGACGTCGAACAGCATTACCGCGACAACCGGCTGAACCCGATCCACGAGGGCACGCACGGCATCCAGGGACTCGACCTGCTCGGGCGCAAGGTCACGATGCAGGGCGGCGCGGGGCTCGGGCTGCTGACCGAGGCGATCGGCGCAACGGTGAAGCGCGCGACCAGCGCCGGCGGTGAGGCCGCAGTGCTCGGTGAGCAGCTCGGCGCAGCGCTGCAGCGGTTGCTCGAGGTCACCGCCCAGGCGTGGGGCTCCGGCGAGGTCGCGCCCGTCCTGGCCAACGCGACCGCCTACCTGGAGGCCACCGGTCACACGGTCGTGGCCTGGCTCTGGCTCGAGCAGTGGCTCGCGGCGGACGGCAAGGAGGGTGACTTCTACGACGGCAAGCGCCAGGCCGCGCGGTATTTCTTCCGCACCGAGCTGCCGAAGACGGGGCCGCAGCTCGACCTGCTCGCGAGACTGGACCGGACGTCGCTCGAGATGCAGGACGCCTGGTTCTGACGCCGATGGAGCTCGAGATCTGGTCCGACATCGCCTGTCCGTGGTGCTACATCGGCAAGCGCCGGCTCGAGACCGCGCTCGGCCGGTTCGAGCACGCTGACGCGGTCACGATCACGTGGCGGAGCTTTGAGCTCGACCCGGCCGCGCCGGCCGAGCGGCCCGGTGACCTGGCCGAACAGCTCGCCGGCAAGTACGGCATGTCGATCGAGCAGGCCCGCCAGAGCGGGCGGGAGCTGACGGCCATGGCTGCGGCCGAAGGACTTGCGTTCCGTTTCGACCGGGTGCGTAGCGGCAACACCTTCGACGGCCATCGGCTGGTCCATCTCGCCGCCGAGCACGGCGCGCAGGACGCCATGAAGGAGCGCCTGTTGCGCGCCTACTTCAGCGAGGGACGCCTGATCAGCGACCCGGAGACGCTGCTCGCCACGGGCACCGAGGTGGGATTGCCCGTACCCGAGCTTCGGGAGCTGCTCGCGGGCGAGCGCTTCGCCGACGACGTACGGCGCGACGAGCAGGCGGCGAGCGACCTCGGGGTCAGGGGTGTCCCCACGTTCATCGTCGACCGCAGGGTCGGGGTGACCGGGGCCCAGCCTCCCGAGCTGATCCTCCAGATGCTGCGCCAGGGCTGGGCGCGCCGGCACGCGACGGTCGCCACCTGAATCCGTGGGGCGATGCGGGCGGAACGCACAAGTCGCCATCTTGGCGACGACATCCGCCGCCGCGACTGCCCCTTGCCCTGGCGAAACTCGGCGATGTAGGCGCCGAAGTCCCAGCCGGCCAGGACCTGGGTGGCGGCGTCTCGGCCTGATTGGTAGAGCGCTTGGGCCTTGTCCGCGGGGACGTTGAACTCGGTGGTTCTCACGCCGAGCGTGGGAATCGGAATCGTGCGGGCGTCATTGGCCTGCTCGACGTAGAGGCGGTGGTGGGCCTGCATCGCCGCATCGGCGATCGCCTTGAGGAACGCGGCCGGCGAGGCGAGGCTCTGGTCGTCGGCCTGCGCCTCGGTCTGCGCGGCGAGCAGGGGGTCGGCCTGGTGAGGAGCCACGAGGAGCAGGCCGAACGTGGGCCACCTGGAGGATCGCGATTCCCTGTCCGGCCACGCCGAGATGGTCGACCGGATGCGGATCGGCGCACTGCGAGAACTTCATCTGGTGCAGGACGATGTCCTCGAGCTGACCCGCTGTAACTCGCCGGCGACGTCGCGCCGCAACGGTGGTCGAGACCACGTTCGCTGTGCCCCGCACGGGATCCCGCATCTTCTTGATCCGTCCCTCGGCCTTCTTGGCCTGCTTGGCGACGAAACGGTGTCCATCGAAGAGCGCCACGATCCAACTCCAGTAGATTGCGCGCGAGCATAGTGCGCGGACGGACCCCTGGCGAGCCGCGCCTCCTCGGTGAGCTGATGTCGCGTGTCTGAATCCGCCCTCCCGGCCGGCTGGCTTCCCAAGGCCGAGTACGACGCGATCTTCAGTCGCGTCCCGCGCCTATGCGTCGAGGTGGTGATCGTGGATCCCGAGCGCGGCGTGCTGCTGACGTTGCGCGACATCCCGCCCAACGTCGGGGCGTGGCACATTCCCGGAGGCACGGTGCTGTTCGCCGAACCCGTCGTGGACGCCGTTCGGCGCGTGGCTCGCTTCGAGCTCGGCCTCGACGTCGGCGTCGGCGAGCTGATCGGCTACATCGAGTACCCCAGCCACTGCACGGCCGGCCTCGATTCGCCGGTCGGCCTGGCCTTCCGGGCGGAGCCGGTCGGCGGCCCGCCGAGCACGGAGCAGCTGCCGGACGGCTGTGCCTGGTTCAGCCGTCTGCCGGCGGGCCTGTACGAGGAGCAGCGGGAGTTTCTCGCTCGCCGCCTGGGTCTCCCCCTCGAACCGAACTGACCGGCGGACGCGCGCGGCCCCGCGAGGGGCGCTGGGCAGGAGCCGCCCGAACTTGTCCCTCCGGGCGGTGACCGCTCGCCGGCCCTCCCAGCCCTCGTCGCGCAGCCAGTCCTCGAGCGTCCGGAGCTCAAGCTCGGGGTAGCGGGCGCGGAGGCCGGCGATGTCCGCCCGGTAGCCGCCGTCGTTGAACCAGCGGAACATCTGGAACAGCTCCCGGCCCATCGCGGTCCGGACCACGGGCATCGGCAGGCGCCGGAACCTGACTGGACGTCCGATCACCCGGGCGAACACCGCGGCGGCCTGCTCGTTGGTCAGCTCGCTGCCGGCGATCTCGAGTTGGGTGCCGACGAACTCGCCCGGATGCGCGAACGCGAGCGCGACGAACTTGCCGACATCGTCGGTGGCGATCGTCTGGTAGGGCGTGCCGGCTCGGATCGGGTCGACGAGCCGGCCCTTGAGGATGCCCTTCTCGACGGCCGGGATGTAGTAGTTCTCCATAAACGAGGCCGGACGGATCACCGTCGCCGGAAGCCCGAGGCGGCGAATGTGCTGCTCGATCTTCCACTTCGAGTCCCAGTGATCGATGCCGGAGTCGCGTTCGGCTCCTCCGACCGAGGAATAGACGAGATGCTCGACCCCAGCCGCCCGGGCTGCGTCGGCGACGTTCGTGCCCTGCCGCACCTCGCGCTCGGTCCCGACCGTGAAGTCCTGGACGCTGTAGGCGCCGTATGACCCGCGCATCGCCTGCTCGAGGCTCGGCGGATCCTCCATGTCTCCCGTGACCAGTTCGACTCCGTCCGCGGCCAGCGCCCGCGCGCGAGCCGATGCCGCGTCGCGCGTGAGCGCGCGGACCGACGCCCCCCGTGCGCGCAGGTGACGGACGACCGCACCGCCCTGGCGGCCCGTCGCTCCGGTGACCAGGATCGGGCCGGGGATCATCGCGACCCCGCCGCGGCGGGGTCGCAGGCCCGGATGTAGGCAGCCGTGGGGGCGCCCCATGCCGTCTCGGTGCGCGCCCGGCGGGCGGGCCCCGCTTCGCCCAGCTGCTCCCAGCCGCGCTGCTCGAGGCGGACGGCCGTGCGGCCGCCGACCGGACTGAACGTGATCTCGACCTCGGTCGCTTCACTGGAGTCGAAGAACAGGTGCCATAGGTAGCGCAACCGGGCCGGCGGCTCCCAGTCGAGCACCGTGCCCCAGTCGTGCTGACCCCCCCCGCGATCGTGCTCGACGATCCGCCCGCCGGGTCGCGGCTCGAACGAGATCGCCGAGGGATCGCCGCTGACCGTGTGGGCCGACGGCCACCAGGTGGCGCACCGCTGCGTCCACGTGTCGAAGGCCTGCGCGGGCGGCACACCCACCTCGAACTCAATCACCAGCGGGTCAGGGCGCATCGCCTCGGGCCGCCGGCGGCTCGGTGTTCTCGGCCACGATGCGGTAGCGGGCGATGGCCTGGTCCCACACCTCGGCGAAGTACTGGCGCACCGCCTCGATCCCGTCGGCCCGCAGTTCGTAAATGTGCCGCGTCCCCTCGGCCTGATCGCTCACCAGGCCGGCGTCCTTGAGCAGCCGCAGGTGGCGGGACACTGCGGGCCGGCTGATCGGGAGCTGGTCGGCGATCTCCCGCACCGAGCGTCCGCCGTCGCTGAGGATCTCGACGATCGCGCGGCGGTTGGCGTCGCCGAGCGCGTCGAGCGCGTCCCGATGCAGGCTCTGGGCCATCTCAGACCGGCGCCGTCTCGGAGGCGGTCTTGAGGCCGTCGGCGAACTGCCCGAAGGACTCGGTCAGATCGGGAATCGCCCGCGTGATCAATCCGGCGAGCGCTCCCGTATACGTCTCCTCCATCGAGAACTCCGTCCGGCCGTCGGCGAGCGAGCGCAGCCCGAACGTCCGCACGCCCTTGAACAGGCCGAGCGGCATCCCGTCCGACCAGACCATGCGCCGCTCCGGCTCGAGCTCGGTGACGCTGAGCGAGAAGGTGCGTTTCGGACTCACGGCCGAGACCAGCTTGATCGTCTCGCCTGGGGCGATGTGCCCCTCCAGCGAGACGACGGCGGGATTCCAGCGCGTGTAGCCATCGGGATCGGTGAGCAGGCCCCAGACCCGCTCCGGACTCGCATGAATCGACCGGTGCACCGAATAGGTCTTGGCCACGCCGACCTCCTCTCAGGTCTCCAGGCATTCGTAACAAAAGAACTATCGTAACACTCAAGTTACCAAGCCTGGCTGGTGCTGGCAACCCGTCCGGGCCCGGAGATCAGTGCGGAGCCACCCCGCGACCATCCGTGCAGGTAGTACTCGGAAGATTGCCTCCGGCTGCCGCGTCCGCGCGCCGACGAACGCCACGACCACACCGACGTACCGGTCGTAGAGGCGCCCGAAATCCGCCGACGCGCCGCCGGTCAACGGCTCTGCGTCCGACGGCTCCGTCATTCCCATACCTCGAATACGGATCGGGACCAGGATTGTGACCGGCGCCGCCGCCCGGCGCGACCCCGATACAGTCGTCCCCGGGACCCATGGCTGTGTCAGTCGTCATCGGAGGAAGCACCGGCATCGGACTGGTGATCGCCCAGCGGCTCTCCGCTCGGGGTGATGACGTGGTGGTCACGAGCCGGGACAGAGCGACCACAGAGGCGGTGGCGCAGACCCTGGGTCCCTCCGCGAGCGGGCTCGCGCTGGACCTCGGGAAGCCGAAGACGATCGCCGCCGCCCTGGCCGATGTCCAGGCCGTGGACAACCTCGTGCTCACCGCCATCGCGCAGGCGCGGCGCGGCGCACGCAACGCTCAGGCGGTGGTCAGCTCGCGCTCGGCGCGCAGCCAGTTCCCGAAGTCGTCCGACTGACCCGACTCGAGGTGGATGAAGTAGGCGCGCTCGGCGATCTGGCCGTGCTCAGGGGTGCCCCGCTTCGTCTTGGGCTTGGTCGTGCGGGTGCGGGCGCGCTTGGCGGTCGGCTTGGCGGTCTTCTCGGTCATGGTGGTCCTCCTGGTCTTGGTCGTGTCCACTGGCGGCGACAATGCGGCTTGCGCGCTCCGTGTTCGACGCGGATGCGGTGACCCCTTCGCGACGGGGCACGTTTCGCCGGTTGGTCAGAATGGAGGCGTGCCGTTTCACGTCCGCCTCCACCGCAGCCTCCGCGCCGAGGACGCGTTCAACCTCACCGAGGAGGAGGTGAGAGCTCGCGTCGCGCGCTCCCGCCGCAGCGGGGCCTGGATCCAGATCATCGAGGGCTCCGAGCTCACCGCCGCTCAGCGCGCAAACCGTCGCGGGTGGCTGAACGCGTCCGAGCTCGGCGAGGACGTGACGGAGCGGTTCATGACCGCGGACCTTGCCGCGGCCGACGCCGACGCGGCGGGCGCGTCGCCTCCCGGCCAGCACGCCCGTGGCCGGCGGCTGGGTCTGACGGCGGCCGTGATCGGGGGAATGCTCGCGGTGGCGGTGGCGGCGCTCATCGTCGCCCGTATGCCGGGCAGCGGCGCCCGGACCGCGACCGCCGCCGGCCGGGCGGGTGCGCCGAGCGACATCGCCTCGACGGCCGACCTCCGGCGTTATGTGCTCAGTCGATTGCTGTGGCGCAGCACACCGAGAACGTTTCCGGCATCACTCCAGATCGCGTTCGGCCAGCAGTTCGTCACCGGGAGCCCGACCCTCGCCGCCGTCGACGGCGGGGCCGCGAGCGCCTACTCCGTCTCCGAGCTCGTCGGCGACGGCGCCAGCCTGGCCGGCGAGCCGATCTACGTCGTCGGCCGGGTCGTGGCGAGGACCTCGTCGCTGGTCGGCACCGATGGCTGGACCCGCGAGGGCGCACTCGACGTCGTGCTCGCCGGCCCGAGCGGCCCCGACCGCGTCCACGGCCTGATCAGCTACGGCTATGCGGCACCGCCCGTGGGCACCGTGGTCTTCTTCCGGGCCGTGGTCGCGGCGGTCGGGACGACGACGCCCGGACGTTCCACGACGTACGTGATCAGCCTCGAGGATCCCGCGCCGACGACCGCGTTCGGGCCGACGCACACGGACACCGTGACGAGCCTCGCCGGGCAGTTCGGCCGCAGCGCACTTCCGTAGCGTCGCTCACCGGACGTGGCCGGCGCCGGGTCATCCGCCACTGAGCTGCACGGCCTTGACGATCAACAGAGCCACCGACACCACGAGGTAACCGCGCAACGTGAGCATCGCGATCTTGCGGCCGGTCGACCATTGCGGGCGGCCGAGGAGCGCCAGCGGCGGCATCGTCCATTGCGCCTTGGGGATCGTCGGTCCGGTCTCGATCACGGTGACCGCCGCGCCGCCGCGTCTCGAGCGCAGCGTGAACAGTCCGAACCCGAGCAGCCCGAGCGCCAGGATCGCCCCGCCGATGAGCGCGACCTTGGTGACGTCGATGCTCGGGAACACCGTCGTGGCCATCAGGATCAGCGAGAGCAGCACCAGGATCGCGACGATCACACTCGCGAGAGCGTTCAGCCACGGCGCGTTGCGCCACGGACCGAGGATCTCGCGGTCGTTGCAGAGCAGCAGCAGGAACACGCTCGCGCTCGGCAGCAGCACGCCGGCCAGGGCCTGGACGGATTCGGTGATCACGCCGAGTGGAGCGCCGGGGATGAGCACGATCGCGCCGGCAGCGACGATCATGAGGGCGAACAGCGAGTAGAAGAGCTTCGCGTCGCCGAACGACCGGTGCAGCGAGCTATGGGTGCCGAACACGTCGCCGAAGGCGTAGCTCGTCGACAGGGTCAGCGCGCCGGCGCCGATCAACGACGCGTTGAGCAGCACGATCGCGAACAGACCGCCGGCGGGCGATCCCAGGTAGTGCTCCAAGCCGGTCGCCGTTCCCCCCGCGTCCGTAAACTGCCCGGCCGCCGAGGTGCCCCCGAAGGCGAAGGCGGAGACACACATCAGCGCCGCTGCGCCGATCACCACGACGACCGCGCCGATCCACGTGTCGAGCCGCTCGTAGTTGATCCAGCGCGGGGTGATCCGCTTGTCGATGATGTTCGACTGCTGGAAGAACAGCTGCCACGGCGCCACCGTCGTACCGACGATGGCGATGATCAACAGCACCGAGGTCGACGTCGCGCCGCCCTGGATCCCGGGCACGAAGAAGTGGTGGATGATCGTCGAGCCGTCCGGGTGGGCCATGAAGAACAGCGGAACGACCAGGAAGTTGGCGAACACAAATACGAACATCGAGCGCTCCCAGGAGCGAAAGCTGCCCGTGACGGTGATCGCGACGAGCGCCACCGCCGCGATCGGAACCGAGATGTACTGCGAGACGCCGAAGTAGCCGAGCGCGAGGCTCACGCCGATGAACTCGGTGACGATCGTGAGGAAGTTGAGCAGGAACAGATCGCCGACCGAGAACCAGCCCCAGAAGCGCCCGAAGCGCTCGTTGATCAACCGAGCGTGACCGACGCCGGTGACCGCCCCGAGCCGCACCACCATCTCCTGGTTGACGACCAGCACCGGGATCAGCAGCAGCAGCACCCACAGCAGGCTGGTGCCGTAGTTCTGACCCGCCTGCGAATACGTCGCCACCCCACCCGCGTCGTTGTCGCCGACCATCACGATCAGACCCGGTCCCATGATCGCCAGCAGCGCCAGCGCCCGCGCCCGCAGTCCGCGGCGTCCGCCCTCGTGCTGGCCGATCGTCCCGAATGCGCCCTGGATATCGCCGACGTGCGCAGAGTCGAGCACGAAGCGCTCGCGCGCCGGGGTGGCCCCGGAGGAGTCAGTCGTCGCGGGCACGTCCGGGGTGGTGCCCGAGTCCGTCGTCATCGCCGGCCGCGACTTCGTCCGCCGCTCACCCGCCTCATCCGCGTGCCTCGCCGGCCCGTCGTCGCCACTCGTCGGGCACGAGGAGCTCGAGCACGTCATCGAATGCGACCACTCCGATCGGCTTTCGGTCGCTGTCGATGACCGGGATCGCGAGCAGGTTGAAGTCGCTCATCAACCTCGCGACCTCGGGCAGCTCCGTCTCCGGTGTCACTGTCGGCACCGCGCTCTCGATCAGGCTGGTGACCGGCGCGCGCTCCTGCCCGATCAACAGCTCCGACGAGAAGACCCCGCCGATCAGGCTCCCTCGGTCGTCGACGACCCAGAGCACGAGCAACTGGGAGGGCGCCAGCTCGCTCCGGCGGACATACTCCTGCCCGTCGGCGACCGTCGCGGCGGCCGGGAGCGAGGGGAAGTCGGGGTTCATCAGCCCGCCGGCGGTCGACGGGTTGTACCCCAGCAGGCGCTTGATCTTCAGCTGCTTGGCCGCCGGCACCAGATTCAGGACCGGGATCCGCCGGTCCTGCTCGATCTCCAGCAACAGATCCGCCGCATCATCACTGGCCATCCGCGCCAGCACGCCTGCAACCTCCTCATCGGAGCGCTCGCGCAGGAACTCGACCTGGTGCTCGTCATCGAGCTCCTCGAACACATCAGCCTCGAGCTCCTTGTCCTGCCCCACCGCCGCCAGGATCTCCTCACCCTCATCATGCGACGCCGCCTCGACGAGATCAGCG
>DATMGZ010000081.1:0-4659 GCA_035555155.1 Solirubrobacteraceae bacterium | reverse complement strand
CCACCTGGATGTTGGCGATCACCGGCGTCTGCGTGATCGTGGTGATCGTCGCGGTGGTCGCCCGCGTGACCGACGGATGGCCGGAGCACGCCGGCGCGCGCGCCACCGCCCTCCTCGCCTCGGCGATGGTTCCGCTGGGATTGCTCGTGTGGCTGCCGAGCGGACCGCTGGCCGCCGGCTGGGCCAAGCGCGCGGGCACGCCGAGCACGCTGCTCCCGGCCGCCACCGCGTCGGCCGCCACCGCCGCGTCTGCTTCCGCCGGTTCCGGGTCCTCGGGGTCGGGGTCCGGGTCGGGGTCGCAGAGCTCCGGCTCGCACGTCTCGTTCACGGCGCCGGTCAGCGGGACGCTGCGCCAGGGGCAGGCCGACGGGGGTCTGGTCGAGGTGCACATCGCGCTCACGGTCGCCGGGGAGCGCCTGGGCACGCTCGGGATCCGCATCCGCGGACAGGCCGCCGATGGCGGCGGCGTGGCCATGAGCAGCAGCCGGGTCGCGCTCGGTCCCGCCTCTGATCCGGGTCAGTACCGCGGCCAGGTCACCTCGCTCCAGGGCACGAGCATCGCCGCCACCGTGCACGACGCGAGCGGCGCCTCGTTGCAGCTGCTGGCCCGGCTCCAGATCGACAGCGCCAGCGGCAGCGTCAGCGGCAGCCTCACGGCGGGAGGTGGATGATGGCGATCGCCACCGAACAGGCGCTGCCGCGCGTGCTGAGCGGCGTCGGCGAGCTGCCGATGACCGAGCTCGGGTCCCACCTGGATCTGCATGGTCCGCTGCCCGAGCTCCGCAAGTGGTCCCCGGACCAGATCATCGCCCTGGTCGAGCAGTCGGGCCTGCGCGGCCACGGTGGCGCCGGCTTCCCGACCGCCACCAAGCTGCGCGCCGTCGGCGCGCGGCGCAAACCGAAGGTCCTCGTGGCCAACGGCACCGAGGGGGAGCCGGCGAGCAAGAAGGACCGCGTCCTGCTGCGCGAGCTGCCCCACCTCGTGCTCGACGGCGGCGCCGTCGCCGCCCGCGCCATCGGCGCCGGCGAGGCGATCATCGCCGTCTCCGAGCTCGACGCGCGCAGCGCGGACAGCCTCGAGCTGGCGATCGCCCAGCGTCACGCGGCGGGGCTGCGCGGCGAGCCTCGGTTCTCGCTCGTCGCCGTTCCCGAGCGCTGGCTCACCGGTCAGGAGTCCGCGCTCGTCAACCTGCTCAACGGAGGCCCGGGCAGGCCGACCTTCGGCGCGCGCCCGTTCGAACGCGGCGTGCGGCAGCGGCCGACGCTGGTCCAGAACGTCGAGACGTTGGCCCACATGGCATTGATCGCCCGCCACGGCGCCGGCTGGTACCGCGGGCTCGGCACCGAACGCGACCCAGGCTCGACCCTCGTCACGCTCGCCGGCGCCGTGTCGGCGCCGGGTGTCTACGAGATCGAGCGCGGGATGCCGCTCGCCGAGCTGCTGCAGTCCGCGGGCGAGTCCGAGCCGCTGTCGGCGGTGCTGATCGGCGGATACTTCGGAAGCTGGCTGCCCGCCGAACACATTCCCGGCGTGCGGCTCGCCGCCGAGCACCTCGCCGAGCACGGTGCGAGCCTCGGCGCCGGCGTCATCGTGGCGCTCGGCGCCTCGGTCTGTCCCGTGGCCGAGACGGTCCGCATCGCCGACTACTTCGCCGCGCAGACCGCGGGCCAGTGCGGGCCGTGCGTGAACGGCCTCGGGGCGATCGCGGACACGATCCAGGAGATCGCCGCGGGTACCGCGCCGGCCGAGGCATGGGCGGATCTGGCCCGCTGGGGCCGGCAGCTGCCCGGGCGCGGCGCCTGCCAGCACCCCGACGGCGCCGTGCGCTTCGTGGCCAGCGCACTGAGGGTGTTCGAGGCCGAGTTCCACGACCACGCCCGGCTCGGGCCGTGCGACCGTTGCGCGAGCGCTCCCGTTCTCCCGGCGCCGTCGGCGCTCGCGTTCGCCGCCGCGTAGACATGCGCGTCAAGGTCGACCCGATTCAGTGCGTGGCGCACGGCCTGTGCGCTGAGCTGTTGCCGGAGCGCGTCCGCCCCGACGACTGGGGCTACCCGATCCTCGACGGCGAGCCGGTGCCGCCCGAGTTGACCGGGATCGCCCGCCGGGCCGCCGACGCGTGCCCTACGCTGGCGCTGTTGCTCGAGTCAGACGGCAAGTGAGACAACGGGTCGTCGCGCTGACGGCGGCGGGCGCCGCCGCGCTGGCGATCGCGGGCTGCGGCGGGGGCGGCGCGGCGAGCACGCGGGCCGCCGCCACGATCACCGTCGTCTCGCCCACGGCGTCGTCGACGACCGGCTCGGTCGCCCACACCGCAACGGTGCCCGCCAAGCCACCGGCTCCGCCGCGACCCAAGCCGCCGTCATATCCCCGGCTGCTCGCCGTCGCGCTCGGCACGGGGCCGACGCATTTCGTCCCCGCCGTGCGGATCGACGGCCGGACCGCGGCCTGGATCGCTCGCTCGGCGTCCGGCGTGGGCCTGCTGTCCTTCGACCAGAGCCTGGTCGGGCTCGTGCTGCACGCCGGCACGGTCGACCCGGGCGGCTCCGGGTGGCGCTGGGGGCCGGCGGTGGTCGGCTCCGAGCGCCGGCGCCTCGTCGCGGCGTTCAACGGCGGGTTCAAGTTCTCGACCGGATCGGGCGGCTTCGTGTCCCACGGCCGCGTGGCGATCGCGCCGACCGCGGGGCTGGGCTCGATCGTCATCTACCGGGACGGCTACACCGACATCGGAGCGTGGCACGCCGGTGTGCCGGCGCCCGGCCGGCCGGTCGCGTCGGTGCGGCAGAACCTGAGCCTGCTGATCGACCACGGCCTGGCCGCCTCCAACCTCGACTGCCTGAGCTGCTGGGGCGCGACGCTCGGCGGTGTCGTCGCTCCCGCGCGGTCCGCGCTCGGCGTGACCGCCGACGGGCGCCTGATCTGGGCCGGCGGCGAGCATCTCACCGTCTCCCAGTTGGCCGGCGCTCTGCGCGCCGCGCGTGTTGTCCGCGCGGTACAGCTCGACATCAACCCGGCCTGGGTCGCCGGCTACCTGTACGGTCACCGAGGCGGTCATGGGCCGCTGGCACCTGTCCCGGTCGCCCCTGGCCAAGTCGGCGTGTCAGGCTTCTTCCTGGTGCCGTACAGCCGAGATTTCTTCACCGTGATCGCGCGGTGAGCAGAGCGCCCCGCAAGGAGACACGATGAACATCCAGCCGTCCCCGCGCGCCGAGGAGATTCGCGAGCGCCTGCTCGCGTTCATGGAGGGCCAGATCCGGCCGGCCGAGTCCGTCTGGCAGGAGCAGGTGCAAGAGGCGGCCGCCGCCGGCAGTCCCCACTGTCACCCCCCGGTGATGGAGGAGCTCAAGCGTGCGGCCCGCGAGCGGGGCCTGTGGAACCTGTTCCTCCCCGACGAGGAGCACGGCGCCGGCCTGACCAACGTCGAGTACGCGCCGCTGGCGGAGATCATGGGCCGTACGCGGATCGCGTCCGAAGCCTGCAACTGCTCCGCTCCCGATACCGGCAACATGGAGGTGCTGCACCAGTTCGGCTCCGAGGAGCAGCAGGACCGCTGGCTCGAGCCGCTGCTGGCCGGCGAAATCCGCTCCGGCTTTGCCATGACCGAGCCCGACGTCGCCAGCTCGGATGCGACGAACATCGCCATGCGGATCGAGCGCCGGAGTGAGGAATACGTGCTCAACGGACGCAAGTGGTGGACGACGGGCGCGCTGCACCCCAATGCGCAGATCCTGATCGTGATGGGCAAGACGGACCCCGAGGCGGCGACGTATCAGCAGCAGTCGATGGTGCTCGTGCCCCTCGACACGCCGGGGGTCACGGTCCTGCGCAGCGTGCCGGTGTTCGGCTACCACGATCCCGAGGGCCACGGCGAGCTGCTGTTCGAGGACGTCCGCGTTCCGGCCTCGAACATCCTCGCCGGCGAGGGGATGGGCTTCCTGATCGCTCAGGCCCGGCTCGGCCCCGGCCGGATCCATCACTGCATGCGGGCGCTCGGTGCGGCCGAGCGGGCGCTCGAGATGCTGTGCGACCGCGCCGATGCGCGAGAGACCTTCGGCCAGCCGATCTCGCACAACGCCAACGTACGCGACTGGATCGCCGAGAGCCGGATCGAGCTCGACATGGCCCGTCTGCTGGTAATGAAGACGGCGTGGCTGATGGACACGGTGGGCAACCAGCACGCGCGCATCGAGATCGCCGCGATCAAGGCCGTCGTCCCGAGCGTCGCGCTCAAGGTGGTCGATCGCGCCATCCAGGTCCACGGTGGTGCCGGGGTCAGCGACGACTTCCCGCTGGCCTACATGTACGCCGGGCTGCGGACCCTTCGCATCGCCGACGGACCCGACGAGGTCCACCGCCTCTCGGTCGCCCGCCAGGAGCTGCGCCGCCAGCGCCGGCGCCGCGAGGATCAGAGCGGCTGACCGACGCCCGACGCCCGGCGTCCGGCACGCCGGACGCCGGGTCAGCCGGCGCCGTGGCAGTGCTTCCACTTGCGGTGAGAGCCGCAGGGGCACGGCTCGTTACGGCCGCGGGCCGAATCTGCGGCGGTATACACGCGCATCAGCTCCGCGGGCGCGCGGTCGGCGGCGAGCAGGCCGGCCATGGTCTGCATCGGTTGCCGCACGTGGTGGAAGAAGAGCTTGTAACCGGGGCACAGGTAGTGC
>DATMGZ010000080.1:0-4868 GCA_035555155.1 Solirubrobacteraceae bacterium | reverse complement strand
GCCGCTACCGCGAGCCCTTCGATCCCGTGCACGCCGCCGAGCTGGAGGTGGACTGGTGGCGGGTCCACCGCGCGCACCAGCACGCCGAGCCCGGCGACGACCGCCGCCCGCTCGTCGATGCGCTGGCGGCGCTCTACGCCTACGTCTACGGCGTTGCCGAGGCGGACGCTCGCGGGGCGGCGGAGCAGCGTGCGCTGGCGATGGACCATTCCGATCGCTGGGTGCAGGAGGGCTGCGATCCGGCCAGCCCGCTGATCGGGCAGGAGCGGGCGGCGCTGGTGCGCTCCTACGCCGCGCTGCTCGCCGCAGTGCACCGATAGCCGCGAGCCCGCGAAGACCTAGCGCGGGGCGGCGACGAGCAGGTCGCGATCGAGCTCGGCCGGGCGCTGGTGCCCGATCAGCCCGAGCGTGATGTCGAGCTCGGCGAGGATCGCCCGCAGGACCGCGAGCACGCCCGATTCGCCGTCGACGGCCAGCCCCCACAGGTAGGGACGGCCGAGCAGCACCGCGTCGGCTCCGAGCGCGAGTGCCTTGATCACGTCGGAGCCGGAGCGCACGCCGCTGTCGAGCAGGACGTTCATGTCGCCGCCGACCGCATCGACGATCGCCGGCAGCGCGTCGAGCGAGGCGATCGCCCCGTCGATCTGGCGACCACCGTGGTTGGAGACGACCACCGCCTCGATGCCGTGCTCGCGCGCGGACAGCGCGTCGTCGGGATGGAGGACGCCCTTGAGCGCGATCGGCAACGCCGTGCGCGAGCGCAGGAACTCGAGGTCGTGCCACTGCAGAGCGGGGTTGGAGAACTGCACCAGGAACTCGCCGACCGCGGCCGCGGGCGACTCCTCGGGCGAGACCTGCAGCAGGCTCCGGAAGACGGGGTCTGAGACGTAGTTCGCGATCCCCATACCCTCGAGGTAGGGCTGCCACGCGTTCTGCAGGTCGCGCGGCTTCCAGCCGGGGAGGAAGGCGTCGAGCGTGACGAGGATGGCGTCGTAGCCGGCGGCCTCGGCGCGCGCGACGAGACTCCCGGCCAGCTCGGGATCGCGCGGCCAGTAGAGCTGGAACCACTTCGGCCCGGACGTCGCGGCCGCGATCTCCTCCAGCGTGCGACCGGCCACGGTGCTGACCGCGATCGGCAGACCCACGCCCGCGGCGGCATGGGCCGAGGCCAGCTCACCGGCAGGATTGACGATCGTCTGCATGCCGATCGGCGCGAGCGCGATCGGGGCCGCCATCGGCGTTCCCAGCACGGTCACCGAGAGGTCGCGGGTCGAGACGTCGCGGAGCATTCGCGGCACGATCCGCCAGCGCCGGAACGCCTCGAGGTTGGCCCGCATCGTGTCCTCGCTGCCGGCGCCGCCGAACGCGTACGCCGCCGCCCGGCGGTCGACGTGGCCGTGCGCCGTCTGCTCGAGCTCGGCCATCGAGACCGGCTGGGCCGGTAGCTCGCCGTTCATGCCGCGCTGGAAGATCTCGGCCTGGTAGCCGGCGAATGGGGGCGCGAACGCCGGCGGGTGGACCTCGGTTGATCCGGGCTCTACCAATTCGGGCTCCTCACTGCTTCGCAGCCTAGCGAGGTTTGCCCATGCGCGAACACCGTTCCCGCACCGCTTCGCCGCCGTCAGCACGATTGGATCCGTGGTGCCCCCCAGCGGCCCGGCGATGGGGGACGTGAACCCCTACGGCGTCGCGGTCGTGCCACGCAGCTCGGGCGAGCTGCGGCGCGCTGGCGGCAATTCCCCGGAGCCGACGGGCGGATCGTCGAGACCACGCCGGCGGACCGCCAGGTCGCCACCAAGGTGCTGGTCGACCCCGGCGCCGACGACCTGTTCGGGCTCGCCGTCGCTCCGCATCGCGGCGGCCTGTACTTCACCACCGACGCGGGCAGCGGTCCGGCCGCGAACTCACTGCAGCTCCTGCACTGAGCTCACCGGGGGAGGTGAGAGCGGGGCGTCCCGAGGGCGCCCCCAGTCACCGCCACCCGGCCCGGCACCCGCGGCGCGGGTGCACCGCGCGCGCTACCGGTAGTCCGGATTGGCGAAGTCCAAGCGGCACCCGGCATCCCACGCCGAGCGCTGGTTACCGTGGGCGGGGATCCCGCCGGCGTCCTTGAGCATCCGCGCGACGTGGAGCAGGTTCCAGGTCAGGAACGCGGTGTTGCGATTGGTGAAGTCGTTCTCGGGTCCGCCGGAGCCCGGATCGAGGTAGCTCGGTCCGGGTCCCGCCTCACCGAGCCAGGCCGAATCGGCCTGGGGCGGGATCGTGTACCCGAGATGCTGGAGCGAGTAGAGGATGTTCATCGAGCAATGCTTGGCGCCGTCCTCGTTGCCGGTGATGATGCATCCGCCGACGCGGCCGTAGTACGCGTACTGGCCGTCGTCGTTGAGCAGGTGGCTGTTGCCGTATAGGCGCTCGATCACGCGGGTGCAGACCGAGGTCTTCTCACCCAGCCAGATCGGCGACAGGAGGACGAGGATGTCGGCGGCCATCACCTTGGCGTAGATCTCCGGCCACTCATCCCGTGCCCATCCGTGCTCGGTCATGTCCGGGTAGACGCCCGTGGCGATCTCGTGATCCACGGCTCGGATCACCTCGACCGAGACACCGAGCCGCTGCATGATCGCAATCGAGCGGTCGCCCAGCGCGCGGGTATTGGACACCTCCGGCGAGCGCTTGAGCGTGCAGTTGATGTATACGGCGCCCAGATCCGAGAAGTCCGAGGGCGCAGTGGCGCACATCTGCTCCTGCTCTGGGCTCAGCTCGATCGTCATGTGGTGGTCTCCTTTGTGGTCGGCACCTCGAGCCGCGCCCCACAGTTCGGCATCGCGGGCAGACCTTACCGGCGCCCTGGCACTGTCTCGGGGGGATGGCGCCCCGATTCAGAAGTCCGTAAGACTTCGACATCAGGACGGCCGCCTGACGGCGCGACCGCCCGCGCCCTCACTTCAGCAGGCCGATCCGCTGGGCGCGCTGGACCGCCTCGGTGCGGTTGCGGACCCCGAGCTTGCGATACAGCGAGCTCGTGTGCTCCTTGATCGTGTGGCGTGAGAGGTGCAGCTCGTCGGCGATCTCGGGGTTGGTGGAGCCCGAAGCCATCAACTCGAGCACGGCACGCTCGCGCTCGGAGAGCCCGAGCGTGCTGGGACGGTCGTGGGCCTCGAACACCGTCCGGCCCAGCCCGACCATCCGCACGGCGCTGGCGATGCGGCGCGCCGGCCAGTCCTTGAACGCGAATCCGGACGCGCCGGCGGCACGGGCAGCGTGCGGCGAGATCTCGCCGGCGCCCGAGAACAGCAGCACGCGCGTGGCGGGCTCGGCCGCCCGCAGCTGCTCACACACCTCGGCTCCCGACTCCTCGCCGATGAACAGGTCCACCAGCGCGACGTGCGGGCGATAGCGGGACACGAGCGCCACCGCCTCGCGTCCGGTGGTGGCGCTGAGGCAGCGCTCGACCCAGGGCTGCTGGGCCAGCATCAGGCGGAAGCCCCAGTGGACGACCTCGTGGTCGTCGACCACGAGCACCCGCAGACGATCGGGGCTGCGCTCCTCCTCAGCCATGGTCAGGGACGACGAGGCGCACCTGCCAGCTGCCCGGCTCGCGCTCTCCGAACTCCACCACGCCGCCGCTCTGCAGCGCCTCCAGGGCGGCCAGGCGCAGGCCCATCCCCGCCGGGCGGCGCCGATCGCGCACGCCGTCGTTGGCGACCTCGAGCACGAAGGCGCCGTCGGCGCGTTCGACGCGCACGCTGACCCGGGTCGGCTCGGCGTGCTTGTGGGCGTTGCGCACCGCTTCGGCGAGCACCGACTGCGCCAGCGGCTCGAGCGTCTCCGGCACGTCGCCGGCCACCCCGGACTCGAGTGTCACCCCGAGGTCCGGATGCGCGTGTGCGAGTCGCTGCACCTCGTCGAACAGGGTCGTGGCGGTCGCCCGCGGCTCGCGGCCGAGCGGCCGCTGCAGGGCCGAGCGCAGATCGGTCAGCGCCCCCTGGGTCTCCGACGCGCATCGGTGCCGGGCCAGCTCGGGAAGGTCACCGTCGCCGTCGAGCGCCATCGAGACGCCGAACAGACGCTGGACCACCCGTTCGTGGATCTCCCGGGCCAGATCGATCCGCTGCTCGAGCTGGGTCGCCTTCTCGAACTGGGTGGCGACGATCCGCGCCACCGAGGCCAGCGCCGCCGTCTTGCCGAGCGTCCACAGCAGATACCGCTCGGCATCGTCCAGCGGAGGATCCTCGAGCGGCCGGTCGGCGAGGATTACGCCCACCGCGCGGCCCGCCGCCGCCATCGGTACGCACACGAGGCGCACGGGCTCGGCGATCAGCGCCGCGTACTCGCGCGGGAACTGCCCGGTCACGTCGCCGGTCACCTCGACGACGCGGTCCTCCTGCAGCGCCCGGGCGGTGATCGGGGCGGACTCGACGCTCACATGGGCACCGGCGAACTGCTCGAGGTCGATCCCGTGCGCGCCGGCGGCGCGCACCTGGCGACGGGCGCCGTCGTAGCGAAAGATGAGCGCGCGACGCATGTGGGCGAGCTGACACACGGCATCGCACAGGCGACCGTAGAAGACGTCCGCGGTCTTGACCTCCTCGGCCTGTGACAGCACCTGCACGAACAGCTCCAGCGCCTCGACGCTGACGCCGCTGTGGTCACCGGACCCGGCTGCGCTCATAACACCTAGTGTCGCGATTGCAACATTCCCATGCAGTCTGCGTGCGAATGTCCAACTCACGACACTGGATCGTAGGGATCAGGTGGCCAGTGCCTCTCCTCGCAGGATCGGGCGCTTGCCCCAGCGGGTGCGGGTGGCGAAGTCGAGCAGGCGCTCCAGATAGTCGCGCAACGGCGAGACGAGGATGCCAGCGGGA
>DATMGZ010000079.1:0-2028 GCA_035555155.1 Solirubrobacteraceae bacterium | reverse complement strand
GCAGCGTCGGCGCCGCGTTCGCGCCGGGAGCGTCCGGACCGTCGTCGGGGACGGGATGGCGACGATGCAGCGCGGCGATCTCGATAGCGATCGCGACCATCACGCCGGCGATGACGAGGTACCGGTCGGCGGTGCCGGTCGCCAGCGGCGGTTGGATTCAGTGATGCCCGGTACCCTCATGGCTGCCCTCCCGGTCGGTTGATCTATCGTTGCTCGGGCAGTCTCACCGCCGACCAACGATCGGTCATCAGTAACCGACTACTGGGATCCGATCAGAGCCATCACCGAGCCTGGCGAAGGCATCGCCCAGCGGCATCGGCGCGGGACCGCCGAAGTTGACTCCGACCGCCCGTCAGAGCCCCGGAGTCGACCTCCGGGACCGATCACGCGCGTGCAGCCGACATCTCGGACGCGTGAGTCGTCTGGGTTTGCCCGACAGCTGCTGAGCTGCGACCTTGCCGTAGGAGTACGCAGCCGACCCGCGACGACGAATCTCGGTCCGCCTGGCGCCTATTGCCTCGATGGCTCGATCACCGGAGCGGCAGCGAGGACGAGCTAGAGGTCTTGGCGGTTGGAGATCCCGAGCTTCTGCATGGCGTGGTAGAGGTGGGACTCGACCGTGCGGACCGAGAGGACGAGACGGTCGGCGATCTGGGGGTTGGTGAGCCCGCGGGAGGCGAGGTCCACGAGTTGGCGCTCCCGGGAGGTAAGCGAGGTCTCCGCCTCATCGAGGCCCGCGATCGAGGGCAGCGTCCCGCCCTGCCCTTGGGCGTGCAGCACCCGGCAGCGGGTGGCCGCTCGGCGCGCGGAGTCCTGATACCCGGCTCGGTGAAACGCGCCCGCGGCGTCGGCGGCGACCTCGGTGGCGTAGCGGAGTGCCCCGATGGTCTCCATCTCATCGACGACGGCTATGAGGGCGTTACCGTCGTCGGCGACGCGGGCGTTGGCGTGGGCGGCGTAGGCGGCGGTGAGTGGGGCGTCACAGCGTCGGGCGAGCGGCTCGAGATCACGCGCCACCCGCCGAGCCGGCGTTCCTGCGCGCAGCGCCTCGTAGGTGAGGCGTGCCGCGTAGATCGGCCTCTCGCGGAGCCGTCCCGCGGCCTCAAGGAACAACTGCTGGGCGCGAGGCGGGTCGCCCGCGGCGAGTACCGCCCAGGCCTCGGCGCGGGCGACGTAGGGGAGCTGGTTGGACAGGGGCACGTGGTCTCCCACCGCCGCGCGACAGCGGGCAAGCGCGGGGCCGACCGCCTCGTGGTCACCGGTGAAGCAGGCGACCCCGACCTGCATCGAGTTGGTGATCGCGAGCAAGCCGCCGGCGTCGTGCTGCTCGAGCTGGAGCTCGGCCTCGGCCAGCCACCGACCCGCCTCGATGAATCGGCCTTGTGAGAACCTGAGACCGCCAAGCGCGAGGGCCCCGCGTCCGGCGGCGGCGCGGGACCCCAGCCTGACTCCGCCGGTGAGGGCCGCCGTCGCCCACGTCTCGAGCTCGCTCCAGCCCAGGCCGCTCTCGATGGCGATCGCGCTCCAGAGCACGAATGAGATCTCGTCGGTGAGATCGCGGAGCGGCAGGTTCGGGCGGATCCGCCGGGCCAGCTCGAACGCATCGCGCACGCTTCCCCTGTTGAGAAGGTTGGCGGCGTGCAGCGGCGCGACGCGGCGGCGCACCTCCGGATCGACGCTCTCATCGGCGAGGATCTTGGCCGATGCGGCGGCCGCGAGGTTCGGCGATGCGGCGTCGTCGCCCACGAGGCGCAGGGGGCTCAGACGGTCGCGCCATTCCGGGGAGTCCCACCACGCGTGGGCCCGATCCAGGAGCCGGTTCAGCTCCTCGGAGCGCCGGAGCCCGAAGTGGAGAACCGCTGTTTGCTGCTCGAGGTAGTCGACCGCGTCGGCCTCGCTCTCGATGTCGGGCTCGGCGGCGGCCAGGACCTCGGCCGCCTGCTCGTACTCGCTCTGGATCGTGTGCGCCCGGGCGAGCAAGAGCGATGCCCGGAGCCCGCCGTCCGCGTCCACGGCTCTGCGCGCCAG
>DATMGZ010000078.1:0-9625 GCA_035555155.1 Solirubrobacteraceae bacterium | reverse complement strand
TGCTGGGATCGAAGAAATGGATCATCCGTGACGGCTTGAACGGGATCTCCAGCAGCGGGGTGGGAGCGCCGATGGCGAGTGGCTTTCCGAAATCGCGGGGGTTGCGCAAGAGGTGATCTCCTGAAGTCAGGGTCCTTAATTGAGCTTCAATCGTAGTCGGGCCGGCGTCGGCCCGGTGCCCGTGCGCCACAATGCCCGCCATCTCAACCAAGAAACCAGGAGACCGTCCCAGATGACCCAAGTCGACACCGACCAGGCGGCGCGCGAGGCGACCGGCGCGCATCCCTACGGTCGCTACCTCGAGGAGTTCGAGGTCGGCGCGGTGTACAAGCACTGGCCCGCCAAGACCGTCACCGAGGCCGATGATCACCTCTTCTGCCTGATCACGATGAATCACCACCCGCTGCACATCAACGACGTGTACGCGAAGCAGTCGCAGCAGGGCCGCAATGTCGTGGTCGGGCCGCTCGTCTACTCGTTGGCGCTCGGCATGAGCGTATCCGACGTGAGCGGGAAGGCGATCGCCAATCTCGCCACCGAGGAGCTCAAGCATCCCGCCCCCGTGTTCCATGGCGACACGCTGTTCTGCGAGTCCGAGGTGCTCGAGGTCAAGCCCTCGCAGTCCAAGCTCGATCGCGGCACGGTGCGCGTCCACACCCGCGTGCTCAACCAGGACGGAGTCATGGTGGCCGAGTTCAAGCGACTCGTGCTCGTGCCCCGCAAGGAGCCCGGAGCGCCGCTGGCCGGCGCCGAGACGAACGTCGAGTAGAGCGTTTCGGTGTTCCGGGGCCGGTGAGCGCCCCGCGAAATCTCCGCATTTTCAAACTCGTTCTGCTGACATACTGACCATGGAGCGTCGGTTAGGCTCCAATCCCCGCAGGGCAGCGCGACTGCGGGGATTATGTCGTCCGTAACGCGGATACACCCTTCTGCGGCCACCCCAGCCACGAGGAGTTGTCGAACACCAATGGCTCACACTGCACCCCCCACGCACCAGGCAACCACCGACCACGAACGCCTTCTGGCGTGGGTGGAGGAGGTCGCCGCGCTGACCCAGCCCGACGACATTCACTGGTGTGATGGGTCGGCCGAGGAATACGATCAGCTCGCCACCAAGCTGATCGAGGCGGGCACCTTCGAGAAGCTCTCGGACGCCAAGCGTCCGAACTCGTATCTGGCGTTGTCCGACCCGGCCGACGTGGCTCGAGTGGAGGACCGGACGTTCATCTGCTCCGAGAAGGAGGCCGACAGCGGCCCGACCAACAACTGGCGTGAGCCGGTGGAGATGCGGACGGCGCTGAACGAGCGGTTCGAGGGGACGATGCGTGGGCGGACGATGTACGTGGTGCCGTTCTCGATGGGCCCGATCGGCTCGTCGATCTCCCACATCGGCGTGCAGCTGACCGACTCGGCCTACGTCGCGGTCTCGATGCGGATCATGACCCGCATGGGGCAGGCGGCGCTGGACGTGCTCGGTGAGGACGGCGACTTCGTGCCCTGCGTGCACTCGGTCGGGATGCCGCTGACCGAGGGCGTCGAGGACGTGCCGTGGCCGTGTAACGGCGACAACAAGTACATCGTTCACTTCCCGGAGACCCGGGAGATCTGGTCCTTCGGCTCCGGCTACGGCGGCAACGCGCTGCTGGGCAAGAAGTGCTTCGCGCTGCGGATCGCCTCGGTGATGGCGCGCGACGAGGGCTGGCTCGCCGAGCACATGCTGATCCTGAAGGTCACCTCGCCGGAGGGTGAGGTGAAGTACCTCACCGCGGCCTTCCCGAGCGCATGCGGCAAGACCAACCTGGCGATGCTGATCCCGACGCTCGCGGGCTGGAAGGTCGAGACGATCGGTGACGACATCGCGTGGATGAAGTTCGGCGCCGATGGCCGGCTCTACGCGGTCAACCCCGAGGCCGGCTTCTTCGGCGTCGCCCCCGGGACCGGCGAGGTCACCAACCCGAACGCGATCAAGACGATCGAGCGCAACTCGATCTTCACCAACTGCGCCAAGACCGACGACGGCGACGTGTGGTGGGAGGGCCTCACCGAGGAGCCGCCCGCTCACGCGACCGACTGGCGCGGCGGATCCTGGACGCCCGAGGTGGAGACCCCGGCCGCGCATCCGAACGCCCGCTTCACCACCCCTGCCGCGCAGTGCCCGTCGATCGCCTCCGAGTGGGAGGACCCCAAGGGCGTGCCGATCGACGCGATGCTGTTCGGTGGTCGCCGTTCGACGGTGGTGCCACTGGTGCACGAGGCCCGCGACTGGACGCACGGTGTGTTCCTCGGCTCGATCATGTCCTCGGAGACCACGGCGGCCGCGGCCGGCGCTGTCGGCAAGCTCCGCTTCGACCCGATGGCGATGCTCCCGTTCTGCGGCTACCACATGGCCGACTACTTCGCCCATTGGCTGGAGGTCGGCGAGCACAAGGGCGCCAAGCTGCCCAAGGTGTTCTACGTCAACTGGTTCCGCAAGGACGAGAACGGGAAGTTCCTGTGGCCCGGCTACGGCGAGAACTCGCGCATCCTGGCGTGGGTCTTCCGCCGCTGCGAGGGCACGGCCGAGGCGGTCGAGTCGGAGATCGGGCTGGTTCCGGTCATCGGCGAGGGCGGCATCGACGTCAGCGACCTCGACATCTCCGCAGAGGCGATGGCGAAGCTGCTCGAGGTCGACCGCGAGGGCTGGAAGCAGCAGCTTCCGCAGCTGCACGAGTTCTACGCCCAGTTCGGCGACCGGCTGTCGGCGGCGCTGCACGAGCAGCTGAACTCGCTGGACGCGCGCCTGCACCAGTAGCCACCGGCCTCGCCGGCCGCGTTGCGCCCCCGCGGCGCAGCCGGCCGGCCTGTGCCTGTGCGTACCCTGAGGGCGATGGCGCTCGCTTTCGTCCCCTCGGATGCCTGCATGCTGGCGGTGCAGGCGGGCTGCGTGCTCGCGCCCCGGCTTCCGCCCGGGGCCGAGCGGCTGCGGAGGCTGGGCGGCCGGGGCTGGGCGGTTGTGCCGCTGGCCTCGATCGTGCTGGTCGTGTTCGCGATCCGCTACGTCAACGACACGGCCACGGGACTGACATATCTGGCGCTGATCGCCGTGCCCCCGCTCGCGGCCGTGGCGCTCGGGTGGGCGATGCGGGGCGCCCGGCTGGTGCTGGTTCTGCTGGCCGCGGTCCTGTTCGCGCTCGCCTGGGGGGCGCGCGGATCGCTCGTCGGGGAGGGGGCCGCGGTGCTGCTCTCGGCGCTCAGCTGCATCACGCTGGGCGTCCTGCTGGCCGCTGTCACGCCGGCCAGTTGGCTCAAGGTGGGGATCGTGCTGATGGCCGGGGCCGACACGTGGCTCGTGGTCAGCGACCTGCTCCAGGCTCCCAACGCGAGCCTGATCGCCGCCGCCCCGGGTGGCGGCCTGCCGCAGCTGCAGAGCGAGGCGTTCGGATCGGTGTCGATGGGCTACGGCGACCTGTTCATCGCCGCGGTGCTCGGTGCCGTGCTGGCGTCCGATCCCCGGCGCCAGCGTGTCGCCGCGCTGATCGCGTTCGTGGTCGCGGCGCTGTTCGACCTGCTGTTCTTCGCCGTCAACGAGCTCCCCGCGACCGTGCCGGTGGCGCTGACGCTGATCATCCTCGAGCTGTGGGACCTGTACCGCCGCCGACGGCCGCGACCGGTGCTGGCGAGGACCCGAGGGGCGCCGGAGAGGGCGTAGCCGCCGAGGACGCCGCTAATGCTGGTCGCCGCCGGTTGACGCCGGCGGGCGTGACTCCTCGGCCAGCGAGGTGATCGCCAATGTGCCGCGGGCGGCGTCCTCGAGCACCTCGGTGGCCTCCTCGGCCGAGCGCGCGTAGAGCTCGACGAGCAGGTGCACGACGATCCGGTCTTCATCGTGCTTGTGGAAGCGCACGTGGGTGAAGAACTCGCGCGTACCGTGGTCGCCGAAGGCCGCGTAGGACAACGCATCCCCGGCCTCGGGACCTGAGCACGTCTCGACGTCGTCGGCGTCGACGGTCACGGTGCACGACGCGACCCACGGCGTTCCGGCGATCATCCGCTCCCAGCGGTCCTCGATCGGCTCGACGCGTCCGTTGTGGAACCCGAGGTGGGGTTGGTCGTGCATGCAGTCGAGGCACTGGACCACAGCCTCTTGCATCTCGTCGACGACCTCGCCGCGCTCGCCGGTCTCCGCATCGATCCGGTGTATCCCCTCGTAGTGCACCTGCACCTCGAGGTTCTGCGACCAGCAGCGATAGCAGCGAAGCCAGCTCCGGACCTCAGTGGAGCCCTCCATCGCATTGATTCTATTCCCCCCCGCCTCGGCCCTTATGCTCGACACGTGAGCGACCGGCTCCCGAGGACCTGATGCGACGCCGCCGAGACCCCGTTGGCGTGGTGCTGGCCGGGGGTCTGGGGCGGCGGATCGGGGGCTCGAAGGCGATCGTCGAGCTGTGTGGGCGACCGCTGATTGCCTATCCGCTGGCCGCACTCAGGGACTGCCTGAGCGAGGTCGCGATCATCGCCAAGCCGGACACCGAGCTGCCCAGCTTCCCCGGGGTGACGGTGTGGATCGAGCCTGCGACCCCGCGGCACCCGCTGGTGGGGATCGTGCACGCCCTGGGGCTGGCCGGCGGCCGCCCGGTGCTGGCCTGCGCCGGCGACCTCCCGTTCGTGACGCCGGGGCTGGTCGACCGGATCGCCGACACCGACCCCGCGGGGGCCCCGGCCGTGGTCCCGGTCTGCGAGGGCCTGCTGCAGCCGTTGCTGGCGATGTACCTACCGGCCGCCGCGCCGCTGCTCGCCCCCGCGGCCGAGCGCGGTGCGACGCCGTTGCGGCGCGAGGTCGAGGCGCTCCACCCGCGGATCCTGGAGGTGGCCGATCCCGAGCCGTTCTTCAATGTCAACGCACCCGAGGACCTGCTCCACGCCGCCGCGCTCCTCGACGGGCGGATCAGCCGAAGGTGAAGTCGTAGGCCGAGACGCCGGGGGGCAGCTCGACCGTCAGCAGGTGCTGCTCTGGACCGTGCAGCGCCACGAGCGAGTACAGACGCTGGCCGCGGACCGTGACCGTCGCGCCGCTGATGTCGGTGCCGGCGTCGGCGGCGCTGATCGGATGGCCGTCGAGCAGGATGCGCGCCTGCCGCGGGACGTTCCCCTGGGACGTCAGCACCAGATAGACGTCGGCGGCCTGGAACCCGGCCTGGATCTGCGCTCCGGGGGCCACCGGTGTGGCCGACTGCGAGCCGACGTTCCAGCGGCCCTGGAGCGCGAACTCGTTCAGCTGCAGCGAGGAGGGCGCCGTGTAGTCGTGGATCCCGGCGTGCAGCGGCGACGCGAATCCCTGTGAGCGCTGCGGGTCCAGGTAGGTCTCGGGCGTCGCCAGCTGGGCCGACGGGAGCACCGCGTGCGCCGACATCGGCGGCGGCAGACGCGTGGCACCGGCTTCGTAGAGCAGCCGCCGCACCGCGGCCTCGCCCTGCTTGTAGTCGCCTTCACCGAACTGGGTGTGGCGTACCTGACCGTGGGCGTCGATCAGGTACTCGGCCGGCCAGTACTGGTTCTGGTACGCATTCCAGGTCCCGTAGTTGTTGTCCTGGACGACGGGGTAGCGCAGGCCGTCGGAGGCAATGGCCTGGCGCACGTTCCCGGCCTCCTGCTCGAAGGTGAACTCGGGCGTCTCCACGCCGACGATCTCGAGGCCGTACGGGTGATACGTTGCGTACAGGCCCTTGAGGTCGGGAAGCGTGCGCAGGCAGTTGATGCACGTGTAGGTCCAGAAATCGACCAGCACCACGTGACCGCGCAGGCCGGCGAGCGTGAGCGGCCGCCCGCCCGGTGTGTTGAACCAGTCCTGGTTGCCGGTGAACTCCGGCGCCGGACCCAGGTCGGCCAGCGACGGCGTCTGCACGCCCGGGATCCCGACCGTGGCCGGGACGGGGACCGCCGAGGCCTCCTTGGCCGGGCTCTGGCGCTGCGCGAACCGCGACGCGGGCCGCAGCGAGGCGAGCCGGTTCTGAACGGCATTGGAGTTCTCCAGCGACCGGGTCGGATCGACCAGGAAGGCGGGCAGGCTGGTGTCCCTGGCCAGCGCCTCCTCGAAGCGGACGTCGACGTTGGCGGCCATCAGGATCCCCGTTGCGATCAGCACGACGCCGAGCGTGCGCTCGACCCAGTTCCCGCGCGCCGAGCGGCGGACCCGTTCGATCACCTTGCGCCCGCCGAGCGCGTAGAGCAGCAGCACGGAGCACAGCCCCGCGGAATAGGCCAGGGCCACCGCGACGATCTTCGCCGAGGCGCCGCCGGACGCGCTCACCGACGTCACCGCGGCGAGGATCGGGCCGGCGCACGGCGCACACACGAACCCGAGCGCGGCACCCACGCCGACCCCTGACCAGAAGCCGTCGCCCCGGGTCTTGGGCCCGAACCGGGCCAGGCGCGAGAGCGGCGCCTGCACGCGGGCGGCCACCTCGGGGATGAGCAGCACCACGCCGAATCCGATCAGGACGACGACGGCCAGCGTGCGCGCCGCGCCGCTGGCCAACCCGACGCCCTTGACGAGCTGGGCCAGCGCGACGATCGCGATCGTGAACGTCGCCCCGAGGCCGAGCACGATGCCGAGTGGCCGCCGGCGGCCGCCGACCGCGCTCGCGGACAGGAGCGCAGGCAGGACGGGGAGGACGCACGGAGTAATCGCGGTGCCCGCGCCCGCGACCAAGGCGAACACCATCAGCAGGAGCATCGGTCCAGATGATGCCGGGCGGAGCTTGCGAAGTGATTAAGCCGGCGGCCGCGGGGCGTAGGGCCCGGCGGTGGGGGGATCTCAGCCGCCGATGGCCGACATGCTCCGGCTGGGCTGGATGAACCCGGGCTCGCCGACGTGGTGCTTGAGCTCCTTGCGCCACACCGCGTCGCGCACGATCTGCTCGAGCTCACGATCATCCGCGCCGTCGCGCAGCGGTCCGCGCAGGTCGGTCTCGTTGAGCGAGAACAGACACGTGCGCAGCCGGCCGTCGGCGGTCAGCCGGATCCGGTTGCAGTCGCCGCAGAACGGCTCGGAGACGGGGCTGATGAAGCCGATCCGGCCCTTGCCGTCGGCGAACCGGTACACGCGCGCCGTGGCGCTCGGCTCACGTGGCTCGGGCTCGAGCGGGTGAACGGCGTGGATCGCGGACCGGATCTCCTCCCCGCTGAGTACCTGCTCGGGTGTCCAGGCGCGGTCGGCGTCGAGCGGCATGAACTCGATGAAGCGAACCTCGTAGGGCGTGCGCCGGGCGAAGTCGGCGAAGGGCAGCACCTCGTCCTCGCTGAAGTCGCGGATCGCCACGGCGTTGATCTTGATCGGGTGAGCCTCCGGGAAGCGCGCGAGGACCTCCAGGCCGCGCAGGACCTGGGGCAGCGCGTCACGGCGGGTGAGCTCGAAGAAGTGGTCACGTTGCAGCGAATCGACCGACACGTTGAAGCGGTTCACGCCGGCGGCCACCAGCGCTTCGGCGTCGCGCTCGAGCAGGAACCCGTTCGTCGTCACGGAGAGGTCGTGCACATCCTCGATCCCGGCCAGCATCTGTGCCAGCGCGGGAAAGTTGCGCCGCACCAGCGGCTCGCCGCCGGTCAGGCGGATGTCGTGCACGCCCAGCGCCGCCAGCAGCGCGACGATCCGCGCCACCTCCTCGAAGCTCAGGATCTCCTGGCGCTCGAGCCACGGCAGGCCCTCCGCCGGCATGCAGTACTGGCAGCGAAAATTGCACCGATCGGTGACCGAGACCCGGAGATCTCCGATCAGCCGGCCGTGCCCGTCGCGGAGCGGCTCGAGCGTCATCGGGTACAGGCTACCCTTCCCGCATGTGGGCGAGACGAGGTGTGTCGGCGCTTGTCGCCGCGTGCCTCCTCGCGGGCTGCGGCGCGAGTGACCACGATCAGGTCCAGGCCAAGGTTCAGCAGTTTCTCCACGCCACTCAGGGCAAGGACTACAAGACTCTCTGCACGCAGGTCCTGGGCCCGTCCCTGCTCGAGCATCTCGCCGCCAGCGGCGTGCCCTGCGAGACGGCGATGCGAATCGGCCTCGCCGGCCTCAAGCACCCGACGTTGAGCATCGGCCGGATCACCGTCGCCGGCCTGCGGGCCACCGCGATCACGCTCACCAGCGCCGCCGGCCAGCAGGCCTCCCTCGACGCGATCGAGCTGACCAAGACGGATCAGGGCTGGCGGGTGGAGTCGCTCGGGGCGCCGGTGACGGGCGGGGCGCGGAAGTAGCTGGGGGGTGGGCAGATTCCGGCCGCATGACGGCCGGAATCTGCCCACCCTCGGACACGGCCCGCTCGCGCCGGCTCAGGTGCCCGTCGGGCCCTATCCCGCCAGCAGCCCGAACGCCACCATGTCGTGGCGCAGCTCCCCATTGCGGATGTAGGAGCGCAGCACCCCCTCGCGGACGAAGCCGGCGCGCTCGGCGACGCGCTGGGAGGGGGCGTTGCCGGTCGCCGCGAGCAGCTCGATGCGCTCGAGTGAGAGGGCGCTGAAGCCCCAGTCGCAGATCAGCCGCACCGCCCGGGTGGCGTGTCCCCGCCCCCGGCCCTCGGGCGCCAGCCAGTAGCCGACCGCGGCGCGCTGGTGCTCCCACCTGGGGCGCATCAGGGCGACCGACCCGAGTAGCGGTCCGTCGCCCGGCTCGACGATCGCGAACGGCGCCGAGGACCCAGCATGGATCGAGTCGTAGCGCTGGAGCAGATAGGCGCGGGCATCGCTCTCGCCGTATGGCGCGGGCACAGGGGTCCAACGGCCGATCTCCGGATCCTGGCAGGCTGCGACGATCGCCGCGATGTCCGAGTCCCGCCACGGCCGCAGCGCGGTGACGCCGTCGGTGATCGGGTCGGCGGGCAGGACGATCCGGTCCACGCTCACAGCCTCGCGACCCTCTAGGGGCGCCGTACGATGACGAACACGGTGGCCAGGGCGAAGGCGATCTGCCCGAACGCCAATGCCGTGCCCAGGTTGATCGCGCTGAGCGCGCCCGCCAAGAGGCTGGCGGCGACGAAGGCGCCGAACATGATCCCGAGGTCCACCCGCATGGATGGCTCAGATTGTGCCCGATCCGGACGGATCGGCCGAGCGCACGCGTTCCTCCAGCGCCCGCCCGAGTGTGCCGGCGTCGAGGCTCGGATCCTGCTGCTCGAGCCAGCGCACGGCCTCGCGGCGGCCCCCGAGTGCCCGCAGGCCGCGCTCGCCGTGCTCGGTGGTGAAGTCGGCCAGCGCGTGCAGCCGGCGCGCCCGCAGGCGGCGAGCGGCCAGGTCGAGGCGGTCGCGGTGGCCGTCGAGGGCGTCGACGAGCTCGCCGATGCCGCTCACCGGCGCGATCGAGGACACGGCCAGCACCGCCGTGTTGCGGGCGCCGAGCGAGCGCAGCGCTGCGCGCAGGTCGGACAGCGACCGCATGGCCACGCGGCCGAGGTCGGCCTTGGTGACCACGAGCACGTCGGGCACCTCCATGATCCCCGCCTTGAGGAACTGGAGCACGTCGCCCGATCCGGGCTGCACGATCACCGCGACGGTGTCGGCCACGTCGGCGACCTCGGTCTCGGACTGACCGACGCCGACCGTCTCGATCACCACCACGTCGAACGCCGCGGCGAGGGCGCCCGCGGCGGCCCGGGTAGCCGGC
>DATMGZ010000077.1:0-18963 GCA_035555155.1 Solirubrobacteraceae bacterium | reverse complement strand
ACCTTGAGGATCGGGGCGTAGGGGCCGAATCCGTCGATGCCCTCGCCGACGATCGTGCCGGAGGTGATCGCCACCTCGACCACCTGCGAGCCGCAGGCGTTGTTGACGGTGCCGATATCGACCCCCTGGTCGAGCGTCCAGTCGCTGGGCGGCAGAGCCCGCGACTTCGGCGCCAGCGGGAAGACCCACGACGTTGACGCCACGCCCTGAGCCGCGCCCAGCACCGACCCCGACTTTGTGGCCGCCCTCAGCGCCGTGTAGAGCACGGTCGCGGTCTTGACGCCGACAGCGCCGCTGGCGGGGCGCAGATTGTGAGCGTGCTGGAAGGAGCGGACCGCCTGCTGGGTCATCGGCCCGAACACCCCGACGACCGGGACCTGAAAGCCCACATCTGTGAGCCATGTCTGCAGGGTCTTGATGTCCGAGCCGGTCTGCCCGCGTCTCAGCGTCCGGGTGAACGGGATCTGGAGCGTGGTCTTCGCGGGCTCGGCGAGCCCACGCGGTGCCTGGGGCGCCACGACCCCGACGCCACCGGTGGAGGCCTGCGCCACGGAGGCGGGGCCGAGCACGCACAGGGCGATCAGGAGCGTGATCCGTCGCAGGCCGTTCATTGCACGTTCACGTTCGGCGCGCGGGCAAGCCACGACCCGATCCGGATCGGCCTTGCACGGGCTTTGGGGACGAATCCTGCTGAAAGTGAGCACGTCGGCTCCTCCGCGGGTTCGGACTTGCAATCGCGCCTGGTCTGCCTGCGGGGTTAGCTGACGGGCTAGCGCTTGATCGCAAGCGCTTCCCACGGATCACCGCGGGACTCGCCCCAAATGAATTGGGTTCCCCGTTCCCTGGGGCGGCTGTCCCAGGAACTCGGCAGCGCGCACGGTATCAGACGGTCACGAGAGAACCGACGCTCAAAAAGCCGCAATTTGCGAGAAAAGGACCTGCAAGATGGGCATCAGCGGCAGGGTTTTCGAACGCCCGCCCGACGCCGCAGCCAACTAGTCGTGGCTTGCGGGATCGGCGACGCCGGCCTGCAGGCGATCCTGGACGATCCGCTCGATCCGGTGGACGGTGTCGTCGGACATGCGCCGGATCTCCCAGTGCGTGAGCTTGAACACTCGCATCGGCGAGGTCGCGATCACGGTGGCGTTCCGCGGTTCGCGGTTGAGCAGCCCGATCTCGCCGATCAGGTCTCCGGCGTGGAGCGAGGCGATCGTCTGGCCGCCCTTCTCGACGTCGGCGCTGCCCTCCTCGATTGCGATCAGCTCGGTCGAGTAGTCGCCCTCCTTCATCAGGATCTGGCCCTCGGCGGCGCTGGTCTCGGTGGCGAAGGCGGCCAGGCGCCGGGCCTCCTCGTCGGACAGATCGGAGAACAGGGGAATTGCCTTCAGCCGGTTGGGGTCCATGCCCATCGGGTCGCTCCTCGCTCGCGTTTGTTGACAGGGGCGGCACGCCGGCACCCACGGTGCTCGACCGCGTCGCGGGCACGTCCCCACGAGATCTCGGTTCTCGGAGAGGCGACTCTATCCGCACTTGTGCCGGTATGAAGTGTCAACCGGCTCGTGTGACCGCGTTTACACCTGGAAACTGTCCATTGCGGAGACCCGACCGCCGTGGGCGCGTGTGGCCACGGCCGCCGCGGCGGGAGCGGCGAGTCGCTCAGAGGGCCTGGACTTCGCTGGTGATAGCGGAGACGGATGCTTTGGCGTCTCCGAACAGGAGCTCGGTCTTGGGGCCGTAGAAGAGGGGGTTGTCGATGCCGGCGAACCCGGAGGCCATGGAGCGCTTGAGCACGATCACCGCCTTGGACTTGTCGACCTCGAGGATCGGCATCCCGTAGATCGGGGAGCCGGGCTCGTTTTTGGCCGCGGGATTGGTGACGTCGTTGGCGCCGATGACCAGGGTGACGTCGGTGCGAGAGAATTCGGGGTTGATGTCGTCCATCTCCCGCAAGAGTTCATAGGGGACGTCGGCCTCGGCCAGGAGCACGTTCATGTGCCCCGGCATCCGCCCTGCCACCGGGTGGATCGCGTACTTGACCTCCACGCCCTTGGCCTCCAACGCCCGCTCGAGCTCGCGCACCGCGTGCTGGGCCTGGGCGACCGCCATCCCGTATCCGGGAGCGATCACCACCAGCCGGGCGTAGGAGAGCTGGATCGCGACGTCCTGCGCGCTGGTCGAGCGCACCGTCCCGCCCGTCTCCCCCCCGGCGCCCACCGGGGCCGCGACGGCGCCACCGAACCCGCCGGCGACGATCGCCGGCACCGAGCGGTTCATCGCCTTGGCCATCAGATTGGTCAGGATCGAGCCCGACGCGCCGACGATCATCCCGGCCACGATCAGCGCCGTGTTGTTCAACGCGACACCGGTCGCAGCCGCCGACAGGCCGGTGAACGCGTTCAGCAGCGAGATCACCACCGGCATGTCGGCCCCGCCGATCGGCAGCACGACCATGTTCCCGAGGATCGCCGCCGCGACCAGGATCCCGAAGAAGAACAACGCCTGCGAATGCGTGCCGGCGGTGAGGATGATCGCCGAGATCACGCAAATGCTCAGCAGCACGAGGTTGATCAGCGACTGGCCGGGGAGCTTGATCGGCTTGCCGGGCAGGATCTCCTGCAGCTTCCCGAACGCGATGTTCGACCCCCAGAACGACACCGACCCCACAACCGCCGCAAACAACGACGGGATCTCCACCCGCAACGGGAAATCACCGCCGAAATGATGGCGGAACTCCACCCACGCGATCAACGCCACCGCCCCACCACCAACCCCGTTGAACAGCGCCACCATCTGCGGCATCTGGGTCATCCTCACGTTCAACGCCGCCGGGATCCCGATCGCCGTGCCCAGCCCCACACCCAACGCGATGAACCACGGCGCCGACCCGTCCAGCACACCCGGCTCCAACAGCGTCGCCACCACCGCGATCGCCATACCGACCGCCGCGATCTTGTTCCCCAACACCGCCGTCTTCGGACCCGTCAGCCGGCTCAGACCGAAGATGAACAGCGAGAACGCGACGATGTACAGCGAATCGATGAAGTTCTGGCTGTGCAGGAAGATCGTCGCCGGCATCACTTCTGATCACCCTCCCCGGCCCCGACCGCCTCCGGCTCCGGTGCCTCGGCCACCGGCTCGGGCTTCTTCTTGAACATCGCCAGCATCCGATCGGTGACCAGGAACCCGCCGATCACGTTGATCGTGCCGAACATCACCGCGATCACCAACAGCACATGCTCGAACCACCCATTGGCCAGGTGCATCAGCAGCAACCCGCCCAGCACCACGATCCCGTGAATCGCGTTCGTGCCCGACATCAGCGGCGTATGCAACGTATTCGGAACCTTCGAGATCACCTCGAAACCCACGAACGCCGCCAGCACCAGAATCGCGATATCAGTGACGATGCTCAAGCTGTGCCTCCTCGTGCTACTGAGCGCCGGCCGCGGCCTTGGCGCCTTCGTGGACGATCTCGCCGCCGCGGGTCACGCACGCGCCCGCGATGATCTCGTCATCGAAGTCGAGCTTCAGCGCGCCCTCGTCGATCATCAGCTCGAGCAGCGACTGGATGTTGCGCGCATACAGCTGCGAGGCGTGCTCGGCCATCGTGCTCGGGAGATTGAGCGGGGCGACGATCTTCACTCCGTGGCGGAGCACCGTCTCCCCCGGCACGGTCAGCTCGCAGTTGCCGCCCGCCTCGCCGGCCAGATCGACGATCACCGACCCCGGCTTCATCTTCTTGACCGCTTCCTCGGTGACCAGAATCGGCGCCCGCCGGCCCGGCACCAAAGCCGTCGTGATCACCACGTCGACCTTGCCGATCGCCTCGGCCATCAACTCCTGCTGGCGCGCCTGCTGCTCTCCCGTCAGCTCCTTCGCGTACCCGCCCGCGCCCTCCAGATCACCGCCGAGATCAAACTCCAAAAAGTGTGCACCCAATGACTCGACCTGCTCCTTGACCGCCGCGCGCACATCGAATCCCTGCACCACCGCACCCAACCGCCGCGCCGTGGCGATCGCCTGCAGACCCGCGACGCCCGCGCCCAGCACGAGCACCGTGGCCGGACGGATCGTGCCCGCCGCAGTCATCAGCATCGGATAGAAGCGGCCCAACTCCTGCGCGCCGACCAACGCCGCCCGATACCCCGCCACATTCGACTGCGACGACAACGCGTCCATCGACTGCGCGCGGCTGATCCGCGGAACCGCCTCCATCGCGAACGACGTCGCGCCCGAAGACGCAATCGCCTTCACCGACTCGCCGCCCGACAACGGCGCCAGAAAACCGATCAACACACTCTCAGAACCCAGCCGCGCGCTCTCCTCAGCGCTCGGCGGCGCCACCTTGACCACCACGTCAGCGCCCCACACCGCACTCGCGTCGGCCAGCGTCGCGCCGGCCTCCTCATACGTCGCATCCGGGATCAGCGCGCCATCGCCCGCACCGCGCTCCACCACCACCTCGAGACCCTGCCCCACCAGCTTCTTCACGACCTCGGGGATCAGCGCCACGCGACACTCTCCACCAGCCGTCTCTTTCGGAACTCCGATCTTCATGCGGCGCGGGAGGCTATCCCATGCGCGCGGGTGACGTTGCGCCGTGGGCACCGGCGCCGGTCGTCCCGGGCCGCGGTGACCCGTCTCACGCGTGTGTGCGCCGGGTCGTGAGCGTGCCCGCGCGGCGCCGACCGTGAGTCAATCAGCCGATGCCGACCGGCGCGAGCACCAGCGCCGTCGCCACCCCTGCGTCCGCGGCGAGTTGCAGCATCGCCGTGCTCCTGATCGTCCGCCGGCGCACGGCGGCGGCCCGATGCACGATGTGCCGGGCCCGTCGGTGGGAGGGCGCCCGGACCGGAGCCCGCGCGCGGGCCGGCGCGACGGGAGCGGGGTGCGCCGCGGCCACAGGGGCCAGCGGGAGTGGCCGCCCGGCGAGCGCCAGGGCGGCCTCGCCGGTGACCCACACCGGCGTCTGGTCGCTGCTGTGTGCGTAGGCGACGTGACCGTCGGAGGCGACGAGCGAGCCGATGAACTGCAGCGGCGAGGGCGCGCCGCCGCGGTGCAGCGAGCTCGGATCGACGCCGGCCGCGAGCAGCCCTTGGACGGCCCAGGCGGTCGACTGCGCATTCGATTCGCCGCCGGGCTGAGCCGCGAAGCCGCCGTCGCCGTCCTGCTGGGCGCGCACGAACTTGACCGCCCGCGAGCGTGCCCGCTCCGCCGCGCCGGCCGAGCCGGCCAGCGCCTCGAGCACCGCCCCGGTGTCATCGACGTCGCTCGTGCTGCCGCCGGTCGCGAAGCTGAAGCCACCGTCGCCGTTGTGCTGGCGGACGAGCCACGACAGGGTCCGCCCGGCCGGCGCCGCGCCCGCGGCGCGGAGCGCGAGCACGGCGAACGCGGTCAGGTTGACCTGGTCGGCGACGGAGCCGTCGCCCCGGATCTGCCGCCGCAGCGCGGACAGCAGGTCCCGGCCGCCGAAGCTGGTCGCCGGCAGCCCCGCCGCTCGGACGACAAGGATCGTGCGCTCGAGCGCTCCGACGTCTCCGGCCCAGCCGGCGGCGCGGACGTAGTCGAGCGCGCTGTGGCCACCGCGGACGACGTCCTGAGGGTTGTGGCCCTCGGCCGCCAGCCCCAATGCGGCCCAGCCGGTCTCCAGCCCGGTCGAGCCGGCGCCGGGCGCGGGCCCGAAGCCGCCATCGCTGTTCTGCGCCGCCAGCAGATAGCCGGATACCGACGCCGCCCGGGCGTCGCCGGGGGCGCCGAGGCCGACGCCCTGAGCCAGGATCACCGCCAGCACGAGCGCCGGCAGGATCCCGGCGCGGGCAGTGGGGACCGGTGGATCGTGCCAGGTGACCTCGAGCCGCCGCGCGAAGCGCTCCAGTGCGCGGGCCAGGGCCGGGCCGAACGCGAGCGCGAACGCGAGACACCCGGCGGCGTGGATGACGTCGAATCCGATCCCCTTGCCGACGTAGATCCCGAGCGCGGCGACGCTGTGGTCGCTGTAGGTGACCCAATCGCCCACATCCTGCACGGCGGCGAAGGCGAATCCCGCCGCAGCGCAGGAGAGCGCCATCGGCCAGCGACCGAGTCGGCGCCCGGTCGCGATCGCCAGGCCGGCGCCGAGCATCCCGGTCAGCCCCCAGGCCGCCATCTGCCACGGCGTCCACGGCCCCTGCCCGAAGAAGAAGTTCGACGTCAGTCCGGCCAGCGCCCCGACCACGAACCCGGGGGCGCCGCCCAGGGCGTATCCGGCGATCAGCACGATGTCGGTCGTCGGCTTCACATTCGGCAGCGCGGCGAAGGCGATCCGGCCGAGCGCCGCGAAGGCGGCCAGGGTGCCGACCAGCGCCACGAGGCGCGCCGACGGCCGCGCCCGCTCATACCAGGCGAACCCTCCCGCCAGTGCCAGCGCGAGCACCGCGAACGCGCCGACCTGCCAGCTCATCGGGCGATCACCTCCGCGTGCGCACCGGCCTCGAGCACCGCGACGCCCTGCTCGGGCGCCAGCGCGCCACCCGCACCGCCCAGGATGCGGGCCGTCTCGGTGGCGAAATACGTTCCCCCGGAGAGGATCTCGGCGGCGGGGCCGTCGGCGATCGGAGCACCGTCGGCGAGCAGCACGACGCGATCGGCGAACGCGGCCACGAACTCGGGGTCGTGCGTGGCCACGAGCACCGCCGCGGGCATCGCCGCGAGCAGCTCGGCGAGCTCGCCCTTGCGCCGCCGGTCCATCCCGCGCGTGGGCTCGTCCAGGCAGACGACCGCCGGTGGCTCGTCGGGGTCGTCGAGCACGATCGCCAGCGCGAGCCGCTGGCGCTCGCCGCCGGAGAGCTCGCGCGGGTTGCGAGGCGCAAACGCCGGGTCGGACAGGCCGACCGTGGCCAGCGAGCGGTTCGACGCCTCGGCGGCCACGGTCTCGTGGATCAGGTAATCGGTCGGGTTCTGGAGCAGCAGGGCGACTCGCCCGGCGCTCTGGACCTTGCCCCGAGTCGGGCGCATCAGACCCGCAGCGTGGCGCATCAGGGTCGACTTGCCGGCGCCGTTACGCCCCATCAGGGCCACGTGCTCGCCCGGAGCCAGCTCCAGCGAGCAGGCGCGCAGGATCGCCGGGCCGTCGGGCAGCTCGTGCCATACGCCGCGCAGCGCAAGCGCCGGGGCGGGCCCCGAATCGCGCCGGCGTCGCCGTGCGGGCGCCGAACCGCCGGAGGCCGGCTCACCGCCCGCCGACCCCGCGGGCTCCGCTGCGTCCGCGGGAGACGGCAGCAGCCCGTGCTCGCGCAGCGCGGCTCGGGCCGGCTTGACGCCGACCGCCGGGCGCAACCCGACCCCGGCCAGCAGCCGGGCGCCGGGCGTCTGAAGCTCGGGCGCGCCGGTCGCCGCCCAACGCAGGAACTCGGCCGGGACGGCGTCGCAAGCGACCTCGCCGTCGATCATCGCGATCACCCGATCGGCGGCCGGCAGGCAGCGCTCGAGCCGATGCTCGGCCAGCACGATCGTGGTGTCAGCGTCCTCGTTGAGCCGGCGCAGCAGCGAGATCAACTCATCGCCGGCGACCGGGTCGAGCTGCGAGGTGGGCTCATCGAGCACGACCAGCTCGGGGCGCCCGGCAAGTGCCGCGCCGAGCGCGACGCGCTGCAGCTCGCCTCCGGAGAGCTCGTTCGTCGAGCGATCGAGCAGGTGGCCGATGCCGAGAGCGAGCGCCGTCTCCTCCACTCCTCGGGCGACCGCCGGCGCGCTCTCGCCCCGGTTCTCGAGCGGGAAGGCGAGCTCGGCGCGCACGGTTCCCATCACGACCTGGGTCTCGGGGTCCTGGAACAGCGTGCCGACGGCGAAGGCCAGCTCACCCGGGCCGTGCGCGCGCGTGTCGAGTCCGGCCACGATCACCCGGCCGGTGATCTCGCCGCCGTGAAAATGCGGCACCAGCCCACTGATCGCCCGCAGCAGCGTCGACTTGCCCGAGCCGGAGGCGCCGGCGAGCACGACCAGCTCACCGGCGGACAGCTCCAGCGACACGTCGCGCAGGGCGGCGCGCGGCGCCCCCGGATAGCTGTAGCTGAGCCGCTCAACGCTGAGCACGCTCATCGCCCGATCCCCCTCCGGTCGGCGAAGGGGCCGAGCGCACAGGCGATGAGAGCTACGGGGAGCGCCAGCACGGCGGGACCGGCCGGCGCGTACAGCGACGGATAGGCGTGAAACGGCGCGATGCCGGCCGCGCGCGCCCCGATCGACAGGGCCAGGATCGCCGCCGCCGAGGCGGCGAACGCGACGTCGTGGCGCGACCAGGGGCGCGCGGCCCGCGGCGGCCTGTGGGCCGAGCCGTAGCCCCGGACCTCGAGCGCCGCCGCGACGTCGAGCGCGCGATCGAGGACCCCGGTGCTCGCCGCGCGGATCAGCGCCACCCGCGAGGGAGGCGGGCCGGGACGGCAGCGCTGCGCATCGCTGAGCCGCCGGGCATCGCGCACGAGCACCGGCACCATGCGCGTGGCCAGCGTGGCGGTCAGCGCCGAGCGGAACGAGACCCGCCGGAACAGTCGCAGCACCTCGTCCGGGTCGACGGCGGCCGTATACAGCGCGCCGCACAGGATCAGGGCCATCGCGCGCAGGCCCAGCACGGCGCCGTAGACCGTCGCCTCGAGCGTGATGTCGGTGTGCCCGAGCACGGGCAGCTGGCCGAGCCGCACGAGCACCGTCAGGCCGTCGCGCGCCACGAGCGCGTTGACGACCATGATCGCCAGCGCCAGCGGGAACGCGAACAGGGCCGCGCGGCGCAGCTCGCGACCGACGCCGGCGGCCAGACCGGCACCGGCGATCGCGACGACGACGACCGCGAGCTCGAGCGGATGATCGGCCAGCAGCGCCGCGCAGGCGAGCGCCAGGCAGTACGCACAGCCGGCCCCGGCGCGCGCCGCGTGCAGCGGGCTGGCCAGCCGGCGGTAGGTCATCCCCCCGCCCCCTGGACGGGCACGGGGATGCCGGTGGCGCCCTGGACGGCGAGCGCGAAGTGGTTGCGCAACCGGACGGCGGTCAATGCCTGCGCCGCCGCCAGCACGCCCGCGGTATCGGTCCCGGTGATCAGCCAGGTCGGCTCCGATTGCGGGTCGCCGGTGGCGGCGATCAGGCCGGCGCCGGCCCCCAGCGTGCGGACGACCCGTCCCTGCGGGTCGAGCAGCTGCAGCGAGTCTCCCGCCGCGCTGGTGAATTTCGCGTACACGCCGCTCGCCGACGGTCCCTTGGAGATCAGCGCCGAGGCAACCTGCCCGTCGAGCTCACGCCACGTCCCGACGACGACACCGAGCGAGTCGGGCCCCGATCCGGTGCCGATGTACTGCCGCGCCCCCGGAACTCCGATCGCGGCCAGGGCGGCCGAGACCTTGTCGCACGCGGGTCCGACGTCGGAGCTGCACTCGACCGTCACCGGCAGGCGCTTCCCGCCGACGCCGTGCACGAACGGCTCCGGAAAGGAGCCGACCACGGCGGGGATGCTCTCGGTCGCGCTCCAGTCGTGGAGGTCCCACCAGATCCGGTCGCCGCGGTGCACCGCGGTGGTGGCGGCGCCGGCCGCCGCCTGCACCCCGTTGACGTAGTAGAACCAGTCGTTGTGCGCGGACCCCCCGGAGAGCCCGTCGATCGACTGCACGAAGCCGCCGCCGTAGCGCGTCTGCACCTTCAGCGAGCGCTGCAGCACCCGCATCACGGTCTCCGACCCTGGCACCTGATGGGCGGTCAGGGACGCGACGGTGCCGGTGCCGAATCCGTGCGTCACGGTGAGGGTCACGTCCGAGGTCCCTTTGCCCGGCCCCAGCCCGCAGCCCGCGACGCTGGCCATGGCCAGCGTCGCGAGCGCGATGCGCGCCCTGCGGAGCATCGGGATCAGCCGGTGATGCGCACGCGGACCGGCGTGGCGCGGACGTAGCCGCTGCGGTCGGCCTGCAGCACGAGCGTGCCCGCGTGCGCGGCGGTGATCGTCGCGGTTCCGTGGCTGTTGGTCGTGGCGCTGACCCCGGAGCCGTGCACCCGGGCGTGCGCGAGCGGCTTGGCGACCCCGGCGTCGGTGTACCACACGACCTTCACGGTGAACGACCCGCCCGTCTTCGCCGTGCGGGGGCCGCTGACGCCGATCGGGTGTTCGTGGTGGGCGACCGAGTCGACCGCGAACAGCAGTCGGTCGCCGACGTGGAGTTTGAGCTCGCAGATGCCTGCGCTCGCATAGCGGTTGTTGAGCCAGACGCCCCAGTAGTAGGCCTTGCCGCTCTCGGTGTCACCGAGGACCGACTCGACCAGGTAGTCGCCGAAGCTGGCGTAGAACTTCGCGTTCCAACGATGATGGGTCGCCCCATCGAGCGCGCCGGCCGCATTGGCGGCCGGGCACGTCCCGGTCGGAGCGCCGTCCTTGGTGATCGAGCCGCTGTGCGTGCGCACCACGGTCGGGGCGAGCAGGGCGCGCGTGCGGCCCTCGATTCTCACGGTGACCTTGGTGCCGGCAGCGAACGCGACGGCGGAGGAGGCGAGGACGAGCGTCGATGTCGCTGCGCCCAGCGCCAGGATTGATCTGCGATTCATGGGAGCCACCCCTTTCCACGAGGGTCTCAGGCTTTGTGGTCGGAGGCTGGTCTCCTGGCTGACGGGCCTACCGGCCGCGCCTTCCCGGGTGACTCAGCGTCACCCAGTGGCTATACGTGCGACTGGCGTCCCCGATCACAGTGGCGGGTCCACGCCGGATTTGCACCGGCTTCCCATACACCGACCTTTGACGGCGCCATCGTAGCGCGGCGACGGGCACGGGAGTCCGGCGATCGCGCGAAACGTAGACTGGGACCCATGACGGTGAACCTCACGCGGATCTACACCCGGCTCGGGGATTCCGGCGAAACCCATCTCGGCGACATGAGCCGGGTGGCCAAGACCCATCCCCGGATCGAGGCCTATGGGACGGTCGATGAGCTCAACTCGCAGATCGGCGTCGCGCTGACGATCGAGACGCTGCCGGATGCCTACGTGCCGTGGCTGCGGCGGATCCAGAACGACCTGTTCGACGTCGGCGCCGACATCTCGGCCCCGAACGATCCCGAGCGCGAGCGTCTGCGCGTTCTGCCCGAGCAGACCGCGTGGCTCGAAGCCCGCTGCGACGCGGTCAACGACACGCTCACGCCGCTGAAGTCATTCGTGCTTCCGGGCGGCACACCGGCCGCCGCGAGCCTGCACGTCTGCCGCACCGTGTGCCGCCGGGCCGAGCGGCTGGCGATCGCCTGCGGCGAGGACTGCAGCCCAGAGGTCGTCCGCTACCTGAACCGCCTCTCGGACCTGCTGTTCATCCTCAGCCGCGGCGCCAACGCCGGCGAGGAGCCGCTGTGGGAGCCAGGTCGCTACCGCTCGGGCCCGGAGACCGCCGGCCAGTAGCTCAGATGCCGGTCTCGAGCCGGCGTACGGCGGCCAGCGATGGCGCGACCGGATGCTCGATCACCTCGAAGCTGCGGCGGCACTCCTCGGCCGCCGCCGGCCTGCCGGTGTGGTATCCCTGGACGAAATCGCAGCCGAGCTCCCACAGGCTGCGTTTGATGCTCTCGCTCTCGACGCCCTCGGCGGTCACGCGGAGGCCCAGGTTGCGTCCGAGCTCGATGATCGAGCGCACGAGGACGGCGTCGTTGCGGTCGGTCTCCATCCGCATCACGAACGAGCGATCGATCTTGATCTCGTCGATCGGGAGTTGCTGCAGCTGCGACAGTGACGAGAAGCCGGTGCCGAAGTCGTCGATCGCGATCGTGACGCCCATCGCCCGCAGCTCGTTGAGCACGGTCCGGGCGCGGCCGAGGTCGGCGACGATCCGGCTCTCGGTGATCTCGAGCTGGAGCACGGAGGCGGGCAGGCTGAAGCGCTCGAGCAGGCCGCGGATGGTCGTGGGCAGGTCGTGGTCGAGCAGGTTGCGAGTGGAGACGTTGACCGACACCCGCAGATCGATGCCCTCTCGGCGCCAGAGGTCGCATTGCCGCAGGGAGGCCTCGAGGACACGATCGGTGAGTAGCTTGATCACGCCCGTCTGCTCGGCCAATGGGATGAAGCCCTCCGGCCCGATGAAGCCAAGCTGCGGGTGGTTCCAACGGGCGAGCGCCTCGACGCCGCGCATGCCGCCGCCGCGGAGGGGCACCTTGGGCTGGTAGTGGACGACAAGCTCGCCGCGGTCCAGCCCCCGCTTGAGCTGCGCGGCAAGCGCGAGCCGGTCGAGGCTGTAGTCATCCTGCTCGAACGCGTACATCTGGTGGGCGACGTCCGATGCCTTGGCGCAGTAGAGCGCGACGTCGGCGTGGCGCAGGAGCTCGTGGACGGTGCGGCCGTGCTGCGGGAAGCAGGCGATCCCGACGCTGGCGGCGATCTGCAGCGCGAGCGTGTCCACCTCGAGCGTGCCCTCGAGCGTCTCGAGCATCCGGCGGGCTCCGGCCGTCGCCGTCGCCTCGTCATGGACGCCCTCGAGCACGACCGCGAACTCGTCGCCGCCCAGGCGCGCGAGCGTCGCGTGGGGTCCGATCGCGGCTTCGAGCCGCGGCGCGATCCGCTGCAGCACGACATCGCCGAACTCGTGCCCCAGCGTGTCGTTGATCGCCTTGAAGTCGTCGAGGTCGATGATCATCACCGCGACCATCGTCTGTTCACGCTCGGCCACGAGCAGTGCCGAGCGCAGGCGTTCGGCCAGCAGGGAGCGGTTCGGCAGCTCGGTGAGCGCGTCGTGTGAGGCGCGATGGCTGTTGACTGAGGCCTGGCGTCCCCCGGCGTAGATGGCCAGTAGGGGGACGAACGAGACCGGGATCAGGGCGACGCTGGCGTCCGCCGCTGCCACCAGCGCCGGGGTGAAGGACAGCAGGCAGCCCGCGGTCCACGCCTGGAAGGCGAAGTCCTCGCGCAGGTACCGGAGCACCGGGAGGTCAGCCAGCAGCGCCGCGCCCGTGCCCGCCAGCACGTGGTTGGCGGCAAACAGGGCGGCACCGGCGATGAGGATCAGCGGCAGGTTGGCGGCGGACATCGCCACCGGTGGATCCGCGGAGGCCACGACCATCACGGCCGCCGCGGCGGCGATCGTCAGGACATACTGGGCGGCGTTGAAGACGACCTTGATGGGGGCCGTGCGCTCGCGGCAGTCGGCGATCACCGAGCAGGCCGCGTAGACGACCATCGCGGGCGCCGCGCCGAAGCACAGCAGCATCGCGAAGGCGAACGGGGTCGAGATCGTGACCTTGTCGAGTCCGCGGCGCCGCGGTACCGGAATCGGCAGCAACTCGCCCGCGAGCACGAACAGCGCCAGCATCCAGAAGCGGGCTTGGTCCGTGATCTCCCAGGGTGCCGCCCAGGCCAGCCCGAGCAGCGCGAGCGCAGCCACGAGGGTCACCGACGCGTAGACGATGAACCCGCGTGGGACGGGCACTATGCGCGGAGGCGAATCGGTGCTCTGGTCAGGCATCGCGGCCAACTCCCGTTGGCTTCAGCCGACCTTCCGTCCCTTCCAGACGTCAGTGCCGGCCTCCCAGCCATCGTGGCCGTGCCGCACCTCCGTACCGGTCACGTGGCCGCGAAGAGCCTCGTGCCTCAGATGGCCACGCGCAGCCAACGCCGGGGTGACCTGGACGGCCAGGGCGACGGCCAGGACCGGAAGCACGAGCAGCTTCGGGGCCTGTCGTTTCGAGAGTTGTGTGATCGCTCCGCGCATTCCTGCTCCCAACTTCCGTTTGGCGCCGTGCGACGCCCTCTTGGTCTTCGTTATCGGCATCCGGAATCCGCTCACGACCCAACATTCGTCCATTTTTCGATCAACTACTTTTCCACGGGACTGCTCGTACTGGGGGCTGTCCCCAGGCTCGGGAGAGGCAGGGGTTTCCGCGGCGGGTGGGCTAGCGCCGGAGCGCCAGCATGATCCCCGTCGCCAGCGTCAGGCTGAGCGCGCCGATCGCCGCCGCGCCGACCATGAACGCGGTGTGGACGCGGGTCCAGGCCACCACCTCGTGCGGGCCCGCGATCGCCGCCAGGACGACGAGTGCGAGCGCGCCCACCAGTGCGATGGCGGGCGGACCGAGCGCCTCGCGCAGGGACAGGCGGCTGCCGGCCGTACGGACGGGGGTCCGCGCGTTGGCGGTGAAGACGGCGGCGACGCCGAGCAGGGTCCATGTCGCGGCGACCAGGAAGCCGCCGAACACGTCGCTCGGGAGGTGCCACCCGAGGGTCAGGAACGAATAGCTGACGGCGACCGCGAACACGGCTCCCAAAGCGGCAACGATCGGGCGCAGGCGGGCGGGTGCGGCGAGCACCGAGCACAGCGCGAGCGTCATCGCAGCGGTGGCGTGGCCGCTCGGCCACGAGCCGGCGAAGATCTGCGGCACGCCGAGGAGCGGCGGCGAGACCCGCGGCTGCGCGAGCACGGGCTTCAGCAGCTCGGTGGTGACGTTGGCGCCGAACAGGATCGCCACGATCGCGATCGCGACCTGTGGGCGGCCGCGGCGCAGGGCGACGATCACCGGCACGGCGGCGAAGAACACGTACGGCTTCGGGTTGCACAGCTGCGCGATGAAGCTGGCGACCGGCGCGACCCGCGGCCGGTGCAGATCGAAGAACCCGCGCAGAATGCTCTGGTCGGCGCGCGCGAAGACGCCGACGTGGAACGAGAGATACCAGGTGATGAACAGCAGCGCGATCCCGGCACCCACGCCGAGCAGCGCCAGCACAGCGCGTCTGGGCATGGGCCGAGATTAGCCCAGCCGTTTCAAGCCCGGCTCAGTCGGGGCCCGCACGCGGGTCGGGCGCCTGCTCGGGCGTCCGGTCGGGCTGCTCCGGGGTCCGATCGGTCACCTCGGTGCGCTCGGGCGCGCGTGAGATGCGGATCTCCGGAGAGATCCCGGTGCGGCGCACGTAGGCGAAGTGCTCGAGGTCCTCCGGCGAGGCGACCTCCACATGCAGGCCAGGCTCGAGCTCGAAGCGCGAGGCCTCGTAGAGCAGCTCCTGATAGCGGGGGCCCCCGACCGGGCGCGGCTCGATGTCGAGGTCGTGCTCGCCGCAGCGCAGCGTCCACCAGGCACCGCGGGCCAGCTTCTCGGCGGTCATCTTGACCGGGGAGGTGTCCGCCTCCCCGTCGACCCGCATCCGGGCGTGTGCCGAGCCGAGCGCCCTGGACAGGCGCTCGAGGTTCCGCCCGTAGGGCGCGGGGACGATCGACACCGGACCTTCGATGCCCGCCTGACCCCGGATCGCCTGCGCCGCCGCGCCGACGAGGACGTGCTCGACGTGGTTCGCATCGAGCCAGCGGAGAACGGAGATCCACTCGTCCTTCAGGTGCTCGAAGCCCTTCGTGGTGTTTGCGGGCCGCGGGTCGATCCCCGGAGGCCGGTGTCTGAGCAGCATGGACAGCGTTTCGCCCCGGCCGGGCGGAGTCCTTCCCGCGCGGGTCGTTGACGAAATCTTGATACCGGGCCCGGCGATCTCTACACGAGCTTGACGAGCGGCACCTAGCTTGGTGAGGGCGAGACCCTCGACTGCACGGAGACCGGCATGAATCCCCTGAGCGTCGCCACCTTCCGCGGCCGGACATCGCACCGAACGGTGCCTCCGCCGCCCGCCGGACGCCGCCTGCGCCTCGGCGTCGCGCTGCATCGCCGCCGGCTCGATCACGAGCTCGCGGGCGGCGCCGATCCGGATCTCTCACCCGAGCTCGGGCTCCGCGCGGCGCAGCTGATCGAGGACCGCAAGCGGCGCCAGATCGCTCGGTCGCTGCGCAGCGCGGTGCGCGAGGCGGAGTCGCCGCGAGCTCCGTTCGGATCGGCGGTGCCGGTCCGCCGCGACACGACGGCGGCCGTGCGGTCCACAATGCTCGGGCTCGCCGACCGGCTCGACGGCCCGCTCCCGGTCAGCGCCGAGGGCGTGGCCAGGGCGCTGGCCCTGCTCACCGACGGGACCGGCCCGCTGTATCATCGCGATGCACCGATGGCGCTGGCCGACGAGCTGTGGGAGATCGCCGACACGCTCGCGCCCGACTCCGTCGACGGCTGGTTGCCCGCACGGCTGCCGTAGTGATCGCCGGATCGGGGCGGCCCGGCCGCTTCGCGGCCGCCCGCCGGGTCATGGCGGCGTACGCTCCGCCCATGACCACCCGTACGGCGCCGGGCCTGCTCGTCGGCCGACGGCCGAGCCGGCTGGCCGGCGTGATCGTGGCCGCGGTCGCCGTCGCGACCACCACCGCGCTCATCTACCCGCTCAAGAGCCTGGCCCCCGCGGTCGCCCTGAGCGTCGTGTACCTCCCCGCCGTGCTGCTCGTCTCGGCCTATTGGGGACTCGTGCTGGGGTTGTTCACCTCGCTGCTGAGCGCGGCCGCGTTCAACTGGTTTCACATCCCGCCGGTCGGCCGCTTTACCATCGCCGATAGCCGCAACTGGGTCGCACTGGCGGCCTTCGTGACCGTCGCCGCGGTGGTCAGCACGACGGCCGAGCTCGCCCGCAGCCGCGCCGCCGAGGCCGAGCGCCGCCGGATGGAGGCCGATCTGGCCGCCGAACTGGCCCGCGACCTGTTGTCGGGCAACGACACCCGCGAGGCGCTGGGAGCCGCCGGTCGCCGCGTGGCCGAGACCCTGGCGATCCCCTCGGCCGCGATCGAGCTGCGCATCGCGACCGGCGACGAGCGCCGTCGCGCGCTGCCGCTGCGGGGCGGGGACGGAACCCAGATCGCCACGCTGCTGGTTCCACAGGGGCTCCCGGGCGAGACGGCGGCGCGCCTCAAGCGCCAGGTCGTGCCGACGCTCGAGGCGCTGGTCGCGATCGCGCTGCGCCGCGACGCGATGCAGGCCGAGGCGGTCGAGACCGCCGCGCTGCGGCGCAGCGACGACGTCAAGACGGCGCTTCTGCGCGCCGTCTCCCATGATCTGCGCACGCCGCTGACCTCGATCGTCGCGACCGGACACGCGCTGGGAACCGATTCGCTCAGCGCCGAGGAGCGCCGCGAGCTGAGCGCCACCGTGGTCGACGAGGGCGCGCGCCTGGCCACGCTCGTGGACAAGCTGCTCGATCTCTCCCGCCTGCAGGCCGGGGGCGCGGCGCCGCGGACCGACTGGATCTCGATCGAGGACGTCGTGATGGCGGCGCGGGAGGGGCTGACCGACCGGGCGGCCCAGATCCGGGTGACGATCGATCCCGACGTGCCGGCGGTGCGGGCCGACGCCGCCCAGCTCGAGCGGGCGTTCGCGAACCTGCTCGAGAACGCGCGTCGCTACTCGAACGGCCACCCCGTCTCGGTGCACGCCCGGCGCACCGACCGGCGGGTCGTCGTCCGCGTCGTCGATCAGGGTCCCGGGATCAAGCCGGCCGAGCGCGAACGCATCTTCGAGCCCTTCTACCGCGGTCCGCAGCAGGGGTCGGGTCCATGGACCGGCTCCGGGCTCGGGCTGGCGATTGCCAAGGGCTTCGTCGAAGCCAACGGCGGTTCGATCTCGGTCGAGTCGCTGCCCGGACAGGGAACGAGCTTCGTGGTCTCGCTGCCGGTGGCCCAGGACGGCGTGATCGAGCCGGAGGAGGTGGCGCGATGAGCTCCGGAAAGCCCCGGATCCTCGTGGTCGACGATGAGCACCAGATCCTCCGCGCGCTGCGGGTGATCCTCCGTGACGCCGGGTTCGAGGCGGTGCCCGCCGACAGCGCCGAGGAAGCGCTCGACCTCGCGGCGGTGCAGACGCCGGATGCGGCGATCGTCGACCTGGTGTTGCCCGATCTCGACGGCGTCGAGCTGTGCCGGCGGCTGCGGGAATGGAGCGGCATGCCGATCATCCTGCTCTCCGCCGTCGGGGACGAGGATGCAAAGGTGCGCGCGCTCGCCGCGGGAGCGGACGACTACATCACCAAGCCGTTCGGCCCCCGCGAGCTGGTGGCGCGACTCGAGGCCAATCTCCGTCGCACCGCGCCTGAACCCGAGGAGGCGGTGATCGAGTCCGACGGCCTCACGGTCGACCTCGCGCGGCGATCGGTCCTGGTCGACGGCAGCGAAGTCCACCTGACCCCGATCGAGTTCGACCTCCTGCGACTGCTGATCCGCAATCGCGGACGCCTGATGACCCATCGTGACCTGCTCGTCAACGTGTGGGGAGCCGGATACGGCGACGACACGCAGGTCCTGCGCGCGCACATCGCCAACCTGCGCCGCAAGATCGAGCCCGCCGACGGGCCCCGGTTCATCAAGACCGACCCCGGCGTCGGCTACCGCTTCTCGGGCTGAGCGGTGCCGCGGCGCGTCCGGCTGCTCGCGTTCGGCGCCGCTGCGATCCTGGTCGTCGGCGGCCTGGCCTGCGCCGCCTTCGTGCCCGGGGTGCTCGGGGGCGCGCTGGCCACCGCGCTGATCGGGATCGGACTGGTGCTCGCGACAAGCCTCGTGTTCTTCGAGATCGGCCTGAGCGAGGACCGGGAGCGCGAGCTCGCGGAGGAGAACGGGCACGATGGCGCACGAGGCGCGGACCGGGGTCCCCGCCACCCCCGGCCGCCCGAGTCGCCAGAAGCGCGACGGCTCCCCCGCCGGCGCCGGATCCCGCGGCGACCGGACTGATGGGGGTGAGCCTACGTCATGACCGCGTCGATCAAACGCGCGGGCGACATCGCGCGCGAGCGCGCGGAGCTCGTCGTCGGTGCGGTCCTGGATCGGGTGCGGCCGCCAGCACGATCGGCAGCTCCGGTCCCGCGCATCCCGCCATGACCGCGTTCACCGCCACCTTCTCGACCGTCGCCCGGCCCCCATAGGGCGCCAGCACGCCGACCACGTCCTGGGGATCGCGGGAAGACACGGCCAGGTCAGTGTCGAGCTCGGGCACCGGGCGCACCCCCGACGCGGGCCGCCTGCTCGGAGGTGTCGCGCTGATCCGACTCCGAGAGGATGCGCAGCGGGGCGCCCTGCTCGGCCGCCGCCGTCAACGCCGGGAGCAGTTGATCGCAGGTGGGACAGTCGTGCTTGACCAGCGCCACGAGCTC
>DATMGZ010000076.1:0-10726 GCA_035555155.1 Solirubrobacteraceae bacterium | reverse complement strand
CCTGCTTCACCGTGTCAATCCCCAGATCCGCCTCCAGATCCAGATCCGGATCCAGCAGATCCTCCGGATACCCCGTCTCCTTCGCCACCAACTGCAACACCCGCTGCGTGATCTCCTCCACACGCGAGACAGGCGCAGCCGGTGCCGCCGGGGCCGGGGCCGGGGCGCTGGCCGGGGTCGCCGGTGCGCTGGCCGGGGCGGTGGCCGCCGGCGCGGGCGCGCTGGCCGGGGCGGTGGCCGGGGTGGACACTGCGGGAGCCGGAGCCGGAGCCGGAGCCGGAGCCGCAGGCGCGGGCACGGGTACCGGCTGCGGGGCACTCACACCGGCGCGGTTCGCGCGCGCCTCGGTCCGGGCGTCGAGTACGCGCAGGGTCCTCGCCACGACCTCGAGCTGCGGGTCGGCGACGCCGGTCACTCGCCGCATCCAGGCCGACCACGCCTCGCGATCGGCGATCCGGTAGTCGAATCCGAGCTCTTCGGGACTCCTCCGGCGACCGTCGGCGACGGGCGTCCAGCGCAGCAGCGTCATGCTGATCTGGGAGCCGAACCCGGCTGCCAGCCGCAGCGCGTAGCGCACCGGGTACAGGCCGCCGTGGGAGAGGTTGAGCTGGCCCAGCTCCGGATCCACCTCGCGGAAGTTCGGCACCGGCGGCACGAGCCCGGTCTCGAGCGCCTTGATCGCCACGACGTCCTCGATCCCGACGGCCATCGGATGCCCGGTGAAGCCCTTCGTATTGGCGATCACGATCCTGCGGGCGTTGTCGCCGAAGACCTGGCGGAGCGCGTGGATCTCCGCGGACGCGCTGCCGCCGCGCGCCGGCGTGTAGGTCTCGTGCGAGACGAACACGGTCTCGGCGGCGATCTCCTCGCGCCGGACACCGCGGCGCTCGGCCTGGCGCACGACGTCCTCCATCACGCTTGCGATGTGCTCGACGTCGAGACGAGTGCCGTGGAAGGCGCTGTTGGCCGTGGTCGTGCCTAGCACCTCGCAGATCGGGGTGATCGCCCGCTCCCGGGCCGCGGCCGCGCTCTCGACGACGATTGCCGCCGCGCCCATCCCGAGCAGCATCCCGTGCCGGCGGCGGTCGAACGGCAGCGCCGCGTCCTCGACCACGTCGTCGGTCGCCGCCGCGCCGGAGGCGAGGAAGCCCGACCCGACCCACGGCAACAGCTGCTCGGAGGTCACGTCGTCGGCCGCGATCACGATCACCCGGCGGGCCCGGCCGGCGCGGATCCAGTCCTGCGCCAGGGAGATCGCCTGCGTGGTGCTCGCGCAGGCCGCGTTGATCTGGGTGTTCGGGCCGCGCGCGCAGATCAGCTCGGCGAACTGCGAGTGACCCATCGACAGCACCCGGAACAGGAACCGGCGATCGAACTCGTAGGGCTCGGACTCGAGCTCGAGCTTGAGCTCGTGGATGTGGCGCTCGACCTCGGCCAGCCCGAGGCCGGCTCCGTTGCCCTCGCTCAGCCGGGTGCGCAGCGAGCGGAGCATCTCCAGCTGCTGGCGCCGAGAACGATCGGCGCTGTAGCGATTCAGCTCGTCGATGAAGTCGTTGACTCCCGGGAAGGCGGAGGCGAACACGATCCCCGTGTCGTCGCGCAGCGACTCCGGCAGCACCCAGTGGTCGGGGAGCTCGGAGCCGGTCGTGGTCGTGTGGTAGCGGAGCACGAGCGGGATCCCCGCGTCGCGCAGCGCATCGATGCCTGCCGCCAGCGCCAGCTGCGTCTCGCGGCCGAGAGCCGGCACGCGGTCCTCCGCGATGCCGAACTCCTTGGCCAGCTCGAGCGCGCCCGCGCGCGCGGCGAGCTTGATCACGTCGCGCTCCTGGTCGATCGCCTCTAACCTGGCGCCACCGTCCTCGCCCTTGACCAGGCGCGTGATGTGGTGGTCGACGATCTCGTGGCGCAGATGGGTCGGGATCACGTCGATGAACTGCTGGCCGTGCAGGATCCGGCCCACGTTGGCGTCGTCGAAGATCCGCTCCACGCCCGGCAGGCCGAGCGCGGCGCCGGTGATGACGACCGGCTCGCTCGGCGCACCGTCGCCGTCGCCGCCGCCGAGCAGCGCATGGGCACGCTCGATCGCCCCGGCGAACATCTTCCCGAGCTCGCGGTAGCTCTCATCGGCGAGCGGCCCCGGGACCGCCGGGCCGCGCGCCGCGAGCGGCGGAGCTGGCGTCTCGGGCGTCTCGGGCGTCTCGGGCGTCTCGCGCGGCGGGGTGGTGGCGGCGGGGGCACGCCCGGCACCGGCGCCGGCGGCGTAGAGCCCGCACAGGGCATGGTTGAACGAGGGCAGGTCGCCGAGCTTGGGATGGTTGGAGTACAGGCTCACGGCGCCGTCTCCGAGCACGTCGGCGGCGAACCCCCACAGCGCGCGCTTCGGCCCGGTCTCGACGAACACCGCCGCGCCCGCGTCGAGCAGCGTGTGCAGTCCCTTGACGAATTGGACCGGTGAGGCGACCTGGCGGCCGAGCATCTCGACGATCGTGTCCTCGATGCCCGGGCCGCTCGGGTAGAACTCGCCGTCGACGTTGGCAACCACCGGGATCTGCGGCGGCGCGAGCGTCAGGTTGCGCAGGGTCGCGCGCAGCGGCTCCGCGGCCTCGGCGACGATCTCGGTGTGGAACGCGTGACTGACGGGCAGCGGGATCGCATCGTGCCCGCGCTCGGCGAGCTTGACGATCGCATCCTTGACCGCGGCGGTGGCGCCGCCGAGCACCATCTGGGTGGTCGAGTTGACGTTCGCGACCACGACGTAGCCGTCGACCTCGGCGATGACCTCCTCGACCTCGGCCAGCGGCGCCGATACAGCCGCCATCGCGCCGGGGTCGCTCACGTTCAGGCTGGCCATCTCGCTGCCGCGGGCACTGACGGCCCGCAGCGCGTCCTCGAACGACATCACGCCGGCCGCGACGAGAGCTCCGTACTCGCCGAGACTGTGGCCGATCACGAAATCGGGCGTGATCCCGTAGGCGCCGAGCAGGCGCGTCAGCGCCATGTCGGCCGCGAGCACGGCCGGCTGGGTGATCTCGGTGCGCCGCAGCTCCGCCTCGGCCTGCTTGACCGCGTCGGGGTCCTCGGGATCGACGAAGATCAGCCCGGACAGGGTGCGTCCCTGGAGCAGCGGCGCCATCACTCTGTCGGCGTGCTCGAACGTCGCGGCGACGATCGGCTCGCGCCGGGTCAGCTCGCTGAGCATGTTGGCGTACTGCGAGCCCTGGCCGGTGTACATGAACGCGACCTTGCCGGGAGGGCCCGAGCCGCGGAAGATGCCGCGCGCGGTGAGCGCGCTCCAGGCCGCCGGCGAGTCCTCCTCGAGCACCCGCAGGGCCAGCGCCGCCTTCTGCGCGAGCTCGGCCGCGTCGCCGTAGTCGATCGCGATCCGCTCGGGCGCGCGCAGGTCGGACTCCAGCGGGGCGCACGGCGCGGGCGCGTCGCCACGCCCGGCCGCCTCGGCGACCTCGCGCATCCGGGTGACGAGCCCGGCGCGATCGGCGGCGCCGATCACGAGGGCTCCCCGGAGGGGCGCCTTCGCCTCCGCGGCGGGCGCCGGGGCGGCCGGCGTGGGCGGGGCGGCCGCTGACGCAGCCGATCCGGCGGGGACGTCCGCGGGCACGGAGATCGATGCGTGACCGTTGCTGGTCAGCCGGCCGGGCACGTGCTCTTCGAGCACGGCGTGAAAGTTCGTGCCGCCGAAGCCGAACGCGCTCACGCCGGCCAGGCGCGGGTCACCGTTCGAGCGCTCCCACTCGCGCAGCTCCGTGTTGACCTTGAACGGCGCCGCGTTCCAGTCGATGTTCGGATTCGGGCGCTCGAACCCGAGGCTCGGGGCGAGCTGCTTGTGGTGCAGCGAGAGCGCTGTCTTGAGCAGCCCGGCGGCGCCGGCGGCCGCCTTGAGGTGACCGATGTTCGACTTGACGGATCCGAGCGCGACCGACCCGGGCGCCAGCTGCGCACCCTTGAACGCCTCGGCCAGCGCGGTCAGCTCGGTCAGGTCTCCGACCTTGGTGGAGGTGCCGTGTCCCTCGATCATCGAGCAGGCCGACGGGTCGAGACCCGCGTTCGCCCACGCCCGCTCGACGGCGAGGCGCTGACCGATCGGGTTGGGCGCCGTGATCCCCTTGCCCTTGCCGTCGCTGGCGCCGCCGATTCCGCGCACGACCGCGTAGATGCGATCGCCATCGGCCTCCGCGTCGGCGAGCCGCTTGAGCACCATCAGCGCCGCGCCCTCGCCCATCACGAAACCGTCGGCGCCGTCGGCGTATGGGCGCGTGCCCGTCGCCGACAGGGCGCCGATGGCGCAGAACTTGATGTACGTCGACGCGCCCATGTTGCGGTCCACGCCACCTGTGATCGCCACGTCGAACTCGCGGTCGACGAGGCCTTCGACGGCGTTGGACATCGCGGCCAGGGCCGAGGCGCAGGCGGCGTCCACGGTGAAGTTCGGTCCGTTCAGGTTGAACAGGTTCGCCACCCGCCCGGCCACGCAGTTGCTGAGCTCGCCGGGCATGGTGTCCTCGGAGACGGCCGGCAGCCACGCGTCGAGGTTGGCGTGCAGGTCGTGCTCGATCTGCTCCCGCTGCTCGGGCGAGAGCGAGGCGAAGCTGGGCGAGCCGCCGAGCTCGCGCGCCAGGTCGGGGAACGACAGCCGCAGCGCGGTCTGGTAGTGCTTTTCGCCCGAGAGCGCGTTACCGACGATCACCGCGGTCCGCTGCAGATCGAGGGGGCGCTCAGGCCAGCCGGCGTCGGCCAGCGCCATGCGCGTGCAGGCCACCGCCCACTTCTGGGCGTCGTCCATCGAGTCGCCGACCGTCGGCGGTATCGGAAGCTTCCAGCTCAGGGGGCTCCAGTCCCAGTCGCGCACCCACCCGCCGATCTTGGAGTACGAACGCTCGGCATTGGGCTCGGGATCGAAGTACAGCGCCGGGTCCCAGCGCGACGGCTCGACGTCGCTGATCGAGTACCGGCCGGTGGTCAGGTTGCTCCAGAACGCGCTCGCGTCGGGAGCGTCAGGGAGAATCGCGCCGACGCCGACGATCGCGACGGCGTTGGCTGAACTGTCGGTCATACGGCTACTCCGATGTGTCGGTGAAGGTCAGACGCGGCCGTAAACACGGTCGGCGAGCTGGTCGAGGTCCGCGATCAGGCCCTGCTGGGCACGCCTGATCGCGGGGAGGGCGAGCCGGTCCTCGAGCGAGCTGAGATCGCCGCCCTCGGCGCCCGCGATCCAGCGGACGCCTTCGGTGGCGACGGCGTGCGCGACGTCGCGCGCGTTGATGCGAGAGGCGACGGCCACGGCGTCGGGCGCGAGGCGCCGGTCGGCCTTCTGGTCGAGCTCGCCGTGGGCCGCGGCGGCGGCACGGCGCACGAGCGCGGCGGCGCCTTCGACGCGCGCCTCGAGCTGGCCCAGTCGCAGGAGGATGTGCTGGTGGCGCGTGAGCCGTGCCGCGCGGCAGCCCTCGAGCACCTCCGCCAGCGCGTGGTGGGCGAGCGCCGCGGTCCCGGCGCCGAGTCCGGGGTCGGTGGTCTCCAGCGCCTCGAGCTCGCGCCCGGCAGCGTGGTAGTGGTCACCGCGGGTCTTCAGGTGCTCCTGCCAGCGACCGCGGGAGATCGTCATCTCCATGATCTCCGAGGTGCCCTCGTAGATCCGTGTGATCCGGACGTCGCGCTTGATCTTCTCGACCATGTACTCGTGCGTGTAGCCGTAGCCGCCGAGGGCCTGAATGGCCGCATCGGCGGCGGCGTCGCCGGCCTCGGTGGCCAGGTACTTGGAGACCGCTCCCTCGATGTTGAGAACGCCCTCGCCGGCGTCGATCCGCGTGGCCGTCTCCTCGATCGCGGCACGGGCCGCCTCGAGCGCGACGACGTGCGGAATGATCAGCTTGTGGGTGTAGCCCTGCTTCTCCGACAGCGGGCCCCCGGCCTGGATGCGCTCCTTGGAGTACGGGATCGCGAGGTCAAGGGCCGCCCACCCGGCGCCGAGCCCGAACGCGGCCACCATCAGGCGCGTGTAGCCGAACACCTGCTGAGCCTGGACCAAGCCCTGGCCCTCGACCGCGCCGATCAACCGGTCGGCGTCGACGTACACGTCGTCGAGGAACAGCGCCGCCGTGTTGGACAGCCGGATGCCGTGCTTGTCCTCGTGCTCGCCGTGGGTGAAGCCCTCGGTGCCGCTCTCGACCACGAACCAGCTCGGACCGCCCGGCGCGAGCGCGAGCACCGTGCTCACCTCGGCCACACCGCCGTTGGAGATCCACTGCTTGGCGCCCGACAGGCGGTAGCCGACGACGTCGCCGTTGTCGGCTACGGGGACCGCGGTGGTCTTCAGCGACGCCAGGTCGCTGCCGGCGTCGGGCTCGGTGGCGCCGTAGGCCATCAGGATCCCGTCCTCGGCGATCCGGCCCATGAACTGCTGCTTCTGCTCCGGCGTGCCGCCGACCGAGATCGGGTCGCTGCCGAGGAACGTGGCCAGGACCGACGTGGCGAGGCCGAGGTCGATCGTGCCCATGCGCTCGCAGACGCGATAGATGTCAAAGGCGTTGCCGCCCATCCCGCCGTACTCCTCGGGCACGAACAGGAGCTGGATGCCCAGCTCCTCGCCGCACATCCGGCGCACCAGTGCCTCGGGGAACTCGTCGCGCTCGTCGAGCTCGATCAGCAGCGAGTCGGGGAGCTCACGGCGCGCGAACTCACCGATCGATTCCAGCGTGAACTCGAGCGTCTCGAGATCAACCCCGCTGCTCGCGGTGGCCTCTCCTCCTGACATGAGTCGATTCTCAGGGTTGGGCGGTCTCCCCTCATCCGCTTTCCTCCGCGCAGCCGAGGCGGGGTAAGTACGGATGCTCGGGCGGCGTCGCCTGTGGGGGCCCTCCCAGATCGCCACACGCGCGTGCGCCTCGGCGCCGCCGAGGTCGGTCACTTTCCTTGTGGACTCAACTATCTGCTACGCTCATGGCATGGAACTCGGAATCGCCACCTTCGCCGACATCGCCGGATCGATCTCGCCCGAGCAGCGGATGCGGAACCTGATGGAGGAGGTCGAGCTGGCCGATCAGCTCGGTCTCGATGTGTTCGCGATCGGCGAGCACCACCGTCCCGACTACCTCGTCTCCGCGCCCACGGTCGTACTCGGCGCGGCCGCCGTGCGAACGCAGCGCATCCGGCTCTCGAGCGCGGTGACGGTGCTGAGCTCGGATGACCCCGTGCGCGTCTTCGAGCAGTTCGCCGAGGTCGATCTGCTCTCCGGCGGCCGCGCCGAGATCATGGCCGGCCGCGGGTCGTTCATCGAGTCCTTCCCCCTGTTCGGCTACGACCTCGACGACTACGACGAGCTCTACGCCGAGAAGCTCGAGCTGCTGCTGCGCATCCGCGACGAGGTCCACGTCACCTGGAGCGGTCGCCACCGCGCACCGCTGCAGGACGCCGGCATCTGGCCGCGCCCGGTGCAGGACCCGCTCCCGATCTGGGTCGCCGTCGGCGGTACGCCGCAGTCGGTCGTCCGCGCCGGCACGCTCGGGCTCCCGCTGACCATCGCGATCATCGGCGGCCAGCCCGAGAGGTTCGCGTCGCTGGTCGAGCTGTACCGCGAAGCCGGGCGTCGCGCCGGCCACGACCCGGCCGGGCTGGCCGTGGGAATCAACACGCACGCGTTCGTCGGCGCGAGCTCCGCCGAGGCTGACAGCGCCTTCGCCGCCCCCTATCTCGCGGTGATGAACCGCATCGGCCGCGAGCGAGGCTGGCCGCCCTCGGGTCGCGACGCCTACGAGGCGCTGCGCTCGCCCCGCGGCGCGCTCGCGGTCGGCTCCTCCGCGCAGGTGGCCGAGAAGATCCTGTTCGAGCACGAGCTGTTGCACCATCAGCGCTACATCGGCCAGATGAGCCTCGGGGCCGTTGAGCACCGCGATGTCCTCCGCTCGATGGAGCTGTTCGGCACCGAGGTCGCGCCTGTCGTGCGGGCCGAGGTGGCCCGCCGCGAGGCGCCTGCCACCGCGGCCGCCGGCGTGGCCGAGCCGGCGGACTGAACCGGGGCTACCCGTGTAGATCAGCGTGTCGAGCGGATACCGCATGCCGACCCAGCTCGGTGCGGATCTGGTCGAGCGGGGCATCCGGGGCCCCGGCATCGAACAACGGCCAGCTCGATCTCGAGTTCCGGTGCGCTGCGGTCGCTCATGCCGACACGCTACTCACCCGCGGCCCACCGTCCAGTGATCTCGTCCCAGGCCGGCGCCGGGCCAGGCGGCGGATCGGCGCCGGGACGATTGAGCGCATCGAGCATCAGGCTCAGGTATCGACGGCGTAGCTCGCGCGAGCGTGTCTGCGACCCTACCCGGACCGCCGCCAGCTGCCCGAAGATCAGGGACAGATCGTGCACCTCGATGCCGGGCCGGAGCACGCCCGCGGCGCCCGTCCGTTCGAACAGCTCGACCAGCAGCTCATTCGCCAGTGTCGCCTGGGCCCACAGCTCCGGCGTCGGCGTGAACGTGCCGGCCAGCGCGTTGGTGAGCGAGTTCGTGTCCGCGTCGACTGCGCGGCCCATGAAGTCCGCGAACGCCGTCCATGGGTCGCGCTCGTCCGCCAGCGCCGCGCGCGTCTCGTCGATGAATCGCTGCAGGCCGTCGCCGCACAGCGTGCGCAGCAGCTCCTCCTTGCTCGCGTAGCGGCGGTACAGGGCGCTGATGCCCACCCCGGCGCGGCGCGCCACCGCCGCGATTGGCGCCGTGGGATCGGAGATGAACACCTCCCGCGCGGCCTCCAGGATCACCCGGTCGTTCGCGGCGGCCTGCTTGCGGCGACCGCTGAGGGGGTTCACGGAAAGCTCGCTCACGGCGCTCATTATAGCTGGAACAAATCATTCCGTTCTGATAATCTGGAACAGAACGGTTTGTTTCGTTTCGCCTCGATCGAAAGGACGTACGCATGGATTGGAAGCTCGAGCTGGTGGCGATCCCGGTCTCCGACGTGGACCGCGCCAAGGCGTTCTACGCCGAGCAGGCCGGCTTCAGTGCCGACCACGACCACACCGTCAGCGACGCGATCCGCTTCGTCCAACTCACGCCTCCGGGCTCGGCCTGCTCGATCACCATCGGGCGGGGGATCACGGACGCCGAGCCCGGGTCCGTCCGCGGCATGCAGATGGTCGTCTCCGACATCCACGCCGCCCGCGCCGAGCTCGTCGCCCGCGGCACCGCGGTGAGCGAGGTCGAGGTCTTCCCCTGGGGCTCGTTCGTGTTCTTCGCCGACCCGGACGGGAACCAATGGGCAGTCCAGGAGTTGCCGAACCGGAGGTAGGGGTCGAGCCGTCCGCCGGCTCCGTGTCCCGGCGGCACATTCTCGCCACGCGCCCGGCATGCTCCCGCCACGCGCCGGCACACCCCCGTCACACCCCCGGGCGAAGCGCTGCAACTCAGTTCCGGGGGCCGGAACTCAGATGCAACGCTTCGATTTCGGGGCGCGCGGGCGTGGTGCCGGTTTGGCCCGCCACCGAGCCTGGTAGCCGGCTCGGGTACCGTGGGTCGGGATGGACAGGATTCTCGACACGGTGCTCGATTGGACGGTCGTCCCCGGGTACACGAACATCGGCTATCGGCTGCGCAGCTCCGGCTGGGCCGCGGCCGGGTTACCCCGGATGGACGGCCGCGTCGTGCTCGTCACCGGCGCCACCTCGGGCCTCGGGCTGGCCGCCGCGGAGGGCTTCGCCGGCCTGGGCGCGAGCGTGATCGTCGTCGGTCGCAACGAAGCCCGCGGCGAACAGGCCCGTGAGGGGATCGCCGCGCGGACCGGCAACAGCGACGTCGCGCTCGAGCTGTGCGATCTGAGCTCGCTCGGATCGGTCAGGGCGCTCGCCGCGCGCCTGGCGGCAGCGCACCCGCGCCTCGACGTGCTCGTCAACAACGCGGGCGTGCTGCCGCCGGAGCGGACCCTGTCTGTGGACGGGGTCGAGCTCACCTTCGCGACCAATGTGCTCGGACCGTTCCTGCTCACCAGCCTGCTCGTACCCCTGCTGGAACAGGGTGAGCCCGGCCGCGTGATCAACGTCACCTCCGGCGGCATGTACTCGCAGCGGCTGGCCGTCGACGACCTCGAGAGCAGCCAGGAGCCGTTCGACGGCGTCAAGGCCTACGCCCGCAGCAAGCGTGCCGAGGTGGTCCTGACCGAGATGTGGGCGCAGCGGCTGCGCGGACGGAGCGTCGTCGTGCATGCGATGCACCCGGGCTGGGCCGACACGCCCGGTGTGGAGACCTCGCTGCCCCGCTTTCACACCGTGGCCAAGAAGCTGCTCCGGACCCCGGAGCAGGGGGCCGACACGATCGTGTGGCTCGGTGCCGCCGCCGAGCCGGCGGCCGGCTCGGGCGAGCTCTGGCACGACCGGCGCCGCCGCTCCACCCACCGTGTGCCGTGGACGAAGGAGAGCCCGCAGGACCGGGAACGCCTGTGGGCCGAGTGCGAGCGCCTGAGCGCGCGCGTGCCCTCCGCCACCACATGAGCAACCCGTACCGATGAGTCTCGCCTGCGGGCGCCGTCTCTAGACCGAACGCGAGAAATCGACCGCTGGAGGCTTGAGATGAGAGGCAGCGACCGCGCCCGTTGGATCGCCCTGTACGTGCTGTGCGCCGGCAGATCGTGCTCGACGCCACGGTCGTGAACGTGGCGCTGCCCTCGATCCAGGCCGATCTGCGCTTCTCCCAGAGCAGTCTGGCCTGGGTGGTGAATGCGTACCTGATCGCGT
>DATMGZ010000075.1:0-37124 GCA_035555155.1 Solirubrobacteraceae bacterium | reverse complement strand
CGTCTTCAGCACCCACGGATCCGACTGGGTGCCGCTCCCCTGAACGTCGCTCATGGGTCTCTCCCTCCCTGTCGGTGACGAGGAAAGGAGAGTATGACGGGCGCCGGAACGACTACAGCGCCGGCGGCGCGTCCGACAGCGACTCGACCGGCTCGATGCGCCCCAGCCCATCGAGCTCGGCCGGGTCGGTGGTCGGCTCCAGCTCAGGCGAGTACGCGAGCACGTCCGCGTGCGGGTCCCGACCGGCGGCCAGGAGCGCGACGTAGGCGTTGCGGAACAGCCCTCGCCGGTCCATCCCGGGTCCCGCCTCGGCGACGCCGACGGTCCGCTCCCCCGGCCCGGGTCCGAGACGAGATCCGTGCCAGCCTGCTGCGCATCAGCCGCGCGCAACGCGGCGCGGCCGTGCGGGCGGAAGCCCCGGTGCTCGCCCGTGACGGCGTCCGCCTCGTCACCCTGAGCACCGGCGTGCTCGGCGCGCCGCCGCGGCTCCTCGCCTACGGGCCCACTGTTGCCGCCGGTCCGCTCGCGTCCGTCAGCGTGCCCGGCCCGCGCTGGGTGTCGGACTGCATCATCTCCTGCCGGACCACGCCCGACGTCAGCGTGCTCGGCTACCTCGGCAACGTCGCCGAGAGCGATCCGCTGTTCACCACGATCGTCCGCATCCCGGGGGGACTCGGATGAGCACGCCTGCGGTGACCGTGGTGACCACAGTGTGGGACGACTACTGCGCACTGCTGCCGGACTGCGTGGCCAGCGTGATCACGCAGACCGATGCGGTCGCCGAGATCGTCGTCGTCGACAACGCCTCCCGAGCCCCGCTGCCACCGTTGCCCGCCATGGTGCGCGTCGTCAGTAGCGGCGTCCGGCTGACCGCCGGCGCGGCGCGGAACTTCGGTCTCGCGCAGGTCAAGACGCCGCTCGTCCTGTTCCTCGACGCCGACGATCGCCTGCTGCCCGGCGCGCTCGGCGCGCTCCACACCACGCTCGGTCGCCGCGAACACGACAGCCACCGCGGCGGTGATCGCCGACGGGCCGTAGCTGCGGTTGGACGCCACCTGCTGTGGAACCCGGACACCGGCGAGGAGCGGCCGGCGCCCGGATCACCCCGACCCCTGATCGCGCACCTCGCTCGCGCTCGGCGGCTGTTCGGCCTGCTCACGCTCCGCTTCGACTGCTATCCGCTCGTCGGCTGTGCGCTGATCGACGTCGCCACGGCACGCGCAGCGGGCGGCTTCGGCGACGCGAGCCTGGCCGAGGATTGGATCCTGCGCTCTGCGCTCGCCTGCCGCGGCCGGATCGCCTTCGCGCCCGAGCCGGTTGTCCGCGTCCGGGTCGCCAGCAGCTCGCTGTGGCACCGCGACCACTCCCGGGCCGAGCTTGAGGCGATGTACGCCGCGTTCGCCGCGCATCGGCTGCGCGACCCCGAGATGCCCGCACTGGGACGGCGCCTGATGGGGCTGATCGCCCGGGCGCACCGGCGTGAGGCGCGACGCCGCACCCGCGACGGTGCGTTTCGCCCGGCCTGCGACGGCGCGCTGCTCGCCGCCGCTGAGGCACCGGACCCGCCGGGGCGCGCCCTGTTCCCGGTGCGGCCCGGCGAGCTCTCGGTGATCGTCTGCACGCGCGAGCGCCCCGAGCACCTCACCGACTGCCTCGAGGCGCTCGCCGCCGGCGACGACGTTGCGCAGGTGATTGTCGTCGACTCAGCCTCGAAGCCGCCATGCCGCGCGCCTGTCGAGGCGTTCGCCGCGCGGATTCCCGACCTGCACTATGTGTATGTCGCCGAGCCCGGCCTCTCCCGCGCCCGGAATGCCGGCATCGCCTGCGCGCGCGGTGAGATCGTCGCCTTCCTCGACGACGACGCCGCGCCGCTGCCGGGTTGGGGCCCGTCGCTCCTTGCCGCGTTCCGGGGGCAACCCGGCGTGGGCTGCGTCGGCGGCGCGTGTCTGCCGCGGTTCGACGGACGCCGCCCAGGGTGGCTGTCCGAGCGCCTGCTCCAGCTCTCGAGCATCACTCGGTGGGGCAATCGCGCCCGGCATCCGCGCTCGAGCGCCGAGTGGCCGTTCGGGGCGAAGATGGCCTTCCGTCGTGAGTTGCTGGCCGAGATCGGCGGGTTCGCCGAGGAGCTGGGACGCAGCGGCACCTCTCTGCTCTCCGGCGAGGACTCCGACATGGTGCGCCGCGTCCTGGACTCCGGCTGCGAGGTGTGGCTCGAGCCCTCCGCCGCGGTCCTGCACACCGTGCACGCGGAGCGGCTCGAGTCTCGCTTCTACTGGCGGCGGTTGTGGTGGGCGGGCGTCAGCCGCGCCCGCCAGCCGGGGCTGCGCACGACGGTCCGCCTCCTCGTCGCCGTGCCGCTGCGCATCGTCCTGTGGGCCGCGGTCCGCGACCGCCTGTACCTGTACCGGGTCGCCGAGACCGCCGGCTATTTCGCGGCGCTGCTCGGCCTCGCCGGACGGACGCGATGACCACCGCCGTCGCCGGCGCGACGGAGCGGCGAGCGGCGCCGGCTCTGCTCGCGCTGCGGCGCGTACCGGCCGCGGTCGTGTGGTCCGTCGTCGCGCTGGTCGCGTTCGCGCTCCACCTCCAGGGCCGCCAGCGGGGGCTGCTCTATCCCGACGGCTACGACTACCTGCTGATGGCGCGCGGGATCGCCGGGCACCTGACGCCGGCGCTGGCGCTCGGTCACGGCGGCGAGCTGTGGGTACCGTCGGTCGACGCCTCGCTCAAACCGCTGTTCCCGGCGCTCGTCGCGTTGATCTCGGCCGTGGCGCCGATCCGCGCCGGCGCGGACCTGCTCACCGCCGCCGCCGCGGCGGCCACCGTCGTACTCGCGGGCGTGCTCGCCGGCCGTCTCACCGGCTCGCGCCGGGCCGCAGCGCTGAGCGCGGCGGCGGCTCTCGCCAGCCCGGCCCTGGCCTACTGGAGCGGGTTCGCCGGGCCCGATCCGCTCGCCGAGGCGCTCGCCCTGGCCACGGCGCTGGCCCTCGTCGAGCGCCGCGCGCTCCTGGCCGGAGTGCTCGGCGGCCTGTGTGCCGCGACGCGGCCGGAGTGGTTCGTGGTGGTCGCTGCCGCGGGCCTCACGGGCCTCCTATGGAGCTCGACCCGCGAGGCCGCCCGGCGCGCGCTGACCAGCGGCGCGTTCACGCTGGCCATCATCGTCGCAGTGCTGCGTCCCCCGCTCGCACTGCCGAGCGGCGGCCCGTTGCTGCTGCTCGCGGCGATCGCCGGCGCGGTCCTGTGCGACGTCGCCGCGGTGTGGGCATCGGGCACGCGCCGGCGGGCCACGATCGCCGCCGCGTCCGCTCTGGCGGCGCTCGCTGTCGTGGCGCTCTCGGGTCGTGTGCCCGCGCTCGGCGCGCTGGTGCGCGGCGGCGACTGGCCGCTGCTGCTGCTCGGTTCCGCGGGGATCCTGCGCGCGTGCGCGAGCGGACGCGGGCGCCCGGCACTGCTGATCCTCGCCACGGTGCTGCTCCTCGGCGCGATCTACGTCTACCGCAACGCCGGCCTCGAGCGTTACCTGGCACAGCTGATCCCGGCGGTGTGCGTGGCGGCCGGGTTCCTCGTCGCCCCCGGACCCCGATCCCGAGCGCAGGGCACTGCCGAGACCGGCGCCCGGCGCTGGGATCCGCCGATCGCCTGGGTCGCCGCGGCGACCGTGGCGACCGTGGCGACAGCGCTGGTGGTGGCCGCGATCTCGCCCCGGCCCCAGCTCGCCGGGGACACATTCGCCTCGCTCGCCGGGCGCCTGGCCGCCGCCCCACCCGGAACGCTCCTCAGCGCCGCCCCCGACGCCTACGGCTTCCTGCTGCCGGGACGTGCTGAGCGTACGCTCCGCCCCGGCGAGCGCGGGCTGATCCTGCTCGATGCCGCCCAGCGGGCTTACGCCCCCGGCCTGGGCGCCGCCGGGGTGATCGTCGCGCGGTTCTCGCCGCCGGATGGGTTCGAGCGCCCAGACGGGACCCTGGACATGGGCCCGGCCACGCTCGTGCGCGGAGTCGTCACGGCAACGCCCGGGGTGAGCGCCGCCGGCGGCGGGGGGCGGGACTCAACGAATGGTTGAGCGAAACCTCATCGGCTGAGTCCGGGCGGGGCGCGGACCGATCGCCTGCGGACATCATCCCGCCCGATTCGCAGTGGAGGATCGCATCGATGCCGAGACTGGGACACACCGACAAGCTCACGTGGCTCTCCCGGGCCCTCAGCCTGACCGGGCTCGCCATCTCCAGCTACCTCGCCGTCACCTACCTGCGCCACCAGGCTCCCGTGTGCCTGGCCGGCTCGCGGGGCTGCCTGAAGGTCGAGCAGTCAAGCTACGCCCGCCCGGCCGGCATTCCGCTGCCTCTGCTCGGAGTGGCCGGCTATCTGATGCTGTTCATCACCGCGTGCATGCGTGGACAGCGGGCCCGCACCGTCGGCATGGTGCTGACGATGTTCGCGATCATGACCAGCCTCTCCCTCACCTATCTTGAGCTCGGGGTGATCCACGCGCTCTGCTACTGGTGCGTGAGCTCCGCGATCTGCGCGGCGCTGCACGTGATCGTCAACTCGACGCGCTACGTGCGCGGCGACCCCGGCTCAGACCACCGCCGGGAGCGCGGCGACGGGCGCGGGGACAAGCGCGCGGCAAGCCGCTGGGAGAGCGACGGCGGCCGCCGCCAGCGACGCGGATCGAGATCGGCGCCGCACAGCGCGCAACCCGCCGCGTAGGGCGTGACTCGTTCGCCGCACTGGGGACAGAATCCGGGATGCATGATGTAGATGCTCCCGGCGAGCCTGTGTCGGAACTAAACGCCGCGTCTGCGACGGCGAAGAACCTCAGCTCGCCGACGCCGCCCACGTGAGCGCCTCGCCGATGACCTCGGCCAAGTGCTCGATCTCCGCCGCCTCGATCACGAACGGCGGCGAGACCTGAATCGTCGCGTTCGACAGCGTGCGGGCGATCACCCCGTTCTCGACGCAGCGGGCGCAGACGCGCGGCACGAGCGCCGGATCGTGGAGCTCGACCCCGGTCAGCAGCCCGACGCCGGAGCGCACCTCCTTGACCAGCTCGTGGGACTCCAGCGGCCGGAACGCGCCCTCCAGCACGGGCTCGAGGCTCTTGACGCGATCGACGAGCCGCTCGCGCTCGAGGATGTCGATGTTGGCCATCGCCGCCACGCACACGGAGGCGTGGCCGGCGTAGGTGATCCCGTGGCGGAAGACGAGCTCGCTCTCGTCGGCCCAGAACGGCTCCCACACCCGGTCGGCGATGATCGCGCCGCCGAGCGGCAGGTAGCCGGACGTGATCCCCTTGGCGACGAGCATGATGTCGGGCTCGAGCCCGTACCGCTCGCTGGCGAACATGGCGCCGGTGCGACCGAAGCCGGTGATCACCTCGTCGACGACGAGCAGGATGTCGTTCTCACGGCAGATGCGCTGCACGGCCTCGAGGTAGCCCGGCTCCGGCGGGTAGATGCCGCCGGTGCCGATCACCGGCTCGCAGTAGAACGCGGCAATCGAGTCGGCTCCGCGGTCTCGCACGAGCCGCTCGAGGGCGCCGGCGTCGTTCATCGCGACCCGCTCCGTGTCGGCGATCAGGGTCCCGTAGCCGACGCGGTTGGCCTCGATCCCGGCGATGCTCGTGCCATAGGCGTGGAGGCCGTGGTAGGCGTTGGTCCGCGAGACCAACAGCCGCTTGTCGGCGAATCCGAGCGCGGTCCAGTACCGGCGCGCGAGCTTGGCGGCGAGATCCACTGCGTCCGACCCGCCGCTGGTGAAGAACACCTTTGCATTGGCGACCGGCGCCAGCGCCGCCACCCGCTCGGCCAGCTCGAGCGCGGGCCGGTTGGTGTACTCCTGAAAGGTCGAGAAGGTCTCCAGCGTCCGCATCTGGGCGGCCACCGCGTCGGCGATCTCCGCCCGCCCGTGCCCCACGTTGCAGTGCCAGAGGGTGGCCGGCGCATCGAGCAGGCGCTGTCCGTCTTCGGTGAACACGTAGGCGCCCTCGCCGCGGACGATCACGCGCTCGCCGCTCTTGACGGTCGGCATGTGAGCCTGTGAATGCCACAGCGTCGTCTCGCGCTGTTTCGGCACCTGCTCGCCGGTTCGGGCTGTCGCGCTGCCTGTTGCTGTCACGGCCGGCATCGAGGGTCCCCTCTCGTCGTATGTCTGCACACAGATCAGTATCAGGTGTGCCCGACGCGGGGTGTCGCGAATCGGGCCTGCCGGCTGGACGGATCGGCCCAGCGGAGCCACGCCCTGGTCAGGTCCCTGACACCGCCGATCTCACACGCTCGCGCCGGACGTCGTTCTACCGTCGATGGCCACAATGACCCGCACCCCGCGCCTGCCCCGCGCCGCCGAGCAGGGACGATGATGAGCGCGATGCTCTACACCCGCGTTGACAGCCCGATCGGTGAGCTCCTGATCATCGGCGACGAGCGCTCGCTGCACGGTCTGCACATGCTCGACGGCCCCCGCCCGCCGCGGATCGCGGCTGGGTGGGAGCGCCACGACGAGTGCTTTGGGCCCGTGCGCCGTGAGCTCGATGAGTACTTCGCCGGGAGCCGTACCGCGTTCGAGGTGCCGCTGACCGTCGCCGGCGCCCCGTTCGACCAGCTGGTGTGGCAGCAGTTGCGCCGGATCCCCTACGGGGAGACGATCAGTTACGGCGAGCTCGCGCGGAGGATCGGGCATCCGAGCGCCGCTCGGGCCGTCGGCATGGCCAACGGCCGCAATCCGATCTCGGTGATCGTTCCCTGCCACCGCGTGATCGGGGGCGACGGCAGCATCACCGGCTACGGCGGCGGCCTCGAGCGCAAGCGCTTCCTGCTGGAGCTCGAGGCGGGCGTCCTGACGCTGACGCTGTGAGCGGCACGGCCGGCGGGCGCCCTGTTGCGAGGGCGCCCGCCAAGTCATGCGTGTCGCCTAGAACCCGGGCAGAACCTGTGTGCCCTCGTCCTTGACCGCCTGCAGCGAGGACGGGTTGAGGCCGAGCAGCTTCAGGATCGTCGGCGCGATCTGAGTCGTCTCGACGAACCCTCCGATGCTCGCCCCACCCTGGCCCGGGACGAAGACCAGGATCGGCACATGCCGGTCGTTCGGGTCTGCGCCGCCGTGCTCGGCGATCTTCGAGCCGCCCGTGTACACAACGCCGTGCTGCACGATCGCGTACACGTTCGGGTTGCGCGGATCGTTGAGCGGCACCCCGAAGTAATGGGCAGCCGCTGCGCCGGCGTAGATCGTCTTCAGACCGGAGTGCAGCAGCGTCCGCGACCCACCGGTGATCGTCGTCCCGGTCGCCGAGTGCGTCCACAGGTAGTCCTTGACGTAGTCCGCCGCCTTCTCGGACCGGTTCGAGAGCCACTGCATGAACGCGTCGTCGTCGGTGCCGTAGGCGAGCAGCGGCGGATCCTTCGGATGGGTCTTCGCCCAACCCTCATTGATCGCGTTGACGATCGGACCATCGTCGATTCGGGTCAGCGCCTCGGGATTCTGCGGCGACTGGCCGTGCTTGGCCGAGATGATGATCGCGGTCTCGTCGCCGAGCTTCTGCGCGCGCAGCTCGGTCACGATCGTGCCGACCTGGGTGTTGATGTAGTCAAGCGCGCGCTGGAGCAGCGGGCCGGGGATCTTTCCGCCGGGAAGGTACCCGCCGGCCAGGCCGTCGGAGCTCAGGAGCTTCTCGGCCGTCGAGACGGTCTGGAAGTTCATCCCGAAGATCTCCGGTACGCCGACCTTGTTGCTGCGGCCGTGGTCGTACCCGTCGATCTCGTTGAGCACCGCCTGGACCTTGTAGGAGTCGTACTGCATGGTGGCGGCGTTGTCCTTCGTCCAGTCGTCGCCGGGCGCATATCCGATCGCCTCGCTGTTGATCTCCGGCGCGAACAGATCCTGGATCCCATTGCCGCCCGGGCCGTTCAGGATCGTGTAGGCCGGGTGCTTGTCAGACCAGGCCGTCCGTCCGCCCGCCTCGCGGATGACGTTGAAGATCGTGTTGACCTTCAGGTACTGCCACGGGTAGACGGGCTTGCACGTCTTCGGATCGACCGGCAGCTGGGTGGTGTCGATCAGCGTCTGCGGCTGGCCGGTCATCTGCAGGATACTCCCCGGCAGGCCCGTCAGGCCCTGTCCGGCGTCGATGCTCAGCGGGTTCTTGTCCAGGTTCTCGTAGAAGTTGACCTGCGCTCCAAGCGGGGCGCCTGCGGTGCACGTGGTCGTCCCGGGCGGCAGCAGCGCGTGGCTGTATTCGGCGTCGTAGTAGACACCGGTGGTCTTCGGATTACCGCCTGTGACCTGGCCGACCATGCCCGGGAACGAGTCCGAGGGAATCGGGGTCTTGGCATCGCTGTACTCGTGGCCGCGATTGGTCAGGTAGGCGAGCGTCGAGCTCGGATGGTTCTGCACGTACCACTGGAGGTCGGACTGATGCAGCCCGTCGACCGAGATGAGGATCACATGGGAGATCGAATTGCCGGTCTTCTGGGCCTTGTGGCCCTCGGACTTGGCGGCGACCGAGGCGGCGGGAATCCCGATCGCCGCGGCTCCGATCGCCGACGCGGCCAGCAGTGCCGGCCTGATACGTCCGCGCATTGTGCGACTCCTTAGTCAGGGTTGTGGAGGTCTGGACGGCTATATGGGGGCGGCAGTCGCCGGGTGTGGCCAGCTTGTGTCCGAAACGGTTGTCGAATGGTTACCGTGGCTCGTGGTGAATCCCGACCCGACCCTCGATCCGAGCTCGGCCAGTGCCCTGGCGGATCTCCGCATCCTCGACTTCTCCCGCGTCCTCGCGGGTCCGTTCGCGACGATGATGCTGGCCGATCTGGGGGCGACGGTGATCAAGGTCGAGCGGCCCGTCGCCGGCGACGAGACCCGGTCCTGGGGGCCGCCGTACGACGAGCGGGGCGAGGCCACGTACTTCCAGTCGGTCAACCGCAACAAGGAGAGCGTCGTGCTCGACCTGCGCGACCCGGGCGACCTCGGCCGCGCCCGCACGCTGGCCGCCGAGGCCGACGTGGTGGTGGAGAACTTCCGCCCCGGAGTGCTCGATGGGCTCGGGCTCGGCTATGCGGCGCTGAGCGCAGCCGACCCGGCGCTGATCTATTGCTCGATCACGGGCTTCGGCGGCGGCGGGGGCGCTGCGCTGCCGGGCTACGACCTGCTCGTGCAGGCGCTCGGGGGCCTGATGTCGATCACCGGGCCGCCGGACGGCGCGCCGCAGAAGGTCGGGGTCGCGCTCGTCGACGTGCTCGCAGGGCTGTTCTCCGCCGTCGGAATCCTCGCCGCGCTCCGCCATCGTGCCGCCACGGGGGAGGGCCAGCTGGTCGAGGTCGACCTGCTCTCATCGCTGCTGGCCGCCCTCGTCAACCAGGGATCGGCGTTCTCGCTCGCGGGCGTCATTCCAGAACGGATGGGCAACGCCCATCCGAGCATCGCGCCGTATGAGCTCTACCGCACCGGCGCGGGCGACCTCGTGCTCGCGGTCGGCAACGACCGCCAGTTCGCGTCGCTGTGCGAGGTGCTCGGCGAGCCCGGGCTGGCCGCCGATCCGCGCTTCGCCTCCAACGCCGACCGGGTGGCGCATCGCGAGCACCTGCGCGTCGTGCTCGAGCGGCTGCTGCTCGCCCGCGCCGCGGGCGACTGGTCGCGGGTGCTGACCGAGGCGCGGGTTCCCGCCGGCGTCGTCAACGACATCGGCGGCGCCTTCGCGCTCGCGGCGTCGCTGGGGATGGAGCCGCTGATCGAGATCGACCGCGGCGACGGATCGGTCGCGCGCCTGACGCGCAACCCGATCCGCCTGTCGCGCACACCGCCGCGCTACCGCAGCGCCCCGCCGCGTCTGCCCGATATGTGACCCAGAACGCCGTCGGTTCCTGGCCGCTCAGCCGACGGTCAGATGGAACGTGCTGCCCCCGCGCGCCCAGCACCGCTCGGCGGACTTATGTCCGGGACAGCCCATCGGGCCGCAGGGTGGCCGATTCCGCGTCCGTTGCAACCAGGCCCGCGTAGACCTCGCGGGTGCGGCGGGCGACCTCTGCCCAGTCGAAGCCGAGCACGTGCTCGCGGGCCTCGGCGATCAGCCGGGCCCGCGCGAGGTCATCGGTCAGCACCTTCCCCACGACGGCGCCCAGGGCGGCCGAATCGCGGGAGGGAAACCGGAGCCCGACCGTGCCGTCGCCCGGGACGACTTCGCGCAGGCCGCCGGTGTCGGCGACGACGCACAGGCAGCCCGACGCCATCGCCTCGAGCGCCACGAGCCCGAACGGCTCGTAGATCGAGGGCACGATGCAGAGATCGGCGACCCGGTAGAGCGAGTGCAGCATGTCGTCGCCCACCCAGCCGAGGAAGGAGCCGTGCTTGGAGAGGCCGAGGCGGCGGGCCTGTCGCTTGAGCTCGTTCTCCGCCGTGCCGGTGCCGGCGACGACGAAGCGGACGTTGCCGAGCCGCTTGATCACAGGCGCGAGCGCGTCGAGCGCGAGGTGGAAGCCCTTCTCGTAGACGAGCCGCCCGACGAGCAGCACGAGGCGCTCCTCCGCGGCCGCGTAGCGGCCCCGCAGAGCGCCGAGATCATCGACCACCGGCTCGAGGTCGCGCGGATCGATCCCGTTGGGGATCACGGTGATCCGCGCGACGGGCACGCCGAACACGGTGGCCACATGGCTGCGCATGTACCGCGAGCAGGTGACCACATGGTCGGCTCGCCGCACCATCGCCCGCTCGACGCCGTGAATGTGGGACTGCGGGTAGGTCTGCACCCACCCCTGGTGGCGACCGAACTCGGTGGCGTGGATGGTGCTCAGCCACGGCCGGCCAGAGCGCCGGGCCAGCCGCTCGGCCGCACTGGCCACGAGCCAGTCGTGAGAGTGCACGAGGTCGAAGTCGAGCCGCTCGCACAGCTCCATCCCCAGATCGCGCATGTCGGCGTTCATCGCCGCGACCCAACCGACGAACGCATCCACGTCCCGGGGGTACTCAGGCTCGCGCACGCGGTGCACGAACACACCGTGGCGCTCGTCCTCGGAGGGCAGTCCGCCCCCACCGCGCGTGAGCACATGGACCTCGGTGCCATCGCGCACCAGGGACTCCGACAACTTGCGGACATGGCGTCCGAGACCACCCTCGATCACGGGCGGGTACTCCCAGGAAATCAGCAGTACGCGCATCCCCACGTCGCTGCACCCTACAGTCAGACGCGCTCGAACACCGCCAGACCGTACTCGCCGAGCAGCCGGGACAGGGGCTCGGCGCCCGTGAACGACCGCTCCTCGCCCCGGAGGACGTCGCGCCAGCGGCCCGGCGGCGCCTCGAGCGTGCCCTCGGGCGCACCGGGGCGGACGGCGACCGCCACCAGCACGTCGCCGCCACGGACGAAGGCACACGTTCCCGCGCCGGCGTCGAGCGGCTCGTAGTCCCCGGCGAACGGCTCCGGGCGCCGGGCGCGCAGCGTCAGCAGGCGCAGATTCAGCCACAGCTTGGCCGTCTCGGGATCGGGCGGCGAGCCGCCCATCAGCCGCGCCAGCATCGCCCCGTACCACTGCCAGTCGACCGGGCGGCGGTTGTCAGGATCGACGAGGGCGCGGAACGGGAGCTCGTTGCCCCGGTAGAGATCGGGGACTCCCGGCGAGGTCAGCTTCAGCGCCAGCTGACCGAGCGTCACGCGGTCGCCCGCCGCCGCCACCCGCGCCGCGAAGGGCTCGAAGTCGGCCAGGAACGCGCGGCCGGAGTAGAGCGCGCGGCAGAAGCACATCACCGCCTGCTCCCAGTCGTGGTTCTGATCGATCCAGCTCGTGTTGCGCTTGGCCTCGCGCAGCGCCTTCTCCATGTAGGCCTCGATCCGCTCCAGGCTGATCGGCCAGGCGCCGATCAGGGTCTGGTACAGGAAGTACTGCTCGACTGGGTCGGGCGCGCCGCCACTGCGCAGCGGCTCTCCGAGCTCGAGCCAGCGGTGGACGTGCTCGGCCCATTCGTCCGGGATCGAGGCCAGCACCGTGAGCCGTGCGCGCACGTCGGCCGAGCGCTTGGCGTCGTGGGTCTGGGTGGTGAGCAGGCCGAGCGGGAAGCGCTCGGCGCGCTCCGCGTTGGCGGCGTGGAAGCGGTCCACACTGATGCCGAAGCGGCTCGGGTCGCCGCCGACGTCGTTGAGCGCCAGCAGCCGCGCGTACCGGTAGAAGGCCGTGTCCTCGACCCCCTTGGCCATCACCGCCGGAGTGCTCTGCTGAAACCGGGTCACGAAGGCCGCCGGCGCCGGCCGCTCGAGCAGCAGCATCCGGGCCAGCTCGGGCGCCATCTCCGCAGCGGCGACGGCGCGGCGGTCCTCGTCGGCGACGATGCCCCGCGCGGCGTCCACATAGGTCCGGTACACGGGCAGCGACGCCAGCGCCCGGGCCAGCGCCTCGGGGCCGCCGGGGAGCTCGGCGCCGAGCTCCCGGGCGAGCCGCTCGGCCTCGAACGCGAACGGCCCGTGCACCTGCTCGAGCTTCGCGTCGGCGGCTACCTCGCCGAAGCTCCTCTGGTCCCCGGAGACCTCCTTCCACAGCGCCGTCAGCGGCGCCTCGCCGGCCGGGTCGACGAACAGGGCCGTGACGTCGTTGAGGAACTCGTAGCCGACGGTGCCCGACACGGACCAGTCACGCAGCCGCTCACCGGAATCGAGGATCTTCTCCACCCACACCTGCGTCGCACCGCGAGCGCGGAGCCGCTCGAAGTAGCCGGCGGGATCGGCCAGGCCATCGGGATGGTCGATCCGCAGACCGTCGACCAGGCCCTCGCGCAAGAGGCGCAGGACCAACTCGTGGGTCTGCTCGAACACATCGAGATCCTCCTGGCGCAGGGCGGCGAGGTCGTCGATGTCGAAGAAGCGGCGGTAGCGCCCGGTGGCCTGATCGACGTCGAAGAAGCGCTCGCGGAGCTCCGGATCGGCCCAGAACCGGTTGGCATCGTCGGCCGCCATGTGATTGGGCACGACGTCGAGCACGATCCCGAGCCCGGCGGCGTGCGCGTCCGCGGCCAGCGAGCGGAACGCCGACTCGCCGCCGAGCGCGTCCGAGAGACGGCTCGGGTCGGTGACGTCGTATCCGTGCGTGGAGCCTGGCCGGGCCTGGAGCGAGGGCGAGAGGTACAGGTGCGAGACACCGAGGTCGCGCAGGTACGGAATCAGTCCGCGAGCGTCGGCGAATCCGAACTCGGCGGTCAGCTGCAGCCTGTACGTCGCCCGCAGCTCAGCCACGGTCCCGGTCGTGCCGGCGCCGCCCACGCCCTGCCTGGCGCAGCACGATGATCGAGCGGCCCGTCACCGTCACCTCGGTCCGCGCGCCGTAGCGCGCGCTGCCCGCCTCGGCTTCCGGGTCCGCGGTCGAGAGCTCGAGCTCCCACTGCGCCCCGAACCGGCGACGGGGCAGCATGAACGTGCGGTCGTGCTCGTGGGCGTTGAACAGCAGCACGAAGTTGTCGTCCTGTGTCTCCTCACCGTGCGGTCCCACGTTGGGGATCTCGGCGCCGTTGAGAAACATCCCCAGCACCGGCTCCCCGTGCTGCCAGTCGCGCCGCGTCATCTTGCGGCCGTCGGTGCGAAACCACCACACGTCCGGCAGCCCGGAGTCCTTGAGCGGCGTACCGCGCAGGAAGCTGTTGCGGTGAAAGACGGGATGCGCGCGGCGCAGCCGGATCAGCCGGCGCGTGAACTCGCGCATCGCATCCGCCTGCGGGTTCTCGCCCCAGTCGTACCACGAGATCTCGCTGTCCTGGCACCAGCCGTTGTTGTTGCCGCCCTGGCTGCGGCCGATCTCGTCGCCGCCGAGCAGCATCGGGGTGCCCTGCGAGACGAACAGCGTGGTCAGGAAGTTCCGCTGCTGACGCGCCCGCAGGGCGAGGATCTCCTCGTCGTCGGTCTCGCCCTCGACGCCGCAGTTCCAGGAGCGGTTGTCATCGGTGCCGTCCTGGTTGCCCTCGAGGTTGGCCTCGTTGTGCTTGTCGTTGTAGGAGACGAGGTCCGCGAGCGTGAAGCCGTCGTGCGCGGTGATGAAGTTGATCGACGCAAACGGGTCGCGTCCGTCATGGGCGTACAGATCCGAGGAGCCGGTCAGCCGCGAGGCGAAGTCGCCAACCCCCGCATGCTGGCGCCAGAAGTCCCGCATTGTGTCGCGGTAGATGCCGTTCCACTCCGACCACAGGACGGGGAAGTTGCCCACCTGATAGCCGCCGGGACCGACATCCCACGGCTCGGCGATCAGCTTCACCTGCGAGAGCACGGGGTCCTGGTGGATCACGTCGAAGAAGGCCGACAGCCGGTCGACGGCGTAGAACTCGCGCGCCAGCGCCGAGGCGAGATCGAAACGGAAGCCGTCGACGTGGCATTCCACCGCCCAGTAGCGCAGCGAGTCCATGATCAGCCGCAGCACGCTCGGGTGCACCGGGTTGAGCGAGTTCCCGGTGCCGGTGAAGTCCATGTAGTGGCGCTCCTCGTCGGGCATGAGCCGGTAGTAGGAGCGGTTGTCGATGCCCTTGAACGAGAGTGTGGGCCCGAGGTGGTTGCCCTCCGCGGTGTGGTTGTAGACAACGTCGAGGATCACCTCGATTCCGGCCCGGTGCAGGGCCTTGACCATGCCCTTGAACTCGCGCACCTGCTCGCCGTCGCTGCCGGTCGCCGCGTACTCGGAGTGCGGGGCCAGGAACCCGATTGTGCTGTAGCCCCAGTAATTGGTCAGCTCCCGGTCGGCGAGGAAGGACTCGTCGCAGATGTGGTGCACGGGTAGCAGCTCGACGGCGGTGACGCCGAGCGAGGTGAGGTACTCGATCGCCGGCTCGGAGGCCAAGCCGGCGTAGGTGCCGCGCAGGTCCTCGCGGATCTCGGGATGGCGCATCGTGAACCCCTTCACGTGCGTCTCGTAGATCACCATGTCGGAGAACGGAAGCCGGGGCGGGACGTCGCCCTCCCAGTCGAAGTGTGGGTTGACCACGACCGACTTCGGGATCACGAACGCGTCGTCCTCGTCGTCGGGTTCGAAGTCGGCGTCCTCCTCGCCCGTCGGCACGTAGGGCAGCACGTTGACGTGCTCGCGCCACGCGACCATGCCGTCGATCGCCTTCGCGTAGGGATCGATCAGCAGCTTGGACGGGTTGAAGCGATGTCCCTCCTGCGGCGCGTACGGACCGTGCACCCGGTAGCCATAGTGCTGGCCGGGGCCCACGCCGGGCAGGTAGCAATGGAAGTTGTGAGCCGTCCGCTCCGCCACGTCGACGGACGTTTCCTCGCCGGCCTGGTCGAACAGGCACAGCTCCACGCGCTCGGCGTTCTCCGAGAACAGCGAGAAGTTGGTGCCTTCTCCGTCCCAGCTCGCGCCCAGCGGGAAGGGCCGTCCTGGCCACACCTCGGTCATTCGATCAACGCTCCCGAGAGAGGCGCCAGCGTGACGTGCCCGTCGTCGAGGCGGGTCTGTGGATCGGTGGCCAGGACGACGCGCCCGCCCGCGCACGGCACGCGCCGCGGTTCCGCGGCGAAGTTCGAGACCAGCTCGTAGTGCCCCCGGCGGACCCGCAGCCAGCGCGCCGGCTCGTCGAACGCGATCTCGTCGGCGTCGCCGACGGGGAGGGCGCGACGCGCGGCCAGCAACTCTGCATACAGCCGAGCCAGTTCCGGGTCGCGACGGCGCGTCAGCTTCGAGGCCGCGAACGTCTCGGGCGACTGCGGGTCGGGGATCTCGCGATCGAACTGCGCGAACGCGGCGAACTCGCGCCGGCGCCCCTCTCGCGTGGCGTTCGCGATCTCGGCGTCGATGTGGTCGGAGAAGAACTGGAACGGAGCCTGCTCGCCGTACTCCTCGCCCTGGAACAGGAGTGGCACGAACGGCGCCAGCACGGTGCTGAACGCGGCCAGAGCTCGCGCCGGCTCGGGCAGGCGGTCGCCGAACGCGCGATTGCCGACCTGGTCGTGGTTCTGGGAGAAGACGACGAACCGGCTCGGCGGAACGTCGTCGGCGGGAGCGCCGAAGCGCCGCCGGCGGAAGCTCGAGTAGCCACCGTCGTGCACGTGGGGCCGGTGGTAGGCCTTGGCGAGCTGGGACACACTGCCGAACTCGGCGTAGTAGCCCTCGCGGTAGCCGGTCAGCAGCACGCGCAGTGCGTGGTGAAAGTCGTCGGCCCAGGCCCCGTCACAGCCGTAGCCGCCGTGGTCAGCCGGGCGCATCACGCGGGGGTCGTTGAGCCCGCTCTCGGCGATCACCAGGGCGCGCTCGTCGACCTCGTGCACGCGCCGCGCGATCGCGGCCACGATGTGCTCGGCATTGTCATCGAAGATGGCGTGGATGGCGTCGAGGCGCAGGCCGTCGATCCCGAACTCGCGCACCCACCCGACCGCGCTCTGGATCACCCACTCGCGGACCGGATCGCAGTCGGCGTCGTCGAAGTTGATCGCCCGTCCCCACGGGGTCTCGTACTTGCCGGTGAAGTACGGTCCGAACGCCTCCATCGCCTTGACGCCGGAGGCGCCGAGATGGTTGTAGACGACGTCGAGGATCACCGCGAGTCCCGCTTCGTGAGCCGCGCGGACGAGCCGCGCGAGCCCGTGCGGGCCGCCATAGGCGGAGTGCGCGGCCGAGATGTAGACCCCGTCGTAGCCCCAGCCGTGGCGGCCGGGGAAATCGGCCACGGGCATGATCTCGATCGCCGTGACGCCGAGTTCCGCGAGCTCGCGGAGGTGCGGGATCGCCGCCTCGAACGTCCCCTCGGGCGTGAACGTGCCGACGTGAAGCTCGTATACGACCAACTGCTCGATCGAGGGGGGCGCGAAGCGCCGCTCGTGATCATCGCGCAAGGTGCTGGTGTCGAGCACCCGCGACGGGCCGCGCAGCCCATCGGGCTGCCAGCGGCTGCACGGATCGGGTAGCGCCACACCGTCGAGCACGAACCAGTAGTCCGAGCCCGAAGGCGCCGAGGCCAGGGCCTCGTAGATCCCGTACCCCACGTGCTCGAGCGCCTGATCGCGATCCTCGATCCGCAGCGCGACCGACCCCGCCCACGGCGCCCAGACCCGGAACTCGGTCGTTCCTTCGGGTCGGGGGCGGGCCCCGAGCGGGAGCTCCCACGGGTACGCACCGGACTCGGTGGCCGGGACCCGGGCAGGGGCCGAGACGCGAGCCTCACGGCGCGCCGTCACTGCGCGGGCATCAGTCGACATCGGGGACTAGCCAGATGGCCGCCAGCGGCGGCAGCGTCAGCTCGGCGGAATAGGACTGACCGTGCCACGGAATCGGCTCGGGCTCGATCGCCCCGAGGTTTCCGGTGTCACTGCCTCCGTAGAAGGTCGAATCGGTGTTGATCGCCTCCCGCCAGCGGGACGAGCGCGGCAGCCCGAGCCGGTAGCCGGAGCGCGGCACCGGCGAGAAGTTGGCCACGAACACGAGCACCCGCTCGTGGTCGGCGGAGCTGCGGGCGAACGCGATAACGTTGCTGTCGGCGTCGTTGGGCTCAAGCCACCAGAACCCCGCCGGCTCGGAGTCGAGGCCCCACAGCGCCGGCTCATCGCGGTACACGCGATTGAGGTCGCGCACGAGCGACTGGATGCCGGCATTCTCGGGTCGCCCGAGCAGATGCCAGTCGAGCGAGCGCTCATGGCTCCACTCCTGCTCCTGGGCCAGCTCACCGCCCATGAACAGCAGCTTCTTGCCCGGGTGCGCCCACATGTAGGCGTAGAGCGAACGGAGGTTGGCCAGCTTCTGCCAGCGGTCGCCCGCCATCTTGGAGTACAGCGAGCCCTTGCCGTGCACGACCTCGTCGTGCGAGAGCGGCAGGATGAAGTTCTCGCTGAAGGCGTACATCAGGCTGAAGGTCAGCTCGTGGTGGTGATAGCGGCGGTAGATCGGATCCTGCTGGAAGTATCCGAGCGTGTCGTGCATCCAGCCCATGTTCCATTTGAAGCCGAAGCCGAGACCACCGAGATAGGTCGGTCGGGACACCCCTGGCCACGCCGTCGATTCCTCGGCGGCTGAGATCACGCCGGGCTCATCGCGGTAGATGACCTCGTTGAACTCCTTCAGGAAGGCCACCGCGTCGAGATCCTCGCGGCCCCCGAACGCGTTCGGGACCCATTCGCCTTCCTTGCGCGAGTAGTCGAGGTAGAGCATCGAGGCGACGGCGTCGACGCGGATGCCGTCGACGTGGTACTCGCGCAGCCAGAACAGCGCGTTGGAGATGAGGAAGTTGCGGACCTCGTAGCGGCCGTAGTTGAACACGAGCGTGCCCCAGTCGGGGTGCGCGCCGCGGCGGGGGTCGGCGTGCTCGTACAGCGCTGTGCCGTCGAAGCGGGCCAGCGCCCATTCGTCGCGCGGGAAGTGCGCCGGCACCCAGTCGAGGATCACGCCGATCCCGTGCCCGTGCAGCCGGTCGACGAACTCGCGCAGGTCGTCGGGGGAGCCGTAGGCCGGGGTGGGCGCGAAGTAGCCGGTCACCTGGTAGCCCCACGAGCCACTGAACGGATGGGCCATCACCGGCAGCAGCTCGACGTGGGTGAACCCCATGTCCGTGACGTAGGCGGCCAGCTCGTCGGCCAGCTCGAGGTAGCTCAGCGACCGGTTGCCCTCGAGCGGGTTCAGCCGCCAGGAGCCCAGATGGACCTCGTAGATCGACACCGGCTGGGCCAGCGGCTGCTGTTCGCGGCGGGTGCTCAGCCAACGCGCGTCGGCCTCGCTCCAGCGATGCTCGGGCTGACACACGACCGACGCCGTCCGCGGCGGCGGCTCGGTCTCCTGCGCGTACGGATCGGCTCGCAGGACGAGATCGCGATCGGCGGTCAGGAGCTCGTACTTGTACCGCGCTCCCGCCCCGACAGCGGGGACGAACAGCTCCCAGATGCCGGTGGCGCCGAGCGAGCGCATCGGGTGCAGCCGCCCGTCCCAGGAGTTCCAGTCGCCGACCACGCTGACCGAGCGGGCGGCGGGCGCCCACACCGCGAAGGCCGTCCCGTGGCGTCCCTCGTGCTCGCGCACGTGGGCCCCGAGCCGGTCGTAGAGCTGCTCGTGGCGCCCCTCGCCGACGAGGTGCTGGTCGAGCTCGCCGATCGTCGGCGTGAACGCGTACGGGTCCTCGATCGTGAAGCTGGTATCCGGCCCGTACTCGACTTCGAGCGTGTAGCGCAGCGGCAGCTCGACGCCGTCGATCCGGCCCTCGAAGATGCCGGCGGGGTGGATCAGCTCGAGCTCGACGCCGGCGCCGGCGCCGTAATGGGCCGTGACCGCGCTGGCCGCCGGACGCAGGGCCCGGATGACGACGCCGTCGCCGTCCGGATGGGCGCCGAGGACGGAGTGCGGGTCCGGGTGCTCGCGGCGGCCGAGGGCGTCGAGGGCCTGGGTCGCCACCTTCATGCGGACTCGAGCAGCCGCCGGATGCCGGCGACGGGGATCGGCAGCCAGTCCGGCCGGTTCTCGAGCTCGTATTGCAGCTCGTAGATCGCCTTCTCGAGCTCGTAGATCGAGAGCAGGTTGGTCAGCGCCGCGCCCCCGGACGGCAGCAGCGTGGCGTCGACGGTGTCGAGATAGCGGCTCAGGAAGGCGTGGCGGGCGCGCTCCTCGAAGTCGGCCGGCGCCGTGGCTCCGCGCTGCAGCTCCACCGCCGAGACGACGTAGGCGAATGAGCGCAGCATGCTCGCCACGTCGCGCAGCGGCGAGCGCTTCTGGCGACGCTCGGGCAGCGGCCGGGCGGGCTCGCCCTCGAAGTCGATGATCACCCAGCCGCGCGGCGTGTAGAGCGTCTGTCCGAGGTGGTAGTCGCCGTGGGTGCGGATCACGCGACCGCCGAGGCCGAGCTGGGCGCGCATGGCCAGCCGCTCCCGGACGTCCTGGGCCCGGCCGGCAATCGGCGCCACGCCGTCGTCGTCGGGCAGCCGCAGGAAGATCCGCTCGATGTCCTCGTCGATCGTCGCCGTCAACAGCGCCAGCGCCTCATTGCTGGGCTCCTCGGGCGAAAAGGCGGGATCGCCGGCGTCGGAGGCGAGCACGGAGTGCATCGCGGCGGTGACTTCGCCGAGGCTGCCCAGACGTTCGAGGAACAGGTCGGGATCGCGCTGGATCTCATCCAGGGCCAGCTCCCAACCGTCGACCGCATCCGAGAAGAAGCGTTGAACCACGCCGAGCGTGGTCGAGAACGAGCGGCCGTCGTACTCGTAGTAGCCGTACAGCGGCGCGATGTTGGGGAACTCTCGTGCGGTCAGGAAGCGGAGCATCTCTAGTTCTGGGTTGATGCCCGCTTCCAGCTTCCTGAACACCTTCAAGACGAGCTCGTCGCCGAACACCAGCGACGAGTTCGACTGCTCGACGCCGATCAGCCGCACCGCCGCGTCATCGGGAAGCGCGATCACGCCGTCGGCGCGGCTGAAGCGCAGTGTCCCCTCGCCGGCCTCGATCGGCTCGCCCGCGTCGATACGGCGCAGCAGCTCCCGTGCATGGTCTGGATCGGCGACGCCGTCGATGATCGTCCACTCGTCGGTGTAGGCGATCCGCTCCTGCGTGACCAGCTCGCCGCGGGGCCGCAGGCCGAGCGGGAGCTGGTAAAGCTCGTGCTGGCCGGTGGCGAAGCGCGTCTGCACGAGCGCCAGCAGCAGCGTCGGCTGCTCTGCGAGCACGACGCTCTCGAGCACCTCGATCCCGGTGACGTGACGGGACTTGGACGCGTACCAGCGCTGCTTCTCGACCCATTCGCGCAGAGCCTCGACGTCGAGGAAGTGGCGGACGTCGGTCCCTGGTGCCCAGATGCCGTCGGTCATCGGACCTCCTCCTGTTGATCCTCTCCGACCAGCTGGAACCAATAGAAGCCTCGCGGCGCGAGGGTGAGCAGATACGGCAGCTCCCCGATCCGAGGGAAGTGCGAGCGCCCGAACAGCTCCACCGGATGGCGGCCCTGCCGGGCGGAGAGATCGAGTTCGACGGCCTGGGCCGAGCGTGCGACGTTGTGCACGCACAGCATCACGTCGTCCTCGAAGCGGCGCAGGTGGGCGAAGATGCGGGGATTGGAAGTCCGGATCGGCACGTAGGTACCGAAGCCGAACACCGGATGCTCCTTGCGCAGCGCGATGAATCGGTGGATCCAGCGCAGCAGCGACGTCGGTGTCCGCAGCTGGGCCTCGATGTTGACCGCCTGATAGCCGTAGACCGGATCCATCAGCGGCGGTGCGTACAGCTGCGCGAAGTCGGCCCGCGAGAAGCCGCCGTTGCGGTCGCCGGTCCACTGCATCGGCGTCCGGACGCCGTCGCGGTCGCCGAGGAACACGTTGTCGCCCATGGCGATCTCGTCGCCGTAGTAGAGGACCGGCGAGCCGGGCAACGAGAACAGGATCGCCGTCATCAGCTCGATCTCGTCGCGGCCGTTGTCGAGCAGCGGCGCCAGCCGGCGACGGATTCCGACGTTGATCTTCATGCGCGGGTCCTTGGCGTATTCCGCGTACATGTAGTCCCGCTCTTCGTCGGTTACCATCTCGAGCGTCAACTCGTCGTGGTTGCGCAGGAACAGCCCCCACTGACACGTATCCGGAATCGCAGGGGTCTGCTCGAGGATCTCGTAGATCGGCACCGCCTCCTCACGCCGCACAGCCATGAACATACGCGGCATGACGGGAAAGTGGAACGCCATCTGACACTCGTCGCCGTCGCCGAAGTACTCGACCACGTCCGAGGGCCACTGGTTGGCTTCGGCCAGCAGCACGCGATCGGGGTAGATCTCGTCGATCTCGTGCCGCACCCGCTTCAGGTACTCGTGGGTCTCGCGCAGGTTCTCGCAGTTGGTCCCCTCACGCTCGTACAGGTAGGGCACCGCGTCGAGCCGCAGCCCGTCAAGGCCGAGGTCGAGCCAGAAGCGCAGCACGTCCAGCATCGCCTCCTGCACCTCGGGATTGGCGAAGTTGAGATCGGGCTGGTGGGAGAAGAAGCGATGCCAGTAGTAGGCGCCGGCGACCGAGTCGTAGGTCCAGTTCGAGGTCTCGGTATCGGTGAAGATGATCCGGGCGCCGGCATAGCGCTCGTCGTTCTCGGACCACACGTACCAGTCCCGCTTGGGAGAGTTGGGGTCCGAACGCGACTCCTGGAACCAGGGATGGTCGCTGGAGGTGTGGTTCATGACCAGATCGGCGATCACCCGGATCCGCCGGGCGTGGGCAGCGTCGATGAACTGCCTGACGTCCTCGACCGTGCCGTAGTCCGGGTGCACCTGGTTGAAGTCGGAGATGTCATAGCCACCGTCACGCAGCGGCGAGGCGTAGAACGGCAGCAACCAGATGCAGTCGATCCCGAGCCACTGCAGGTAGTCGAGCTTCTCGGTCAGGCCGCGGAAGTCGCCGGACCCGTCTCCGTTGGCGTCGTAGAAGCCGCGGATGTGGATCTCGTAGAACACGGCCCGCTTGAACCACAGCGGCTCGGCCTCGAACCACTGGCGGTTCTGGGCCTGCGCCTCGACCGGAGGCTGCTCCTCAGGGTGGTGAGCGTCGGGCTCACCCGTCGCTCGTCCCGTGACCGCCTGCGAGCTCATCACGCCTCCACTTTAGTCACGTGGGCCTGGCGAACGCCGGGCTCGAGGCGCACGTAGTTGGGACCGATCCGCCACGGGAAGTGCTCGTCGGTGAGCAGGTCGTGGACTGAGAACGACGACGGCAGCCCGAGGTGCGCGGGAATCGTCATCGCACCCTCCTGCGGCCAATGGGGATCGAGGTTGACCACCGTGATCACGGTGTTGCCCGCGGATTGCTTGGCGTAAGCGATCAACGCCTCGTTGGCCGTGTCGAGGAAGGTCACGTTCGAGAACGCCTGCAGGGACGGGTTCTCACGCCGGGCCTCGTTGAGACGGCCGATCATCGGACTCAGCGGCCCGCCGATCGTCCGCTCCTTGAGCTCGTACTTCTCGGAGTGCAGGTACTCCTCCGAGCCCTCGCGCACCGGCACATTCTCGAGTTGCTCGTAGCCCGAGTAGATCCCGTAGCTGGGGCTGAGCGTGGCCGCCAGCACGAGCCGGGCCTCGAACGCGGCGCGACCGCCGTGCTGCAGGTAGGCGTGCAGGATGTCGGGCGTGTTGGCGAAGAAGTTCGGCCGGAAGTACTCCTGCTCCCCGGAATAGGCCAGCTCGGAGACGTATTCGGTCAGCTCCCAGCGGGCGTTCTTCCACGTGAAGTAGGTGTAGGACTGGCTGAACCCGATCTTGCCCAGGTGCCGCATCACCGCCCGCCGGGTGAACGCCTCGGCGAGGAAGACGACATCGCGGTCGCGGGCATGCACCTCGGCGATCAGCCAGGCCCAGAAGGCGAACGGCTTCGTATGCGGGTTATCGACCCGGAACACCTTGACGCCCCAGTCGACCCACCCCAGCACCACCTCGAGCAGCGCCTTCCAGAGCCCGCGCCAGTCCGGCGATTCCCAGTTGACGTTGTAGATGTCCTGGTAGCGCTTGGGGGGGTTCTCGGCGTACTTGAGCGTGCCATCGGGACGGTGGTGGAACCATTCGGGGTGCTCCTGCAGCCACGGGTGGTCGGCCGAGCACTGGATCGCGAAGTCGAGCGCGATGTCGAGCCCGAGCTTCGCGGCGGCCCGAGTCAGCGAGCGCACGTCGTCGATCGTGCCGAGCTCGGGTGCGACCGCGTCATGACCGCCGGCCTCGCCGCCGATCGCCCACGGTGAGCCGGGATCGCCCGACGCGGCGACCAGCGTGTTGTCACGGCCCTTTCGGTTCCTCACGCCGATTGGGTGGATCGGCGGCAGGTAGATCACGTCGAAGCCCAGCGCGGCCAGCTCCGGCAGCCGTTGCTCGACCGCGCTCAGACCGCCGAACGAGCGCGGGAACAGCTCGTACCAGGCGCCGAAGCGGGCCCGCAGGCGATCAACCTCAATTGTGAGCGGGTCGGCCAGCGTGACGCTACCGTGGCGCTCTTGGACGCGCTCGATCGCTTCGAACAGCTCGTGACCGAGGACCGCGTCGTATTTGGCGGTGTCCGGCGTCGTCTCGTCCTCGAGCGTCGCCAGCGCGTGCTCGATCAGCTTGCGCTCCGCCTTGACGCGCGTGCGCTCGGACGCGGCGCGCAGCAGCAGCGCGCCCTCCGACAGCTCCCCGGCGAGCTCGCGCTGGCCGGCCTGCAGCTTGCGGTCGAGCTCGTCGCGCCAGGTACCGAACACGTCCGTCCAGGCTTCGATCGTGAACTGCCAGCGCCCCGGGCGGTCGACGCTGAACTCCCCGCCCCACCGCACGCCCTCGAGGTGGGCGTCGGTTCGGCGCAGCGGCGCCTCGAGCCAGCGCCGGTCGCGCGGGCCCCGATAGCGGACCACGGCGCGCAGCTTGTCGTGCCCATCGCGGAAGATGTCCGCCGCCACGGCGAGGACGTCGCCGACGCAGCGCTTCACCGCATAGCGGCCGTCGTCGACGACCGGGGCCGGATACTGGATCTGGATCCGTGTCGGGGGTTGGGTTGCGATCGTGCGGGGCACTTGCTGGGGAAGTATCCGACTCGGCACGTCAGCTAAACCACGATCTTGTGAACGCGCTTCGCCGCTCGTGCGGAATCCAGCTCCATATCACCTCGCTTCCGGGCGGTCGTCTCGGACCGGAGGCGTACCGGTTCGTCGACTGGTTGGAGGCGGCGGGGCAGGCATGGTGGCAGGTCTTGCCGCTCGGACCCCCTGACCGTCATCGATCGCCCTACAAGTCGCGCTCAGCGTTCGCGGCGTGGCCGGGATTGCTGGGTCAGCCCGGGGCGCCCGTGTCGGCCGCGGAGGTCGCCGACTTCCGTGAGCGCAACATCTACTGGATCGACGATTGGGAGCGCGCCTCGCGCCGCGGCGCCGTCGCCGACCAGGTCCGCTTCGATCGCGAGTGGGGCGCGCTGCGCGCCTACGCGGCCGAGCGGGGCGTCCGGATCATCGGCGACGTCCCCATCTACGTGGCGCCCGACGGCGCCGATCGCCGCGCCCATCCCGAGTACTTCCGCGACGGCGTCGTGGCCGGCACGCCGCCGGACACGTTCTCGGCCACGGGACAGCTGTGGGGCAACCCGCTTTACGACTGGCCCGCGCTCAGGCGCCGGCGCTACGACTGGTGGACGGCGCGCCTGCGCCGCACGCTGGAGCTGTTCGACCTGGCGCGGATCGACCATTTCCGCGGGTTCGTGGCCTACTGGGCGGTGCCGGAGGGCGCGCGGACCGCGCTGCACGGCCGCTGGTGCCGCGGGCCCGGAGCGAGCCTCTTCAAGGTGCTCGAGCGTGAGCTCGGGACCCTGCCCCTGGTCGCCGAGGACCTCGGCGTGATCACGCCGGCGGTCGAGGCCCTGCGCGACTCCCTCGGGCTGCCCGGGATGCTCGTGCTCCAGTTCGCGTTCGATCCCGAGGACCCCGATCAGAACCCGCACGACCCGGCCAACCACCGCGAGAACCGGCTCGTCTACACCGGCACCCACGACACCGACACCGCCCGCGGATGGTACGACTCGCTCGACCCCGAGCGCCGCGGACTGCTCGCCCGCGAGCTCGAGCGCCAGGCGATCTCCGAGCGCGAGCCGTGGTGGGCGCTGATCCGCCTCGCCCTCGCCTCCCCCGCCCGCATCTCGATGATGCAGGTCCAGGACGTGCTCGGCCTCGGCTCAGGCGACCGCATGAACGACCCCGGCCGGGCGAGTGGCAGCTGGCGATGGCAGCTGCGACCGAGGGCGTTGACGCCGGCGCTGGCGCGTCGGTTGCGCGAGGCGACGGTGGCGGCCGGGCGGACGTGAGCCGCCTCCCCAGTCGTCGACGTGGACGCTCTTTTCCACGCATATGATGGAAAAGAGCGTCCACGTCTGGATACCGCTCCCCACCCGCCGTGAACTACCACCCCGCCCGCCACGCCGCCCAGGCCACGTTCGCGCGCCGATACGCGTAGGTCATGTCGCCCCGCAGGCGCCCCGACCACGTCGTGTCGTAGGAGATCAGCGCCGAGGGGCGGACAGCCACACGCATTCCGTCGCGCTCCAGCACCGCGAGCGCGCGCTCGGCCATCGCGATCTGCCCGAAGGCGGTCGGGTGGACCTGGTCGGCCATCACGTGGTTGCGCGCGCCGAACGCGCGCAGGTCGAGCACGAGCGCACCGAGCTCGCCGGCGACGCGCTCGATCACCGCGTTGAGCTCGGGCACCTTGGCCCCGGCCTGGGGGCGGCCGAGATCAAGCGGCGCGGTCACGGTGAGCACGCGGTCGCAGCGCTCCGCCAGGAACCCGAGTGCGAGCCGGTGGTCGGCCTCGAACGCGGCCGGGTCCCAGTCGAGCGCGCGGACGTCGTTGACGCCGATGTAGAGGCAGCCGAGCTCGTAGTCGGCGGCAGGATGCGCGGTGCGGCGCTCGAAGGCCGGGATCTGCTCGTGCACCACGTCGACGACGCGGGCCCCGTCGAACGCGTAGCCCGTGAACGGCAGCCCCAGGGCCCGCGCGACCCACAGCGCCCACGACTGAAGCGCCACCCCCCACTGCAGCTCTCCCCCTCCGTTGGTGATCGAGTCACCGAACGCCAGCACCCCGAGCGGAGCTTCCGTGACGACGGGAGGCGTCAAGCTGGCTAGGCTAGCGATAATGCCGAGCTTGCACGACGCGGGAGCCAGCAACCACGGCGCCGTTCGGAGTGACGGAACACGCGACCTTCTGCGCGCCGCAGCCGACCTGGCCGAGCGGGTGCCCGAGCCGCTGGCACCGCTCGCCCGGCTCGCCTTCAACTACCGCTGGTGCTGGTCGGCCGAGGGTCCTTCGCTGTTCCGATCGATCGATCCGCAGCGGTTCGACAGCTGCCTCGAGAACCCGGTGCGCCTGCTCCAGGAGGCCAGCGGAGACGTCGTGCGGCGAATCTCCGGCGACGCCGACCTGCTGCACCGCGCCTCGGTGCTCGAGGCCTCGATCAAGTCCGACCTCGACCGTCCGCCCGCGGTCGGCCCGATCGACCCGGCCCATCCGGTGGCCTACTTCTCGGCCGAGTTCGGCGTTCACCGCTCGCTGCCGGTCTACTCGGGCGGTCTCGGCGCGCTCGCCGGCGACCTGCTCAAGGAGGCCTCCGACCGACGGCTGCCGCTGGTCGCCGTCGGCCTGATGTACCGGCAGGGCTATTTCCGCCAGCGCGTCGACGCCTCGGGCTGGCAGCACGAGTACTGGACCGAGACCGATCCGGAGCGGCTGCCGGCCGCACTCGTCACCGGCGTCGACGGCACGCCGATCGAGATCCACGTCCCGATCGGGACGGAGAGCGTGATGGCGCGGATCTGGCGGGTCGACGTGGGCCGCGTGCCGCTGTTCCTGCTCGACACCGACTGGCCTGAGAACGATCAGATGGCGCGCTGGATCACGGCCAGACTGTACGTCGGGGATCCGCAGACGCGCCTGGCCCAGTACGTGCTGCTCGGCGTCGGCGGCGTGCGCGCGCTCCGCGCGCTCGGGATCGCGCCGGGCCTGATCCATCTCAACGAGGGTCACGCCGCGTTCGCGCCGCTCGAGCTCGCCGGAGAGGTCCTCGCCGGCGCGCCGCTGAAGGTCGCGCTCGCCGCCGCCCGCGCCCGGACGGTGTTCACGACCCACACCCCGGTCCCCGCCGGGAACGACACCTACACGCCCGAGGAGGCGCGCCAGGCGATCGAGCCGCTGTGCCTCGAGATCGGCGCCGCTCCGGCTGAGCTGCTCCGGCTGGGCCGCGTCGATCAGGACGATGAGGCGTCCCCGTTCGGGATGACCGAGGCCGCGCTGCGGATGGCCACCGGGGCCAACGGCGTGAGCCGGCGCCACGGCGAGGTCTCGCGCGAGATGTGGAGGGCGATCTGGCCCGGCCGCGCTGCCGAGGGCATCCCGATCGGCCACGTGACCAACGGCGTGCACGTGCCGAGCTGGATCGGGCCGGCCATGCGCGAGATGCTCGACCGTCACCTCGGCGAGGGCTGGCTGCGGCGCGCGCGCGATCCCGAGACGTGGGCGCCGGTGGCCGACATTTCCGACGAGGAGCTGTGGGCTGTGCGCGAGCGTCAGCGTGCCGACCTCGTCAGCTATGTGCGCCGCCGCAGCGTCGCCGATCGTCTCGCCCGCAGTGACACCTACGACTACGCGGGGGCCGCCGCCAAGTCCTTCGACGATCACGTCCTCACGATCGGTTTCGCCCGGCGTGTGGCGACCTACAAGCGGCTCGACCTGCTCACGCGCGACCCGGAGTGGACGCTCTCCCTGCTGTCCGGCGAACGACCCGTCCAGGTCCTGCTGGCCGGGAAGGCACACCCCAAGGACGAGGAGGCCAAGCGCGTTCTGCAGGGCTTGTTCGGCCTCAAGTTCGCCCGGATCGTCGCCGAGCGCGTGGTGTTCCTCGACGACTACGACCTCAGCTCCGCGGCGCAGCTGGTCCGCGGCTGCGACGTCTGGCTGAACCTGCCGCGCCCGCCGCTGGAGGCGAGCGGCACGAGCGGCATGAAGTCGGTCATGAACGGGGGCCTGCAGCTGAGCGTGCTCGACGGCTGGTGGGCCGAGGCCTACGACGGCGACAACGGCTGGGCGCTGGCCGGCACCGTCGACCCCGACCCGGGCGCACAGGACGAACGTGACGCCGCCACCTTCCACCGGCTGCTCGCCGACGAGGTGCTGCCGAGCTTCTACGAGCGCGACGCGCGCAGCCTGCCGCCCGCCTGGCTGGAGCGGATGCGCGCTTCGCTGATGACTCTCGGGCCGCAGTTCAGCGCCTCCCGGATGCTCGACGACTACGTGCGCGGGCCCTACAGCGCCGCGCTGCACGCGAAGGTCTGAGCGCCCGCCCGGCGCCCATCGGCGCCCGGCCCGTCAGGGCACCAGGTGGCCCACGGCGACACCGTGCTCGGCGGCCACCCGCGCGGCGATGATCGAGCGGTGGCCCGCTTCGGTCGCGCTCGACACAGAACAGCGCCGCTGATCCATCGTCCACGAGCTCGTCGCGGACGATCGGGGCGAGATCCACGGCGTCGAGGATCTCACGCGTGTAGCCGCGCGTCAGGCCGGCGTGAGCGTGAACTCGAGCGTGACGATCGGCGCCTGCCGTAGCGCCCGCCGCAGCTCGGGTTCAGTCTCGTAGCGCCCGTCGAGCCTGGCGCCCTCGCAGCGCACGCGCACCGGCGCGCCCGCGAAGGGCCAGGGATCGAGCGTGAACTGGTCCGCTTCGTGCGCTCGGAGCTCGAGGTCGAGGTCGAGCTGTCCGTGTGGCGCCGGCACCTCGGCCAGCCTGAGCGGGTCCCAGCGCAGGCACAGCGCCAGCGAGATCGCGTCCCAGGTCCACAGCAGCTGCTGGTTGCGCCGCAGCTGCGGGCGATCGGCGCCGAGCCGCACGGCGAGATCGTCCTGGAAGGCACGCTGAGAGTCCAGATAGCCGGCCACCAGCTCGCGCCCGACTGGGCTCATCGACGACGTGTCGCGGTGCGCGTACAGCGCGGTCCCGTGCATCGAAACGAGCAGGGCCGCGTACCGGCTCTGGGTCATGAGCCGCCCCGGCGCAGCCGTCCACAGGCCCACGTGGACCGGGAGCGGCATCTCCAGGAACGACTGCGGCCGCCCGGTGTCCGGGTTCAGCGCCGGACGCAGGTCCCACTCGGCCATGCCCACGTCGTGCTGCGCAGCGGCCAGGCACACCTCCTCGCGTGGCTCGGGGGCGGGGATCCGCTCATTGCCCCACGCCTGCGCGAGCTGACCCGAGACCCATGCGTGTGAAGCCTGTCCGATCGCGATCACCGCGTCGCCGTCCGTGCGCAGCAACACGTCGACGATGATACGCCGGGGCGGATACAGTCCCAGCGCGCCCCGGCGACAACGACGTCAACGCGGCGTCGGTCCGCTACCTGCTGCGCACCGGAACCTATTCCAACGCCAAGGCACGCGCGGTACTCGGTTGGGCGCCGCGGGTGGGTCTTGCCGAGGGGCTCGAGCGCACGGTCGGCTGGCTGCGCGAGCAGGGGTTCGGCGGCTCCGGCTGACGACCCGGCCGCGTCGGCGTGCGGCCGTACCCCAATCGCGGCGCGCCTACCCCGCCGCCGGCTACGCCGCGATGAGGAGCGCCGACGCGTGCACCTCGCCCGCCGGACTGACGATCCAGCAGCGGTTGCCATTGCGCAGCACGAGCTTCTCACCCGGTTGGGCGGGCGAGCGGTACTCCATTTCGGCATCGAGGCGCTCAGGATCGGCACCACCCAAGAGCTCCTCCTCGACCGGCTCCCAGTATGCGGCGTTGTTCACGTGGCCGGCGATATCGCACTCCGTGGCCCGGAAGCGCCACGGGTGCTCGGGCGCCCCGGATCCGGGTGCCGGATGGCGCAGCCGGGCTCGGATCCTTCGCCCCGCGGCGGCCGACGCGTACACCGTCAGCTCCGCCTCGGTGAACGGGGTCGGGCGCCAGCTCGAGGGATCCAGATGCACCCACAGCGACACCGCCTCGACCGCCGCGGCCGGCTCGTCGATCCGCGTGACCGTCGTGCGCCGCTCGGCCCACATGGCGCCGATGCCGCTGCAGAACGTCTGCACGGTGAACCGCTCCCCGAAGCGCGGGAACCGCTCGACGAGCATGCGCGTGCGGCGAACGACCCAGACGGCGCCGGAGGCGAGGCCGGCATCGTCGACATCGGCATAGGCCACGTCCTGCAGCCACCGGGCCAAAGCGTCGAGCCGCATCCGGCCGCTCGGAGCGCAGTCGGCCAGGCCCGCGCGTCGCGGCGCCGCGAACACGCGTCCCTCCCGCGGGAGACCGACCAGCTCGAGGTGTTGCTCGCCGTCCATTGGCATTCAGCCTACGGATCTACGCACGCAGGCAGGCCAGTCGCAAACCCTATGCTCACACGAGGATGCCGCTCGTCCAAGGCCCCCACCTCGACCTCCTGCTCGAGGCGATCGCCACCGAGGGCCGCGGCCAGCGCGCGCTGCTCGACGGCGACGAGCGCGGGGCCCGCACCGCGATGCGCGACGCCGCGCAGCTGTACCGCGAATCGTGGGAGGTCGCGCCCCCGGCCAGCTTCGGGCGCCTGATCGGCATGCTCAAGGCGGCCGTGATCGCCGGCGACGCGAGCGCCGAGGCGACATACGCCCGGGTGGAGATCCCGGCCGACGCGCAGTCGGCGCCGGCAAGCTACGCGCGGGCGATCGTCGCGCTCGTGCAACGTGATGACGCGACGGCAGCTGCGGATGCCGCGGGGATGCGCAACGGATCGCCGGCATTCGAGCGCGCCGCCGATGCGATCGTCGCCCTGGCGGCTCACGACGCTCCGCGCTACGCGGCCGCTGTGTCGGCGATCGTGGCCGATTTCGAGCAGCGCGACGAGCATCTGACCGGCGTCCCGATCGCCGATACGGCGCTGATGCTCGAACGCTTCGCGCAGGCCCGCGGGATCGCCGCCCGGCCCGCCTCGGCGCTGCTGCCCCGCTGACGCCGTCAGCGCGGCCCCCCGTGGCGATTGCACACGCCGGTGAGGCCGCCGGAGTGGCTCCACCTCCCGTCCGCGCACTGCACGACGGTGCCACGCCCGTGCGGGAAGTTGGCGATGCAGCTGTGCGTGGAGCAGAAAGCCGCGTCGCCGGCGTGCGTGGAGGAGCCCGGCCCCTCGGCGCCTGAGGCTCCGGAGCCGGATCCGGGGCTCACCGGCGTCCCGGCACCCGACCCGGGCGACGGGACGGGGACGCCGGCGTGGCGCCAATCGCGGGCGATCGCGCGCTGCACGCTCGCGAGCCCGATGTGCCCGGCGCAGACCGCGTCGTGCAGCTCGTTCTCGACCTGGTCCTTCTCGTGATAGCCCGGGGCGATCTCCGGCCACAGATTCGCGATCTCGTTGCTTCCCCCCAGCTCCAGCGGCACGAGGTGGTCGACCTCGTAGGACCCGGGAACGCTCGGCTCCGTCCCGTAGTCGGCGTACACGGTGCGCTTGAGCGCTTCGGGCACGTTGCGCACCCCGCTCGCGTAACCCGGCGTGCAGATCTCAGCCACCGTCGCCGCGGCAAACACAGCACCCGGCGTGCAGGCCGGATCGGGGAGCTGGCCCCGCACCCGGCAGCCCGAGGTCCGGGTGCGACGGCCGAGCCCTGCTGCCGGCGCCGGTCGCGGCCGGCGGACCGGCCGGCGCACGGGCGCGCGATGCGACGGCACCGACGGCGTCGAGGATGAGGCGGCGGGGCCCGTGCTGGAGTCGGCGCCGACGGAGCTCGTGCCGGCGGCCGTGCTCCCACAGCCGCCGAGCGACGCCGCCACCAGTGTCGCCGCGATCAGGTGGTGGCCGGCCCCGGCCCTCATCCCACCAGCCGGCGCACCAGCCTCCGCCACGACTCGTGCAGCTGCTCGAGCGAGCGGCCGGAGCGCAGCTGGTGCAGCACGAGGCCGGGCCTGAGCGCCGCGAGCAATGCCTCGGCCAGGTACTCGTCGTCGTCCGGCGCCAGCTCGGCCAGCAGTGAGCTCACGTGGGCCTTGTAGGCGCCGTACACCGATGAGCGATAGCGGAGCTCGGTGTCCAACGGCTCGGCGGCAAGCAGCAGCTCGCCGCGCTCCTCGGTGAGGCTCAGCAGCGCGTGGCCGAAGGTGATCAGGCGCTCGGCCGGCGGCGCGCCGGGACCGAGCGGGGCGGGCCCGCGGATGAAGCCCTCCTGCAGCCGACGTTCGGTCTCGTCGAGCAAGGCGTGAAACAGGCCCGCCCGATCCCCGAAACGGCGAAACAGGGTGCCCTTGCCGACCCCGGCGGCGCAGGCGAGACCGTCCATGGTGATCCCATCCGGGCCGCACTCCCGCAGCATCCGCTCCGCCGCGCACAGGATCGCCGAGCGGTTGCGGGCGGCATCGGAGCGCTCGGCACGCTGGCTGGGGACGAGCGGGAGTTCGAACGGCTCAGGCACGGCGCCATCGTATTCGCCGCGCGGGAGGATCGGGATTAATCGGACCACAGTCCGCTTATGTTATCGTTCCCGGTCTGCCGGACCACAGTCCGGATCACACCATCCGATGGAGGAGCCTCCATGTCCACCAGCACCCCCGTGAACACCGCCACCTCGCTTCCAATCGGCGTCTGGCGCCTCGACCCGACCCACTCGTCCGCAAGCTTCGCGGTCAAGCACATGGTCGTAGCCACGTTCCGCGGCCGGTTCGAGAACTTCGACGCCACCCTGACCGTCGATCGGGACGACGCCCGACTCGAGGGCACCGTGCAGGCCGGCTCGATCGTGGTCAAGGACGAGAACCTGCAGGGCCACCTCGGCGCCCCGGACTTCTTCGATATCGAGCGCTATCCGGAGATCGCGTTCACGTCGACCGACATTCGCCGTAACGGCGACGAGATCGTGGTCGACGGTGAGTTGACGATCAAGGACCAGACCCATGCGGTCGAGAGCCGCGGGACGATCAGCGGACCGGCCGTGACGCTGGGTGACGTGAACAAGGTCGGGATCACGCTCGAGACGATCATCGATCGCGGGCAGTTCGGCCTGAATTGGAACGCTCCCCTCCCCAAGGGCGGCTTCGCGGTGGCCGATGAGGTCAAGCTGACCGTCGAGCTCGAGCTGGCCCACACCGAGAGCTGAGCACGATGCGCGTACTCGGAGTCGCAGGCTCGCTCCGGCGCGCCTCGCACAACCGTCAACTGCTCCGGGCGGCGGCCCAGCTGCTACCGCCCGGATCCGAGCTCGTCGAGTTCGACGCGCTCAAGGCGATCCCGCCGTTCGACGAGGACGACGAGGCCTCACCGGCGCCGGCCGTGACGCTCTGGCGCAATGCGATCAACGACGCGGACGCGATTCTGTTCGCCACGCCCGAGTACAACTCTTCGGTCCCCGGCCAGCTCAAGAACGCGCTGGACTGGGCCTCACGGCCGTTCGCGCAGACGGTTCTGCGCAACAAGCCCGTCGCCGTGATCGGCGCCAGCACCGGCATGTTCGGAGCCGTCTGGGCTCAGGCCGAGCTGCGCAAGGCACTCGGCGCCGCGGGCGCGCGGGTCATCGACCGAGAGCTGCCCGTCGGCGCCGCCGAGGAGGCTTTTGACGCGCGCGGCGCGCTCGTCGAGCCCGACCTCTCACTGGAGCTCGCCAACATCCTGGCCGAGCTCATCGAGTCGGTGGAGCGCCGCCGCCTCGCCGCCTGACGCGCCGGCGCGCCGCGCATTGGCGGCGATCACGTCCGACAGCAACGGCCACAGCCCGCGCGGGAGATCGTGACCCATCCCGCTCAGCAGAAGCAGATCGGCACCTGGAACGGCATCGGCCGTCGCCCGTCCGCCGGACGGGCGAACGAGCGGATCGGCCATCCCATGGATCACCATGGTCGGCGCGACGATCCGCGCCAACTCCTGGCGGCGGTCGCCGGACGCGACGATCGCGCCGAGCTGGCGCGCCGTGGCGGCAGGCGAGCTGCCGCGGTCGAAGGCCAGCTCGAGCATCGCGCGCAGACGGGGCTCGTCGGGCTCGTAGCCGGGTGAGCGGATCTGCGCGTACAGACGCATCGCCCGGTCCATCGCAGCGGCCCGGTCGGCCGGCGTCGGGCGCACGAAGAACGGCAGCACCCGAGGGCTGGGCTGTCCGCTCAGGCGACTCCCGGTGGCCCCCATGATCGAGACGAGCGAGCGCACGCGCGCCGGCGACCACACGGCCAGTGTCTGGGCGATCATCGCGCCCATCGAGGCGCCGACCACGTGGGCGGACTCGATCTCGAGGTGATCGAGCAGGGCGACCGCATCCGTGGCCAGATCCCGCAGCAGGTAGGCCGGCGTGACCCTGCGGCGGGCCAGCTCGGTCATGGTCGGGGGCGCCACCCAGTCGAAATGGGTCGAGCGCCCCGAGTCACGGTTGTCGTAGCGGATCACCCGGAATCCACGCTCGGTCAGCCCCGCGCAGAAGTCATCGTCCCAGGCGATCATCTGCATGCCGAGGCCCATGATCAGCAGCAGCGGCGGATCCTCGGGTCGGCCGAAGCTCTCGTAACAGAGCGTGACCTCGCCGGCCTGGCAGAAGCTCTCGTCGGGGAGGCGCATCGTGGCGCTCAGGCGACCGCGGGTTCGTGATCGCTCGGGTGGCCCGCGGGCCCCGGCGCGCCGGTCCGGGGCGAGGCGATCACGCGCGTGCCGTGCCGCGGCGACAACGTCACGTTGCGCCGCGTGGGCCGCTCGGCCACCGGGTCGGCGGCCCGGAGCGCGCGGCGTCGCAGCATGGCCGTGAGCACGACGCGCATCTCCATCTCGGCGAACGCCGCCCCCAGGCAGCGGCGGACACCGCCGCCGAACGGGATCCAGCCGTAGGTGGTCGGTGGCGAGTCGAGGAAGCGCTCGGGCCGGAACGCGAGCGGCTCCGGGTACAGGTCGGGTCGGGTGTGCGTCAGCCAGATGGCCGGCGTCACGTCCGTGCCCGCGGGCAGGGTGAGCCCATCCGCGTGCAGCTCCGAGCCCAGGCGGCGGCCGGCCAGCGGCACGACCGGTCGCAGCCGCAGCGACTCCTGGATCACCGCCCGCAGGTACGCGTCGCCGGCGCCGGCGTCGACCTCGTCGGTCAGCGTGCTCAGCGCCACCGGGTTGCGCAGAAGCAGATCCATCGTCCAGGCGAGCGCGGTCGCGGTCGTCTCGTGGCCGGCGAGCAGCAACGTGACCAGCTGGTCGCGGACCTCGTGGTCCTCCATCGCGGTGCCGTCCTCGAACCGGGCCAGCGTGAGCAAGGAGAGGATGTCCTCGCGCTCCGCCGACCCGGGATCGCGGCGTCGCTCGGCGATCTCGGCCAGCAGCGCCTCGTCGATCTCCTCGGTCAGCGCGCGGAGATCCGCGAGCGGGCCGGGACGGTTGACCCGGCGGGCGAGCAGGATCCGGAACTGCAGCCCGGCCGAGGAGGTCTCCCCGAGCAGCCGCGGCAACAGCGTCCGCAGGTGATCGCGCCGGGTGGGGTCGGTCACGCCGAAGACGGCGCGCAGGATCACCTCGAGCGTCACGCCCTGAATCCGCGGATGGAGCGCGAACGCCTGCCCGAGCGGCCACGAATCCATGTCGCGCTCGACGATCTCGGTCACCGACGCCTCGTAGGCACGCATGCGCTCGCCGTGGAACGGCGGCAGCATCAGCCGCCGGCGCTCCAGATGCTCCGCGCCCTCGAGCAGCAGGATCGAGCGAGGGCCCATCACGGGTCGCAGCGCGAACGTGCGACCGGGCGGCAGCCCGTGGTCGCGCGCGGTGTACAGGACCCGGATCGCCTCCGGGTCGGAGATCATCACGAGAGGGGTCTGGAACCCGAGGAAGGTGACGCCGAACGTGTCGCCGAAGCGGCGCCGGCACGACTCGAGGAACGAGATCGGCCGGGTCAGCCACCACGCGGTCTGCACCGCAGGCGGCTGGGAGGGTCCGGGGATCCGGGGTAGGGCATCACTCATCGGCGACGTCGAACACTAGCTGGCCGATCTCCAGGGCCTCGGCGGCCTCGCCGTCCCCGCTCGGCTCGGCGCGGGCGTGCGCCAGCTCGACGGCGACCAGCCCCTCGGCGCCGGTGTCGTCGGCCGACACGAAGCTCACCTTGGCGTTGTCGAGCTCGAGCTCGAGCGAGCCCGCCGCCGCGCCGGACGGCGCCACACCCAGGACCTCCCCCCACCGCCCGGCCACGGCCGCCGGGTCGGACACCGCCACCGTCACGCCGGTCAGCCGCCCGGGAGCTGCGGGCGCCACGCGACCGGTCCAGTCCGGGCCGCCCCAGCGCCAGCTTCCGTACGGGCGCGAGCGGTCGAGCGAGACGATCGCACCGCCGATGTCGGCCGGATGCAGGTGCGTGCCCGAGATGTCGGGCAGGTCGATCCGCCACACCACCCGGATCCCGAGCCGCTCGGCCCGATCGCGGGCGCCGTCGAGGTCTTCGAGGTCGAAGAGCACCATGTAGCCGCCGGCGCCGTAGCGTTCGAGGTAGCGGCCGGCGGCGGTCCCCGGTCGCGCCGGCGCGATCACCTCGAGGAAGCAGTCGCCGATCGCGAACACGGCGTTGGTGAGCCCGAACTCCGCCACCCCGGGGTCGCGGTAGGGCTCGCCGAGCCCCAGCCCCTGCTGCAGCGCGCTCGCCGCCGGCTCGAGATCGGGGGCGACGAGCACCGCCTGGCGCAGCCGCACCCGCGGTCGGACCGGGTTCACGTGGCGAGCCTAGCGGGGCGCGGGGTCGGGCGAACTGGTCCGGGCGACGCGGGGTCGCTGCGACGCGGGCCCGGT
>DATMGZ010000074.1:0-6805 GCA_035555155.1 Solirubrobacteraceae bacterium | reverse complement strand
ACGACGAGATCCAACGGAGACTGCTCGATGGCCCCGGAAACGGCACATTCACCTCAGTCTCCGAGTGCCGGCGACACGACCGTCGCGCTCGCCCCGCCGGCGCGAGGAGTTGGCCGAGCAGATCCGTGCCCTCGGGGAGCTGGCCGAGATGGCCGCCGCGTACGGATTCGACATCACCCGCCCCGCCGAGACGGCGCGGGAGGCCATCCACGTGTTGGACCGCGCGGCGCTCGAGGACGCGATGGAGCACCCCGACCGCTGCCCCCAGCTCACGATCCGGGTCTCGGGCTACGCGGTGAACTTCATCCGGCTGACGCGCGAGCAGCAGCTCGACGTGCTCGGCCGCACGTTCCACGGGCGGCTGTGAGCGTCGCCCTCCCGATCCCGCCGACCGGCGTCTGCCCTGCACCGGACGGGTGTTCGCTCGGCGCCGAGGGCGCCGACCGCGCCGACGGCGCCGTCGGCTGGGTCCACTCATGGGACCTCTCGACCGGCGTGGACGGGCCCGGCACGCGCCTGGTCGTGTTCACCTCGGGGTGCCCGATGCGCTGCCTCTACTGCCAGAACCCCGATTCGTGGACGCGTGCGGATGGCACCGAGACGCCGATCACGAAGATCGAGCAGCTGATCAGCCGTTATGCCCCGTTCATCGCGGTCTCGGGCGGTGGGTTCACCGTCTCCGGTGGCGAGCCGCTGCAGCAGCCCGGCTTCACCCGCCGGATGCTGCAGTCCGCGCAGCGAGCCGGGCTGCACACGGCGCTCGACACCTCGGGGTTCCTGGGGCGGCGCGCCGACGACGCGCTGCTCGAGGCGACCGACCTGGTCCTGCTCGACATCAGGCCGGCACCGACGCCGGGCACCGCATCATCACGGGCCGCCCAATCGGTCCCACGCTCGCGTTCGCGCGGCGGTTGGCACAGCGCGACCAGGCGACGTGGGTGCGCTACGTACTCGTGCCCGGCTACACCGACCGGTCCGACGAGGTGGACGCCTTCATCGCGACGGTCTCGGCCCTCCCCAACGTGGAGCGGGTGGAGATCCTGCCGCTGCACACCCTCGGCGTGGCGAAGTACGAGCAGCTCGGGATGGAATACCCGTTGGCGGCGACTCCCGCCGTCACGGCCGAGCTCGTACGAAGCGTGCGAGCGAGGATGGCCGCGGGCGGCCTGCCGGTGAGCTGAGCGGCCGTCCCGATCAGCTGAGCGCAGCCTGCCGGTGTGCCAGACCCGCGGCCGGTTGAATCTCTGTGACCACGCCTTGCGCTCGCGGGACCACGAGCGTCACACTGGTGGGAGCAGGCGTGGCGAGGGACGCAACCAGAAGTGGGGTTTTCGGCGGTGACCGGAGTGCTGTACGGGTTGGCTCAGTTCTGTATCCGGCGCCGGTTCATCGTGCTCGGGGTGTGGCTGGCACTGGCCGTGGCCCTGTTCGCGATCTCCCACCAGCTCGGCGACAAGACCAACGACAACTTGTCGCTGCCGGGCACCGACAGCCAGCAGGCCACCGACGCACTGGCCAAGTCGTTCCCCGACCAGTCGCACGGGACGAGCCCGATCGTCCTGCACGCGAAGAACGGGAAGCTGACGGACTCCACCTACGCCGATGCCGTCAACCAGTCCGCGGCGTCGGTGGCCAAGGCTCCGCACGTCGCCTCGGTGGTCAATCCGCTGACGCCGCAAGGCGCGGCCGCGCTGAGCAAGGACCAGATGACCGGCTACCTGTCGGTCACGCTCGACGAGAGCCCGGGCGAGCTGACCACGGCGCAGGCCCAGACGATCATCAATGCGGCCGACCCGGCCAAGGCGGCGGGGCTCGAGGTCGAGACGGGCGGCCAGCTGGGGCAGAAGGTGTCCAAGCCCTCGACGGAGTCCAGCGAGCTGATCGGGATCATCGCGGCGATGGTGGTCCTGAGCCTCACGTTCGGGACCGTGGTCGCGATGCTGCTGCCGATCCTCAACGCGATCGTGGCGCTGATGACGACGCTGGCGGTGGTCCGTCTCCTCGGGCACGTGATGTCGGTGCCCACGGTCGCGCCGACTCTGGCCACGATGATCGGGCTCGGCGTCGGGATCGACTACGCGCTGTTCATCGTGACGCGGCACTTCCGTGGCCTGCGCAAGGGCCTCGAGTGGCACGAATCGATCGCCCGCGCGACGGCGACCTCCGGCGGCGCGGTGTTCTTCGCCGGCGGGACGGTGACGATCGCGCTGGTGTCGCTCGCCGTGGCGCAGATCCCGCTGGTGACCACGATGGGCCTGATGGCGGCGATCGCCGTCGTGATCGCCGTACTGGCTGCGCTCACCCTGCTGCCGGCTGCGCTCGCGATCACCGGCCCGCGGATCAACTCGCTCCGGGTGCGGAAGCTGCATTCCGAGTCCCATCGGGAGGACGGGCGGTGGGCGAAGTGGGCCTCCGGCGTCGCCAACCATCCCCTGCTCGCCGGTCTTGCCGCGCTGGCGATCCTGATCCCGCTGTCGATCCCGGTGCTGTCGCTGACGCTCGGCCAGCAGGACGTCGCCGCGCTCTCCACCTCGACCACCGCCCGCCGCGCCTATGACCTGATCACGGCGAACTTCGGGGCCGGCGTGAACGGACCGCTGCTCGTGGCCGCCACGCTCGGCACGCCCGCCACGGCCCCGTCGGGCGCGCCGCCGTCGCCGTCGGGCACCGATCCGCGCGCCGAGGACCCGCGGCTGCAGACGCTCCAGAAGGACATCGCCTCGACCTCCGGGGTGGCGGGGGTGACGCCGATCCAGATCGACAAGGCGGGCACGACGGCCTTCTTCAACGCGATCGCCACCACCGGCCCTGCCGAGACGGCCACCGCGACCCTGGTCGATCACCTGCGCTCGAGCGTGATCCCAGGCGCCGAGAAGGGCACGAACATGCAGGCGCACGTCGGGGGAAGCACGGCCGGCTATCTCGATCTCGCCACGCGCATCTCCGGCAAGCTGCCGCTGCAGATCCTCGTCGTGATCGCACTCAGCTTCATCCTGTTGGTGATCGCGTTCCGCACCCTCGTCGTCCCGGCCCAGGCGGCGGTCATGAACCTCCTCTCGATCGCGGCCGCCTACGGGGTGCTGACCGCGGTCTTCCAGTACGGCTGGGGGGACAGCGTGATCGGTCTCAGCGGGCCGGTCCCGATCGTCTCCTACGTGCCCCTGTTCATGTTCGCGATCCTGTTCGGATTGTCGATGGACTACGAGGTGTTCCTGGTCAGCCAGATCGAGGAGCACGTCAAGGCCGGTGAGGACAACAAGCGCTCGGTCATCTCCGGGCTGGTGACGAGCGGGCGCGTGATCACGGCCGCGGCGCTGATCATGGTGTTCGTGTTCGGTAGCTTCGTGCTCAACGGCGATCCGACCATCAAGCAGTTCGGTGTCGGGCTCGCGGTCGCCGTGATCCTCGACGCGACGGTCGTGCGGTGTCTGCTCGTGCCGGCGGTGATGGTGGCGATGGGCAGGATCAACTGGTGGCTGCCGCAGTGGCTTGACCGCGTGATCCCGCGCCTGAATGTCGAGGGTGCGGCGTACTTCGCCGACCCCGACGACCCCGCGCCGGCCGAGCCCGAGCCCACGCCCGCCGGGTGAGGTCTCCGCGTCGGCCTACCCGCGACGAGCACCGCGGTGACCCTCACCGCGTCCGCGGCGACTCGTCCCCGTCCTTCCGGGCGCGCGCCGCGCCTCTGAGGCGCCGGCGCGCCGCGCGCAGCGCTCGCCGCTCGGATCGCGGGGGACGGAGGTCGATCGGATGGTGGCGGGTGCGGCGCAGGATCAGGAAGGCGACCGTCCCCCACATGGCGGGTATCCACAGGGCGATGCCGTGGTAGACGATCGTGGCCGCGGTCGCCTTCGTCGCGTTGATCCCGTAGAGGACGAGCATCCCCACGAGGCTGCCGTCGAGGATGCCGATGCCGCCGGGTACGGGGATCAGGTTCGACAGGTAGCCGATCTGGTAGGCCAGGATGATCGGCGCCAGGGGCGGCGAGGCGCCGGCGGCGTGGAAGCAGGCGACGAGCACGGCGATGTCGCACCACAGATAGGCGAAGGCGCCGATGAGGCGCCAGTCGGGGGTGCGGAGCAACTCGAACGTCGAGCGGATCGTCGTCGCGGTCGCGTTCAGCGCGGTCCGGAGCCGGCCCGGAGCCCGGCGCGCCGCCGTGCGCTCGGTGACCGACGGCAGCGCGAGGAAGAACAGCAGGACCACGACGCCCACGAGGCCCGGAACCAGGCTCAGCAGCACGTTGCCGGGGCCGGGAAGCAGCCCGATCCAGACCCCCAGGCCCACGATCGCCAGCGTGAGCACGTTGACCGCGCTGGTGAGCAGGAACAGGACCGCCGAGCGCTCGGCGATGCGGCCCGGGGGGCCGCCGCGCTCGACCAGCAGCCACGCGCCGACCGCGACGCTACCGGCTCCGCCGAGCGAGACGGCGGCCCCGAAGGCCAGCTCGCTCAGCGCCACCCGGGCGCCGAAGCGGACCGGCGCGCGATCGAAGACCTGCAGGAAGGCGAGTACGTAGCCCAGGCAGGAGAGGATCTCCATGACGACCGCCGCGAGAAGCCACCACGGGTTCATGTCGGAGACGACGTCGCCCACGCCGTGCAGGCCGGGCACGGCCAGCAGCAGGCCGGTGATCAGCGCCACCAGCAAGACCAGCGAGATCAGTCCGTTGCGCAGGCGCTTGGTCGCCTCGGCGTCGTTCAGCCGTACGGGCTCCTCCTGCTGAGAAGACCCGCCCGAATCGTCCTGGATCGCCGGCACCGTTGAGTATTCAAGCATCCCCCGCCGAGTGGCTGAGGATGTCATCCTGATGGCATGACAGCGGTCGAGCTCGCGCAGTGGGAGGTGGCCGGGATCCGGGCCGGGAACCCCGGTCCGTTCACGCTCAGCGGCACCAACTCGTGGATCATCGGACGCGGGCCGGCCTGGCTCGTGGACCCCGGCCCACGGCTCGACGAGCACCTCGCGGCAGTGGTGGCGGAGCTCGAGCGCCGCGGTGGCCTCGGCGGGATCGCACTCACCCACGACCACGCCGATCATGCCGGCGCCGTGCCAGCCCTGCGCGAGCGCTTCCCCGAGGCCGGGCTGGCGGCGGCACGGGGCGAGGTCGACGTCGAGCTCGGCACCGGGACGCGCTTCGGACCGCTGGAGGTGATCGCCACGCCGGGTCACGCGCCGGATCATCTGGCCTTCCTGGCCGGCGAGGTGGCGTTCACCGGCGACGCCGTGCTCGGCGAGGGGAGTGTGTTCATCGCGCCCGACCCCGGGGCGCTGGCCGGCTACCTGGCCGGGCTGCGGGCGCTGCGAGAACGGGGGCCGGCGGTGATCTGCCCTGGGCACGGCCCCGTGGTCGATGATCCGGCGGCCAAGATCGATGCGTACGTGGCCCACCGCCTCGACCGCGAGCGGCGCCTGGTCGCGGCGCTCGACGCCGGGCTACGGACCATCAACGAGCTGATCGACGAGGTGTGGTCCGACGCTCCGGCGATCCTGCGGCCGGCGTCGATCGTGACGCTCGCCGCCCACCTCGACAAGCTCGATGACGAGGGCCGGCTCCCCGAGGGTGTCGAGCGGCCCACCGGGTGGCCCGTCGCCGGCGTGCAGCCCTGACGTCCCCGGACCGCTAGCCGGCGCGGGCCGGTCGTGGCTCGGCCCGGCCTGGCCCGAGCCGCCGCCGGGCCAGCTCCATCGCCGCGGTGAGCGGCGTGGCGCCGATCGCCTCGGCGTCGTCGAACACCCGACGCAGAGTGTCCCCGATTCCGCGCACGCGCCGCCGGGCAGAGGCGGGGTCGTAGCCGTCGATCTCCTCGGCGATGTTGATCAGGCCGCCGGCGTTGACGACGAAATCGGGGGCCCAGAGAATGCCGTGCGCGGCGAGGAGGTCGGCGATGCCGTCGTCGGCGAGCTGGTTGTTGGCCGCCCCGGCGATCACCGCGCACCGCAACCGCGGCACGGTGTCGTGATCGAGGAAGCCCCCGAGCGCGCATGGCACCAGCACCTCGACATCGGACTCGAGCGCCCGCCCGGGATCGGTCCACCGCGCGCCGAGCTGCTCGGCGAGCGCGCGCTTGGCGAGATCGACATCGGCGAGCACGAGCTCGGCGCCGCCGCGGGCGCACCGCTTGGCTACGCGGGAGCCGACGTGCCCGAGCCCGATCACGCAGATCCGCCGCCCTCGCAACGAGGCCGAGCCGAAGGCCCGCTCGCACGACGCGCGGATCGCGGCCTCGACCCCGAGGGCCGTGAACGGGCTCGGATCGCCGGATCCGCCACGGCTGCGCGCCAGCCCCGCGACGTGCGCTGTGCGCCGGCCGATGACGCTCATGTCGCGGCTCGAGGTCCCCACGTCCTCGGCCGTGATGTAGCGACCGTCGAGTGCCTCGACGGTGTCGGCGAAGTCAAGCAGCGCGGCCTGCCGGCGCTCCGAGGGTGCCCGCCGGTCTGCGGGCAGGATGATCACGCCCTTGCCGCCGCCGAGCGGCAGGTCGGCCACCGCCGCCTTGTACGTCATCGCCCGGGACAGCCTCAGGGCATCGCGCAGCGCCGCCCGCGAGTCGTCATAGCTCCACATCCGGCAGCCGCCGAGCGACGGTCCGCGTAGCGTCGAGTGCACGGCCACGATCGTGTAGAAGCTCGACCGCCCGCCCCGACGGACGAGCACCTCCTCGTGGTCGAGCTTTTCGGGGTAGCGGTCCAGCGTCTCAGCAACCGGCGCCGGGGTTCCCGCCGACCTGCCCGGTTCCCGGCGTCGCGCACGCCGACCCGGTCGAGGCGGGGACGGCCCCCGGCGTCGCCGGGGCGCTCG
>DATMGZ010000073.1:0-5433 GCA_035555155.1 Solirubrobacteraceae bacterium | reverse complement strand
TCGTCCTCCCCGACGGGGAGCCTGCGAACATCCACCATGGCGTGCCTTCCTGCCGGCCATCGCCGGCTTCGGTCTTCAATCAACCGGGAAGGTACGCCGCCTTCCTCTTCACGCGTATCCACAACTTCTGGGTATAGCTCGTGCCGCGTCCGGCGCATGAGCTCCAGGAGCGCCCGCGGGTAGGGGGTGCGGCGATAGTCACACGGCCGGGAGCGCAGCGCGAGCACGTGCGTGGCGCCGTCGGCCAGCGCGCTGGCGAAGGGGATTGACTCGATCAGCGCCCCATCCCCCATCGGCGTCCCGCGGTACAGCGCCGGCGGCCCCGACAGGAGCGGCAGCGAGCAGCTGACCCGGACCGCGCTGATCAGCTCCTCGACGTCCGCGAAGTCGCCCAGGACCCGGAGCTCCGAAGTGGTCAGATCGACCGCCACGGCTGAGAAGGCCGGGCCTGCCGCCAGGCCCTCGACCGAGTACGGCCGCTGGCGCCGGATCAGATCGTCGAACAACAGGTCGAAATCGAGCGCCGGTCGTCCCCTGAGCACGCGCAGCGGATTGGCGAAGCGCAGGCTCGCGGTGTCGAGGTAGTTGGCCGATCCCAGCGCGGCCTGACCGGCGGCGGTGAACGAACCGTTCAGCGCCCCGGACGAGGTGCCGTAGATGGCGTCGACCGCGTCGATCAGCCCGAGCTGCTCGAGCACCACGCACATCCCGGCCGAGACCGCGCCCCGCAGCCCGCCCCCCTCGACCGCGATCGCGACCAGCGCCCCATCCGAGCGCTCTCCGCGCCGGCTCCCCGCCGCCGCGCGCGCCAGCAGCAGGTCGATGACCGGATGCCTGATTCCGTCGGGGACGGGGAGGTCGTCGGTCGTGAGCGAGCGCCGCAGCGTCATCGCAGCTCGCCCCGCGCCGCCGAGATGGCTACCCGGACTCCAGCGGCGCCATCGTCAGGCCGGCGCCGTCGAGTTCTTCCCAGTGCTCTTCGGCGTCCTCACGCGGCCCGCTCCAGACGATCGCACAGCCGGTGTTGTGGATGCGGTCGGCGAAGCGGTACCCGTCGGCGAGGGTGACGCCGGGAATGAACCGAGCCAGCGTCTCGGCAACGTGATCGAAGGTGTTGTAGTCGTCGTTGAGGACCACGATCCGCCAGCGGCCTCCCAAGCCGGAGCCGGGTCCCCCAACGCGGGGCAACTCGACGGTCTGCGACATCTGCCCGGAGGATAGCTGCGCAGCGCCGAGATGCGTGTTCGATTGTGCGGTTGGGGCGAGCACCTACCGCACGGATTCGGCCCGCTTGCGCCAATAGCGCTCGAGTCCGGCGTACAGCTGGTCCGGCGAGGCGGCCTGGACGTAGGTGTCGACCAGCTCCGCGCCCCCGTGTGAGTCGACGTCGGCGCGGACTCCGGCGATGAACGCGTCGCGATCCTCGGTCCTGACCCGCTCGGCCCAGGTGTCCAGCCGAGCGCCGAGCTGCGACAGCTGCGCGTCGACGTCGGCGTAGGCGCCGAAGTGGGTGATGGCCAGGCGCTCCGGCTGCCAGGCGGCGATCAGCGCGATCGACTCGTGCCACGCCTCCAGGCTGATGTCGGGCGGGGGCGTGGGCGGGATCGTCAGCGCCGCGGGATCGATACGCACGCCGCCGACGTCGCCCACGTAGGCCGTTCCCTCGTGCAGGTAGGACACGTGATGGGAGGCATGACCGGGCGTGTAGGCGACCGTGAAGCGGCCGAGGACCGTCTCGCCGCCCTGGAGCTCCCGGATGTTGGCATCCGGGACAGGCAGGAAGTCGCCCCACAGCCGGTCCATGTCCTCGCCGTAGAGCCGGTGGGCGCTCATCAGCAGCCGCTCGGGGTCGACCATGTGCACCGCTCCGATCTCGTGCACGTACACCTCGAGATCGGGCCACCGTTCCACGAGCGAGCCGCTGGCGCCGGCATGGTCCAGATGGATGTGGGTCAGCAGCAGTGCCCGCGGGCGCTCGTCGCCCAGGGCCTCGAGCAGGGTCGGCAGGCACGAGGACGGGCCCGGGTCGATCAGCACGTCGCCGACCTGCCAGCAGCCGATCACCCGCTCGCGGCCGAGGTGCATGAGATCGATCAGGCGCATGCCCGACACACTAGCCATCGCGACTCGGCGGGGCGCTCTCGGCGAAGGAGGCCCGTCAGACGACGCACACGCGGGCCTCAGTGGTCGTGATCCTGGCGCTCTGAGATCGACGGGCGATCCCAGCGCAGGACCTGCGTCGTCTCACCGTCGGCGTCGGCGTCGGCGTCCGCGTCCGCGTCGGGCGCGCGGCCCTGCCCTGATTCCGGGGCGTTGGTCGAGCGCTCATCGACCACCTCGTCCTCGCGCTCGGCCGCCTCCGCGTCGAAGACCTCCGCTTCGCCGGCGACCGCTGCCGATTCATCCTCGGCGACCGGGGCGGGGTCCTCCTCCGCCTCCGGGAAGCGCTCGATCGCCGACTCGGCCAGCCCCGTCAGCTTGCCCGCGAGCTCGTGTACGTCGTCTACGATCCGCCGCCGCTCGGCCCAGATGCGATCGGTCTCCGCGTCGAGGTCCTTGACACGCACCTCTGCGCCGGCAGTGAACTCGGCCGCTTCGCGGCGCGCGACCTGCAGCCGCTCCTCGGCCTCCGCGCGCGACTGGGACGTGATCCGCTCCGCCGTCTCGTGGGCGCGTTGAAGGATCCCCGACACCTCCTCGCCCACGCGCTCGAGCGCGCGGCGCACGGCCGCCTCGGGCGAGCGGGTGGACTGGAGCTCGGCGACCAGTCGGGTGGTGCGCTCGACGTAGGCGTCGACCATGCCGCGGTCGTAGCCGCGCATGACGACCGGAAAGTCAGCCTGGGCCGCAACCGCCACGGCGTCGCCCGGGAGCGTCGAGAGCGGCTCCGCGACCTCCTGCAGGAGTGCATGCTCCGTAGCGGCTGTGTGCTGGTCGGGCATCAGCGACAGGCTTCCCATCTCCCTGCGTGGTGAATCTCGCCACCCGGGCTGATCATACAATGGTGCCCATGGACGCCCCTACCCACCGGCTGCCCGAGCCGGACCGCCCCTGGATGATGCGCACGTACGCCGGGCACTCCGACGCGCGCCGCTCAAATGAGCTCTACCGGCGCAATCTCGCCAAGGGCCAGACGGGCCTGTCGGTGGCCTTTGATCTCCCCACCCAGACCGGCTACGACGCCGACCACGAGCTGGCCCGGGGAGAGGTCGGCAAGGTCGGCGTCTCGATTGCCCATCGCGGCGACATGCAGACGCTGTTCGACCAGATCCCGCTCGGCCGGATGAACACGTCGATGACAATCAACGCCACGGCGGCGTGGTTGCTGGCGCTCTACATCGTCGCCGCCGAGGATCAGGGCGTGGCCGAGGACCAGCTCCAGGGCACGACCCAGAACGACATCCTCAAGGAGTACCTGAGCCGCGGAACCTATGCCTTCCCTCCCGCACCGAGCATGCGCTTGATCGCGGACACGATCGCCTACACGGTCGAGCACGTGCCGAAGTGGAATCCGATCAACATCTGCTCCTACCATCTCCAGGAGGCCGGCGCGACCCCCGTGCAGGAGATCGCCTACGCGATGAGCAACGCGATCGCCGTGCTCGACGCCGTCCGCGAGCGGGTTCCCGCCGAGCTGATGGGCGACGTGTTCGGGCGCATCTCGTTCTTCGTCAACGCCGGCGTGCGCTTCGTCGAGGAGCACGCCAAGCTCCGCGCGATGTCGGTGCTGTGGGACGAGCTCGGGCGCGATCGCTACGGGGTGCAGGACGAACGGCACCGCCGTTTCCGCTACGGCGTCCAGGTCAACTCGCTCGGCCTGACCGAAGCCCAGCCGGAGAACAACGTGTACCGGATCGCCCTGGAGGCGCTCGCCGTGACGCTCGGCCGTGGTGCCCGCGCCCGCGCGATCCAGCTGCCGGCCTGGAACGAGGCGCTCGGACTGCCCCGGCCGTGGGACCAGCAGTGGTCACTGCGCCTGCAGCAGGTGCTCGCCTACGAGACCGACCTGCTCGAGTACCCCGACATCTTCGAGGGCTCCAAGGTGATGGAGGGGCTGGTCGACGAGATGCTCGCAGGCGCGCGCGAGGAGATGGCCCGGGTGGCCGAGCAGGGCGGCGCCGTCGAGGCTGTCGGCTACATGAAGTCGGCCCTGGTCGACTCCCATCGCGCGCGGCTGCTGCGGATCGAGTCCGGCGACCTCGTCATGGTCGGCGTCAACCGCTACACCGAGACTGAGCCCTCGCCGCTCACCGCCGACGTCGAGGGCGGCATCCTGGTCGTGGACCCCGAGGTCGAGGCCGAGCGCCGCGCGAGTGTCGAGAAGTGGCGCGCCGGGCGCGATCGGCAGGCCGTCGACACCGCGCTGGCCGAGCTGGTCCGCGTGGCCGGCGAGGACGCCGAGAACATCATGCCGGCCACGATCGCGGCCGCCCGGGCGGGCGTGACCACCGGCGAGTGGTCGCAGGCCCTGCGCGACGCGTTCGGCGAGTACCGCGCTCCGACCGGCGTCGGCGAGGCCGTGGCCGTCTCGACCGAGGACCTGGCCGAGCTCCGCGACGAGGTCGAGCGGGTCAGCGAGGCGCTCGGGCGCCGGCTCAAGTTCCTGGTCGGCAAGCCGGGGCTCGACGGTCACTCCAACGGCGCCGAGCAGATCGCCGTGCGGGCGCGCGACGCCGGGATGGATGTCGTCTACGAGGGCATTCGGCTGACGCCGAGCCAGATCGCGACCTCCGCCGCGCAGGAGGGGGTCCATGTGGTCGGCCTGTCGATCCTGTCCGGCTCGCACCGCGAGCTGATCCCCTCGGTGCTGGAGGAGCTGCAGGACGCCGGCGTCGGCGAGGTGCCAGTGGTCGTCGGCGGGATCATCCCCGACGCCGACGCGGCAGCGCTCAGGGAGGCCGGCGTGGCGGCCGTCTACACGCCCAAGGACTACGACCTCAACCGGATGATGCGCGACATCGTCGCGCTCGTCGCCGAGCGCAACGGCGTCGGCGCCCCGGCGGCGTAGGTTCGCCGCCTGACCAACCCGTGCGACCGGAGTCGCCGACCGGAGCCGAGCTCGGCGCGCGCCTGCGCGAGGGCGACCTGGGCGCCGCGCCGGCCGTGCTCAACCTGGTCGAGAGTCGCGCGCCCCGGGCGCGCGAGGAGACCGAGGCGCTGCTGGCCGCAGTGTCCCCAGCCGCGCTCGGGGACGAGGCCCGTGCCCACATCGTCGGCGTGACCGGGCCGCCGGGCGTCGGCAAGTCCTCGCTGCTCTCGCGGCTGGTGGCCGAGTGGCGGGCCCGGGACCGCTCCGTGGCGGTGCTGGCGGTCGATCCCTCCTCGCGGAGGTCGGGAGGGTCGCTGCTGGGCGACCGCGCCCGGATCGAGGCCGACCCCCGCGACCGGGCCATCTTCATCCGCTCGACGGCCGCCGGCGACCGGCTCGGTGGG
>DATMGZ010000072.1:0-6798 GCA_035555155.1 Solirubrobacteraceae bacterium | reverse complement strand
CGGGCGCCTTCGTCGTTAAGCAGCCAATGAGAATCGGGGGACCGTGGAGGCAGCGACTTCACCTGCAGCCGGGCCGAGGCCGCAACTCGCGGGCGACAAGGCGACGCGGATCGTCGACGCCATGCGCGCGAGCGTCGCGGCTCCGCGGCCCGGGGGCGCGCCGCACAGCACCTCCACCCTTACCGGCTTGCGGAACACGAGACCGCGCACGACGGGTGCGGGCCGGCCCCGGTCGAGCCGCAACCGGGGGAATCGCGCCAGCAGCGCCTGCGGGTCGTCCGCCAGGTGCTCGAGCGTCGCCCGCGCACCGATCGGGTGCTCGCCGGTTGAGGCCACCCGGTCAGAAGAGCACGGCAGGCCGATCGCGCTGCGGGCTCGAGGCGTACTCTGCGGATCGATGGCGGTCCAGGTCGCGCTGCTGCGAGGTATCAATCTGGGGCCCAATCGACGCGTGCCCATGGGCGACCTGCGGGACCTGCTCACCGGCGAGGGCTACGGCGACGTGCGCACATACGTGCAGAGCGGGAATGTGGTGCTCTCGAGCCGGCTGTCCCCGCACCGGCTCGAGCAGGAGCTCGAGCGCCACGTCCGGTCCGGGTTCGGGATCGACATCCGGGTCGTCGTGCGTACGCGCGACGAGCTCGCCGCGGTGGTTGCGCTCAATCCGCTCGGCGACGTCGCCGATGATCCCAAGCGCTACCAGGTCAGCTTCCTCTCGGCCGAGCCGGCCGCCGAGGCGATCCGCACAATCGCCGCCGTCGACGTCGCGCCGGAGCGATTCGCGCATCACGGGCGCGAGATCTACGCCTGGCACCCGGAGGGCATCCACGCCTCGGCGCTGGCGAAGCTGATCTCCGACCGCCGCCTCGGGGTGACAGCGACCGCGCGCAACTGGAAGACCGTCACGACGCTGCTGGCGATGGCGGACGAATGACGCCCGGAGGTGGGCTGGGATAGGCTGCCGGGAGATGTCGCCGAACGAGAAGCCCGAGGTAATGGTTCCGTCCGATGAGCCGCCGTCCTACCAGCTCGAGATCGAGGACATCGTCCTCGGTGACGGCGAGGAGGCGGCGGCCGGGCATGTCGTCGAGGTGCACTACGTGGGCGTGTCGTGGAAGAACGGCAAGCAGTTCGACGCATCCTGGGATCGCGGCGACACGTTCAAGTTCGGCCTCGCCAAGGGCCAGGTGATCCCCGGCTGGGATCAGGGCGTGGCCGGCATGCGCGTCGGCGGCCGGCGCCGGATCACGATCCCGCCGAACCTCGCCTACGGCAAGCGCGGCGCGGGAGGCGTGATCGGCCCCGACGAGACGCTCGTCTTCGTCGTGGATCTGCTCGGCGTGCGCTGAGCGCCGGTTCATTAACGTTCGGCCAGTGAGGCGCATCGCCATCCTCGTCGCCGGCGGCGTCGTCCTGCTGGTGCTCGTGGTTGCGCAGCTCGTGCTTCCGGGGATCGCCGCGCAGCGGCTGCACGATCGGCTCTCGCACAACGGCACCGTGCTCCACGTCGAGGTGCACGCGTTTCCGGCGATCGAGCTGCTCTGGCACCACGCCGAGCGGGTGGTGATCCGGATGGGCTCCTATCAGTCGACCGCCGGCGACCTGGGCGGCCTGCTCGGCCAGACCGCCGACGTCGGCACGCTGGACGCCTCGGCCGGCGAGCTCAACACCGGGCTGCTCACCCTGCGCAACGCCAGTCTGCACAAGCGCGGCGACGAGCTGACCGGATCGGCGCACATCAGTGAGTCCGACCTCCAGGCCGCGCTGCCGATCCTGCAGTCGGTCACGCCGGTCTCGTCGGGCAACGGGCAGCTGACGTTGCGCGGCACGGCATCCCTGCTCGGCGTGACCGCGACCGTCGACGCGACCGTGCGGGCGCAGAGCGGCAGCCTCGTGGTCTCGCCCAACGTGCCGTTCGGAGGCCTGGCGAACGTGACCGTGTTCGGCGATCCGCACGTCGAGGTCCAGGGCGTCAGCGCAACGCCCACCGCGGACGGTTTCACCGCCTCCGCGCAGGCGCGGCTGAAGTAGCCGGCCGCGGCGGCGCGGGATCGCCCTCAGGACGGCTCGGCGGCGGTCTCCTTGGGCGAGCGCCACGGCGCGCGCAGCCGGCGTTCGAGCTCGTCGGCGAGATCGCCGATCGCGATCCGCTCCTGGGCGAGGCGGTCGCGGTCCCGCAGCGTGACGGTGCGATCCTCGAGCGACTGGTGGTCGACGGTGACCGCCCACGGCGTGCCGATCTCGTCCTGGCGCCGGTAGCGACGCCCGATCGCGCCACCCTCGTCGTACTCGGCCTGGACGCGCTCGCGCAGGTCGCGATAGATCTCCCGGGCCAGCTCGGGCTGGCCGTCCTTCTTGACCAGCGGCAGGACCGCGACCTTGATCGGCGCGATCAGCGGGTGCAGCCGCAGCACGGTCCGCGCCTCGCCCTCGATCTCGTCCTCGTCGTAGGCGTCGACGAGGAACGCCAGCGTGGCACGATCGGCGCCGGCCGCCGGCTCGATCACGTGCGGGACGTAGCGCGCGCCGCTGGCGGTGTCGACGTACTCGAGCTTCTGCCCCGAGTGCTCGGCGTGGGCCCGCAGGTCGAAGTCGCCGCGGTTGGCGATCCCCTCGAGCTCCGACCACCCGATCGGGAAGTCGTACTCGACGTCGGAGGTGGCGCTCGAGTAATGGGAGAGCTCGTCCCGCTCGTGGGGACGCAGGCGCAGATGGTCGGCGCGGATCCCGAGCCGGATGTACCAGTCGAGGCGCTCGGCGACCCAGTGCTCGAACCACCGCTGTGCCTCGTCGGGCGGCACGAAGAACTCCATCTCCATCTGCTCGAACTCCCGGGTGCGGAACACGAAGTTCCCCGGGGTGATCTCGTTGCGGAAGCTCTTGCCGATCTGGGCGATCCCGAACGGCGGCTTCTTGCGCGAGAACTGCAGGTAGTGCTTGAAGTTGAGGAAGATCCCCTGGGCGGTCTCCGGGCGCAGGTAGACGGTCGCGCCCTCCTCCTTGATCGGCCCGACGGTGGTCTGGAACATCAGGTTGAAGTCGCGCGCCTCGGTGAGGTCGCACTCGCTCGTCTCGCCAGGGTGCTTCGAGGGCTTGCGGCCGCACCGGGCGTCCTCGAGCCGGTCGGCGCGGAAGCGGAGCTTGCACGTGCGGCAGTCGACCAGCGGATCGGTGAAGCCCGCGAGGTGCCCGCTCGCCTCCCACGTCTTCGGGTGTTGGATGATCGCCGAGTCCAGGGCGACGACGTCCTCCCGCTCCTGCAGCATCGAGCGCCACCATTGGCCCTTGACGTTCGTCTTCAGGAGCACCCCGTAGTGGCCGTAGTCGTAGCTGGACCCGAGCCCCCCGTAGATCTCGCTGCTGGGGAAGATGAAGCCGCGCCGCTTGCACAGCGACACGATCTTGTCCATGGTCACGACATCGTCGGGCACGCGCCGGATCCTAGCGGCGCCGGCGCTCTTGGCACTCTCGGCTCCAGAGTGCCAAGAATCGGCCGATATACTTGCTCAAAACAATGCCGATCTACGAGTACAAGTGCGAGAACGGGCACAACTTCGAAGTCATGCAGCGCATGAGCGACGATCCCGTCACGGCGTGCCAGGTCTGCGAGGCCCCGGTCGAGCGTGTGTTCCACCCGATCGCGATCCATTTCAAGGGGTCCGGCTTCTACTCCACCGATTACGGATCCCGCAAGCGCTCACGCGAGATGAAGGACGCCGGCGAGGGCAAGGGCAAGTCCAGCAACGACGGCGATTCCTCCGGCTCGTCCTCGGACAGCTCGAGCTCCACGACCGAGACCACGTCGAGCTCGAGCTCGAGCTCGGGTTCGTCGAAATCCGACGGCAAGGGCTCGTCGTCCTCGTCTGACTGACGGGCCGCGGGTTGGCGGGGCGGCCGACTCTGGGGCCGGCGTCCGTTGCCCGGGCGAACGGCATGCTGGGGAAGGTGGCCGGGTTCGGTATGTCCCTGGCCGGTTCGCGGACCAGGGCCGGCCCCCCCGGAGCCGGCGGCCACCCTATCCGGAACTCTCACCCGTTCAAGAACTTCGCCACCGCGCTCCGCACCTCACCCGGGCTGACCGTCAGCGCCGACTCGCCGTCGGGAAGGGTCACGGCGCCCGAGGGCGTGAGCACGGAGACGGGTGCCGAGCCCCCGACCGCGGCGGCGGTGGCGAGGCTGAGCAGGGTCAGGCCGCCCATGTCGCTCTTGATCGCCTGTGGCGCGGTCCAGGAGACCCAGGGCAGCCGGAAGAAGGTACTCGGCGAGGTCAGCTGGGACTTGATCGCGTTGAGGATCTGCTGCTGGCGGCGGACGCGGGTGAGATCGCTCTCGGCCGGGTTGCACTTGTTCTCCCGGGTGCGGGCCAGCGTCAGGGCCTGGATCCCGTTCAGGTGGTGCGAACCGGGGCTGAGATACAGCGAGAAGCCGCCGTTCTTGGTGCCGCCGCTGATGTCCGAGCAGATTCGGGGTGTGGTCACGTCGACGCCGCCGAGCGCGTCGATGAACTTGGGGAAGTTGACGAAGTTGACGAGGATCAGGTGGTTGATCTTGAGCCCGGTGAGCTGCTCGATCGTCTTGATCGTCAGCGCCGGGCCGCCGTAGGCGTAGGCAGCGTTGATCTTCGACGTGCCGTGGCCGGGGATCGCCGCGACCGTGTCACGGGGGATCGAGAGCCGGCGGGAGGCGCCGCCCCCGATCCGCCACAACATGATCGTGTCGGACCGGCTGCCGGCGTCGTTCGTGTTGGCGCCCGGTTCCTTGGACCCCGGTGGGCGGGTGTCGGTCCCGATCACCAGCACCGTGCTGGCCGAGGTGAGCATGTTCGGACCGGGCGTCAGCGCGGCCTGGGCGGAGGCGGGGATCGGCGCCTGCTGGGTCTGCGCGCTGAGGAGGAACAGCACCAGTGACAGCAGCAGCCAGGCCGCGATCGCGATCGCGACGTACTTGAGCACGCGGCGTGGCGTGATCCCCCGCCGCTCGCCGCGCGCGCCGCGATCGCGCCGGGAGCGCCGCCCGGGCTCGTCGGGACCGCCGTGTCCCGACTCGGGCAGGGCCAGCTCCTCCTCGCCGCGCAGGCGAGCGAGCAGGCCACGTGGGGCCGCGCGGTACGTCGTATACGGGCGTGGGTCCGGGTCTCGCCGCGACCGGTCGGAGCGTGGTCCACCCGACCGGTACAGGCTGTACGCCGAGGCGTCCTCGGACCGCGCCCGGTTGTCAGGATCGCTGGGCATACGGCTCGGTTATTGTGACGACATGGCCGCACGGCGCGTCATCGGCGTCGACCTGGGCGGAACGAAGCTGCTGGCCGGCGCGGTGGACGAGCGTATGCGCGTGCACCATCGGGCGCAGCGCACGGTGGCCGGTCTCGACCAGTCGGCGCTGCTCGAGACCACGCTGGACGCGGTGCAGGAGGTGCGCGAGTCGACCGACGCCGAGATCTCCGCCGTCGGCTTCGGGATACCGGCTCTGATCGACCAGCGCACCGGGATTGCGGCGATGTCGGTCCATCTGCCGCTGGCCGAGCTCGCCTTCGGCGACCTGATGACGGAGCGGATCGGGCTGCCGGTGTTCGTCGACAACGACGCGAACGTGACCGCGCTCGCCGAGCACCGCTCCGGCGCCGCCCGCGGCGCGCGCGAGGCGGTGGTGCTGACGATCGGCACCGGTATCGGCGGCGGCCTGATCATCCGCGACGAGGTCTACCGAGGCTCGGTCGGCGCCGGCGCCGAGCTCGGACACGTGGTGATCGACATGGACGGCCCGCCGTGCCAGGGGAACTGCCCCAACCGCGGGTGCGTCGAGGCGCTCGCTTCGGGCACCGCGCTCGTCCGCGAGGCGCACCGGATCGCCGGCGAGCGCCCGCACTCGGGACTGGGGCGTGCGCTCTCGTCCGGGCGGGCGCTGATGGGCCCCCTCGTCACCGAGCTGGCGCACGACGGAGACGAGGCGGCGATCGACGTGATCGCGCTGATCGGCAGCCGTCTCGGCGTCGCGATCGCCAGCTTCGTGAACATCTTCAACCCCGAGGTGGTGGTCATCGGCGGGGGCGTGATCGCCGCCGGGGAGCTCCTGCTCGGGCCCGCCCGTGACGTCGTCGCGACCCGGGCGCTGCCGCCCTCGCGGGACCTCGTGCGGATCCTCGCCGCGCGCTACGGCGTCGAGGCCGGCATGGTCGGGGCGGCGGCCATGGCCTTCGACGGGCTCCCCCACCAGGCGGAGGCGACGACGTGAGCGGAGGCCGCCTGGTCGTCTGCCCGACGCCGATCGGCAACCTCGAGGACGTCACGCTGCGTGTGCTCGCCGCGCTGCGCGAGGCCGACATCGTGGCCTGCGAGGACACGCGGCGCACGCGGGTGCTGCTGGATCGCTACGGGGTCAGCGCGAAGCTGGTCAGCTATCACGAGCACAACGAGCGCGAGCGGGCCACCGAGCTCGTGGGCCGGATGCGCGAGGGCAGCGTGGTGGCGCTCGTCTCCGACGCCGGCATGCCGCTCGTGTCAGACCCCGGATTCGTGCTCGTGCGCGCCTGCGTCGCCGCGGGGCTGGCGGTGGATGTCCTGCCCGGTCCCTCCGCGGCTCTGTCCGCCCTCGTGGCCTCCGCGCTGCCCGCCGATCACTGGCGCTTCGCCGGGTTCCTGCCCCGCAAGCGCTCCGAGCTCGAGCGCGAGTTCTCCTCGGCCGAGACGCTCGTCGCGTTCGAATCGCCGCGGCGAGTGGGGGCGTCGCTGGCCGTGCTGGCCGAGCTCGATCCCGACCGCCCGGTCGCCGTGTGCCGCGAGCTGACCAAGGTCCACGAGG
>DATMGZ010000071.1:0-50918 GCA_035555155.1 Solirubrobacteraceae bacterium | reverse complement strand
ATCGACTGCATGATCGCCCCGCCGAGGTCGCGCTGCAGATCGGCGGTCCCCGACGCCATCCCCGCGCGCTTGACCGGCACCGATCCGGTCAGCGAGTGCGAGGCCGGCGTGCCGGCGAAGCCGACGCCTGCTCCCACCAGGGCGTACGCGAGGCCGACCTCCCAGAAGGTGGTGCCGTCGGTCCACAGCACGAGCATCACCACGAACCCGAGCAGGCAGAACAGGTATCCCACCAGCAATGTCACCCGGGCGCCCCGCGCCTCGACGAGCTTTGCCGACAGGGGCGCCGTCAGCACCATGAACACCGCGCCGGGAATGATCGAGGCGCCGGCGGCGAGCGTCGAGTACCCGAGCACGTTCTGGAGGAACATCTGGCCGATGAACATGGCGGCCATCAACGAGCCGAACACGATCACCCCGGCGCACGCGGCGACCCAGAAGACCCGCCGGGCCGCCACCGTGAGGTCGTAGAGCGGACTCCTCGCCCGGCGCTGGCGGATCACGAACCCGATCAGCGCGGCCACGGCGATCACCCCGAGCCCGATCGCCAACGTTCCCCGACCGGGCGTCGGCGCGAAGTTGATCGCCAGCACGAGCGCTGACACCAGCACCACCGACAGGATGCCGCCCAGGTGGTCGACGGGATCGCTCGACTCGTTGACGTGCGCCGGCACGAATCGCCATGCCATCAGCAGTGCGACCAGCGCGAGCGGGAGCGAGAGGAGGAAGACCGAGCCCCAGTGGAACTTCGTCAGGAGCAGGCCGGCCAGCAGCGGGCCGATCGCGGAGATCGAGCCGCCCAGGCCCGACCACAGCGCGATCGACCGGGTGCGGGTCGGCCCCGACCAAAGCGCCGTGATCAGCGCGAGCGTGGTCGGGTAGGCCATCCCCGCGGCCAGGCCGCCGAACAGGCGGGCCGCGAAGAGGACACCGATCGAGGGCGCCACTGCGGCCAGCAGCGACGCCGGGATCGCCAGCGAGGTCCCGAGGATCAACATCGTCTTGCGGCCGTAGCGGTCGCCGACCGCACCGAGGTAGAGCACGGAAGCCGCCAGGCCGAGCGAGTATCCGACGGCGACGAGGTCGAGCGCGGATTGGCCGGCATCGAACGCCTTGCCGATGTCCGGCAGCGCCACGTTGGCCACGGCCAGGTTGAGGTTCGCCACCGCCGCGACCAGGATCAGCGCAGCCAGCACCAGCCCCGAGCGTGCCGGCCCGGAGGAGGCGGGCACGCCGGCACCGTTGCTGCCCGAGTGCTGGGCGCTGGGCGGAGTGGTCGCTCTGATCGTGGACACGGATTCGCCGGAGGCAGGAGAAAGACCTGCAGTAAGCATCGGCATCGCGGCTGCGAACCGCATCCCCCGATCGGATGATGCCCGGGTCGTCCGCCGCGGACGACGATGCGCTCGGCGCTCAGCGCTCAGCGCACGACGGCGACATCGGCCCGGGCCTCGTCCTGCCCTTGCGCCCGCGCCGCCTCGCTGCGGCGGTGCTCGCGACCTCGCTCGATCACCTCGCGGAAGCTCTTGAAGCGGAAGATCAGCACGAGCGCCGCGAACCCGAGCGCGGAGCTGAGGATCGCGGTCGCGATCTGCTGGCCGACGGAGAACGCGGCCACCGTCGCCGAGCCTGCCTTGGTGGCGAAGATCGACACCAACAGCGCCTGCTGCACCCCGGCGCCGCCAGGCGTGAACGGGAACACCGAGGCGACGACCTGCACCGCGAGCACGAGCAGCGCGTTGGTGACCGAGCCGCCGATGTGGAACGCGTCCAGCAGCGCCCAGTAGGCGGCGAACCGGGCGATCCAGCTGGCGAACTGCCACGTCGCCATCTTCCTGGCCCAGAGCCGGCGGTCGCGGAGCACGGTGAGTCCCTGGCGGACGCGCTGCCAGAAGGCGCGCACCCGCGCGGAGAGCAGCGCGAAGGCGATCATGAAGCCGATCCCGAGCAGGGTGAGCACGAGCAACGCGAAGCGGGGGTGCGAGGCGAAGAAGCTGATGTCGAACGCGGGGAGCTTGGAGAAGTCCGGCGGCTTGGGGAACACGCCCTGGGTGAAGGCAAAGCACATCACCAGCAGCCCCATCCCCCAGTCGAACACGACACCGGTCGAGAGGGCGGCCGCGATGGTGGGATAGCTGCCCGACGGGATCGAGACACGAACCAGAAACAGCTGCACGATGTTCCCGCCGCCGAGCGGAAACACGTTGTTGACCGCGTAGCCGGCCATGTAGGCGCCCCAGATGTCGCGCCAGCGGACGCGCTCGTGCGGATAGGCGATCTGCACCGAGTTGTAGATCGCGCGCGAGCGGAGCGTCAGGTACAGGGTGTACAGCGCCAGCCCGAGCAACAGCGAGGTCCAGCTCAGGTTGGCCAGGTGCGAGAAGAACTGCCCCGCCGAGTCCAGGAAGTCGGTGATCGTGCTGCCAATCGATGCCCGGTGTTGGACATGCAGCACGCCCACGGTCGGGTACAGGCCAAAGTTCAGGGGGACGGGCGCCGTCATCGACACAAGTTCGCATACCCGGACCGCGGACCGGGCCGATGCGACTCGTCAGGAGACCAGCTGCTCATGGAAAAGGCCCGGGGGGCCCAGATCCATCTGGGCCCCCCGGAGAGTCAGGGAAGTGGGGGCGCAGTTCCCTGACCGACACGGGCGAGTTTCCCCGTCCCAAGATGTGCGCAAACCTAAAGTCTTCTCCTCGCTCTTGCCCTCTTCTGTCGCGAGGAACGTACGGTCAGACAAACGCTACCAGCCTCAACAACCCGTGGGGAAAAAGCTGGGCCGATCTGCGAGGCAAAGCGGACCCCGGTCCTGCGGAAAACTAGCGACGGGCGTCCGGCCCGCGCGTCCCCGGCCCGCTGAAGAATTCCTCGCCGGGCCTGACCGTGCCGGCCGCCTCCGCCTCGTGCCGCAGCGTCCGGTCGGCCTCGCCGCTCCAGGCGCCGACCGCGAGCATCTCGCGGTCGGCATCCATCGGGCTGCCGCCCAGATCCTTATTGACGATCCGGGCGCACTTGCGTCCCTCGGCGATCGCGGTCACGATCAGCGACTGCCCGATACGGGCGTCACCGGCCGCGTAGACGCCGCCGGTCGATGTGCGGTAGGTCTGCTGGGTGCGGATGTTCCCGCGCCGGTCGAGCTCGAGTCCGAGGTCCCCGACCAGTCCTTGGTGCTCGGGGTGCTCGAAGCCGATCGCGATCAGCACCAGATTGGCCTCGAGCACAAACTCGCTGCCGGGCACCGGCGTGAGGTCGCGGGAGGAGGTTCCCGTCACTTGGCGCGCGTACACATGACTGACGGCGCCGTCCTTGCCGCCGAAGCCGGTCACCTCGGTGCCCCAGCGGCGCTCACCGCCTTCCTCGAGCGCGTACGTGGTCGGCGTGCGCTTGGGCGGGAGCGGCCAGGGGTGCCGCGGATCGGTGCCGCTTCCGGTCAGGGCCTCGTAGACGTCGAGCATGCGCACGTCCGCCGCGCCTTCGCGATGCGAGTTCGAGATGCAGTCCATGCCCGTGTCGCCACCGCCTACCACGATCACGCGCTTGCCGGCGGCCGAGATCTCCGTCCCGGGCTCGGGCGGCCGGGACGGGCGTCCCTCATGGGCGGCCACCCAGCGGTTGCGCTGGTAGAGGTAGTCCATGGCCGGATGGATCCCGGCCAGGTCCCGCCCGGGGGCGTCGATGTCACGTGAGACACGTGAGCCGATCGTGACCACGAGCGCGTCGTAATCGGCCCGTAGCTGCTCGGTCGGCACATCGACGCCGACCGCGGCGTTATAGATGAACTCGATCCCCTCCTGCTCGAGGATCGCCACGCGGCGGTCGATGACCGACTTCTCGAGCTTGGCATCAGGGACGCCGAAGCGCATCAGGCCGCCCGGTCCCTCGTCGCGCTCGTACACGGTCACTCGGTGGCCGCAGCGGTTGAGCTCGGCGGCGACGGCCATCCCGGCCGGCCCGGCGCCGATCACCGCGACCCGCTTGTCGGTGCGGCGATCCGGCACTTCGGCCACGATCCAGCCCTCGGCGAAGGCCCGCTCGACGATGGCCAGCTCGATCTGCTCGATCGTGACCGGGTCGTCGTTGATTGCCAGCACGCACGCCGACTCGCACGGCGCAGGGCAGATCCGGCCGGTGAACTCGGGGAAGTTGTTGGTCGCGTGGAGCTGATCGATCGCCTCGCGCCACTTGTCGCGGTAGACCAGATCGTTCCAGTCCGGGATCAGGTTGCCGAGCGGGCATCCCTCGTGGCAGAAGGGCACGCCGCAGTCCATGCACCTTGCGCCCTGCCGGCGAAGCTCCTGGTCGGGCTGCAGCGCGAAGTACTGCTTGTAGTCGTGCACGCGCTGCTCGGGGTCGCGCTTGTCGAAGCCGACCCGGTGGATCTTCAGGAACGCGCCGAGCTCACCCATCTGCGGGTACGGCGATGCGTGTGTGGGGCGAGAGGTGCATAGGGCTGTGGGGGACAGCGAAGGCGGGCCGCGAAATGTACCAGCGCAGCCGCCTCGATTCTGAGGTGGACATCGCGTCCGTCCCGGCGCAGGCATAGAGTGCGCGCGTGCGCGCGCTTCGGCGAGGATCGGCAGGGCGGGCAGCGGTGGCCGCGATCGCTGCGCTGTCCGCGGCCGCGAGTCCGGCTGCGGCCGCGCTGAAGCCGGTCGTGGGTCCGGCAGTGCTGCTCACGGCCTCGCCCTGGCACGTGCAGGCCGGGCATACGGTGCAGCTGAGAGGTCGCGTGATCGATCCGCTCGGGCGCCGGCTTGTGCTCCTGTTCCGAAGCGCCTATCCGTACCCCGTGGCCAGGGAGGTCGGCGCGCGCCTCGCCGCGGTCGACGGCTCGTTCGCGTTCACGGTCACGCCCGACCGCAACACGCGCTACCGCGTCACGCTGGCCGGCTCGTCGACCCGGGCCGTGGTCCAGGTCGGAGTCGCGTACCCGGTCAAAACGACCGTCCGGGCGCTCCGGCTCGGCCGCACGGCGGTGACGATCGTGGTTGCCCATCCACGTGATCTGCACTGGGGCCGGGCCCGGGTCGACTGGTCTTTCGCCGAGGGCTCCCACGGACGCTTTGCCGGCGCCTCCGCCACCCGCACGCGCGACGCGCGGCCCGGCACCACGGTGATCCGCGAGACGATCGGGCTGGCAGCCGGTCACTTCCGCTTCCGTGCGTGTTTCCATGCGCCCGGCGACGGGGCCCTGCTCGACGCCGGCGACCCGCCCGGCTGCCGGGGTCGTGGGTACTCGGGCAGCGGCTCGCTGCCGGTCGGATTTCCCGCGCCGCGGGCGATCGCCGCCGCCGCCTCGTATCTGGCCGGCCGGGCCGGCCGCACCGCGTTCGCGGTCGTCGACAGTGAGGGCCGCGTGTCCGGCGTGCACATCCATTGGACGTTCGTGTCCGCCAGCGTCGTCAAGGCGATGCTGCTGGTCGCCTATCTGCGCAAGCTCGATGCCCAGGGACAGCACTACGTCGACGGATACAGCGACTCGTTCCTGTACCCGATGATCAACCAGTCCGACAACTCGGCCGCCACCACCATGTGGTCGATCGTCGGCGACGGCCGCCTGTACGCGCTGGCCAACGCCGCCGGGATGACCGACTTCTCGATCGTCGGCATCTGGGCCAATGCGCAGATCAGCGCCGCCGACCAGGCGAGGTTCTTCTTCGAGATGGACTCGCTGATCCCGCCCGAGTTCCGCGGCTACGCGCGCCACCTGCTCTCGACGATCGTCGGCTACGAGAGCTGGGGCATCCCCGCCGTGGCCCGCGGGCGCCGCTACGCCGTCTTCTTCAAGGGCGGCTGGCGCGGTACGGCGCTCGGCCAGCTCGTGCACCAGGTCGCCCGGCTCGAGCGTCCCGATCACTCGTTCGCGATGGCCGTGATGACCGACGGCGATCCCTCGATGGGCTACGGGATCGGCACGATCGAGGGTCTCACCAACGTGCTTCTCACCACGCACTGAGCACTCGGGGCCGGCGACCGTGCCCACGCTGCAGATCACGCCGCGAGGACCATTCTCGCTCCAGGCTGCCGCGGAGTTCGGCTTTGGGCCCCACGCGGGTCAGACGCTGCGCTACGACGGCGCGATGCGGTTGGCCTTCCCGGTCGACGGCGGCCGCGGCTACGCCGGCGCGATCCTGCGCCAACGGGAGCCCCACGGCGCGGTGGCGGTCGAGCTGACGCTCACCGAGGGCGCCGATCCCGACGCGGCCGTGGCCCAGGTCGCCCGAGTCGTCTCGCTCGACCACGACGGAGACGACTTCATGCGCGTGGGCGCACGCGACCCGGTGATCGGAGAGCTGCAGCAGCGCCACCGAGGGCAGCGGCCGGTCCTGTTCCATTCCCCCTACGAAGGCGCGGCGTGGTCGATCATCTCGGCCCGCCGACCGGGGGCGCAGGCCGCCGGCGTGCGGGAGGCGATCGCGGAGCAGCTGGGCGCGACGTTCGCGCTCGCGGGCACGACCCTGCGGGCGTTCCCGCAACCCGTGCGGCTGCTCGAGCTGCCCGAGGATACGTCGGGACTGACCCCGGAGAAGGTGGCGCGGCTGCGCGGTATCGCCGAGGCGGCGCTGGCGGGCCGGCTGGACGTCGGGCATCTGCACGCGATCGGGCCCGAACGCGCGAACGAGGAGATCCAGCAGCTCAAAGGCCTCGGGCCGTTCTACGCCGGCCTCGTGGTCGTCCGCGCGAGCGGCTTCGCCGACGCGATGCTGCAAGCCGCCGAGCCGAAGGTGCTGGCGCACGCCGCCGGCCTCTACGGGCTTCCCGCGCCGCTGACCCTGGAGCAGCTGACCGAGATGGCCGGGGTGTGGTGCCCGTTCCGGACCTGGGTCACGGTGCTGATCCGGCTCGCCGGCGACCGCAGCCGCCGGCGCTGACGCGCCCTCAAACGCCGACGGCAGTGTTGCGCTCGGCCGCCTCGGCAAGCACGCGCTTGTAGTCGCGCGGCATCACCTTGACGAACCGCTGGCGCGCGACCTCCCACGAGGCCAAGACGTTGCGGGCCACGATCGACCCCGTGCGCTGGGCATGCTCCTTGATCAGCATCCGCAGCTCGTGGGCGTCCTCGTCGGTGAGCGGGTCGAGGTCGACGAGCTCGGTGTTGCAGCGGCTGGCGAAGCGGCGGTCCACGTCGTACACGTAGGCCACCCCACCGCTCATGCCGGCGGCGAAGTTGCGGCCCGTCGGTCCGAGCACGACGACGCGGCCGCCGGTCATGTACTCACAGCCGTGGTCGCCCACGCCCTCGACCACCGCGTGCACGCCCGAGTTGCGCACGGCGAAGCGCTCGCCGGCGAGCCCGCGGAAGAACGCGCGTCCGGCGGTGGCCCCGTAGAGCACCGTGTTGCCGACGATCATGTTCTCCTCGGCGCGGAACAGCGCCGACTCGGGCGGCCGAACGGTGACGATGCCGCCGGAGAGCCCCTTGCCCGTGTAATCGTTGGTCTCCCCGCGCAGCAGCAGGGTGACGCCGGGGGCGAGCCAGGCGCCGAAGCTCTGGCCGGCCGAACCGGAGAACGAGATCTCGATCGTGTTCTCGGGCAGCCCCTGGACGCCCCGGCGCCGAGCGATCTCGCCCGACAGGATCCCGCCGACGGCACGATTGACGTTGCGGACCGGGACCGGACCGAGCTTGACCGGCTCTCCGCGTTCGAGCGCGGGGGCGCATTTACGCACCAGCTCCCAGTCGAGCGCGTCGTCGAGCACCGGAACCTGCGGACGGGTGCGGTGGCGCGGCGCCCCGGCGGGCACGTCGGGCGCCGTCAGGATCATGGTCAGGTCGACGCCACGCGCCTTCCAGTGGTTGATCGCGCCGTCCATCTCGATCAGGTCGGTGCGGCCGATCATGTCCTCAAAGCGGCGCACGCCGAGCGAGGCCATGATCCCGCGGACCTCCTCGGCGATGAACATCAGGTAGTTGACGACGTGATCGGGGGTGCCACGAAAGCGCTTGCGGAGCTCCGGATCCTGGGTCGCCACGCCCACCGGGCAGGTGTTCAGGTGGCAGACCCGCATCATGATGCAGCCCATGGCAATCAGCGGCGCGGTCGAGAAGCCGAACTCGTCGGCGCCGAGCAGCGCGCCGATCACCACGTCGCGCCCGGTCTTCATCTGCCCGTCGACCTCGACCGTGATGCGCGAGCGCAGGTCGTTGAGCAGCAGCGTCTGCTGCGTCTCGGCCAGCCCGATCTCCCACGGGACGCCGGCGGACTGGACCGAGGACTGTGGCGAGGCCCCGGTTCCGCCGTCGTGGCCGGAGATCGTGACGTGGTCGGCGTTCGCCTTGGCCACGCCCGAGGCGACCGTGCCGACGCCGACCTCGGAGACGAGCTTGACCGACACCGACGCGGTCGGGTTCGCGCAGCGCAGGTCGTAGATCAGCTGCTTGAGGTCCTCGATCGAATAGATGTCGTGATGCGGCGGCGGTGAGATCAGGCCGACGCCAGGAGTCGAGTTCCGGATCATCGCGATGTAGTCGTCGACCTTGTGCCCGGGGAGCTGGCCGCCCTCGCCGGGCTTGGCCCCCTGCGCCATCTTGATCTGGAGCTGGTCGGCGTTGACGAGATAGTGGACCGTGACGCCGAAGCGGCCCGAGGCCACCTGCTTGATGGCCGAGCGCCGCAGGTCGCCGTTGTCGTCGGGGGTGTAGCGGCTCGGGTCCTCTCCGCCCTCCCCGGTGTTGGACTTCGCGCCGAGGCGGTTCATCGCGATGGCCAGCGTCTCGTGCGCCTCGCGGGAGAGGGCACCGAGGCTCATCGCGCCCGTCGTGAAGCGCTTGACGATGTCGGTCGCTGACTCAATCTGGTCCAGCGGCAGCGGCTCCCTCACCGTGCGCAGCCGCATCAGCCCCCGCAGCGCCGCCTTGCGGACCGAGTCCTCGTTGACCATGCGCGAGAATTCCGCATACGTCTGGGCCGAGTCGCCGTTCTGGCCGCGTACGGAATGCTGGAGCTTGGCGATCGTGTCGGGGTTCCAGATGTGGGTCTCGCCGTCGCGGCGCCACTGGAGCACGCCCCCGACCGGCAGCACCTCACGGTCGACACGCGGATAGGCGCGGAAGTGGCGCTCCATAGCCTCGGTCGAGAGGACGTCCATCCCGATTCCGCCGATGCGTGACGCGGTGCCGGTGAAATGCTGGGCGATCAGCTTGGGCTCGAGGCCGACGGCCTCGAAGATCTGGGCGCCGCAGTAGGACTGGATCGTCGAGATCCCCATCTTGGAGATCGTCTTCATCAGTCCCTTGCCGATCGCCTTGACGATCCGCTTCTCGGCCTCTTCGCGATCGAGGTCCTCGGGCAGCAGCGAGCGGTCGGCCAGCTCGTCGAGCGACTCGAACATCAGATACGGGTTGATTGCGGCGGCCCCGTAGCCGATCAGCGTCGCCATGTGATGGATGTCGCGCGGCTCGCCCGACTCGATCACCAGACCGGTCCGCAGGCGGGTCCCGCGCCGGACGAGGTGATGGTGGACGGCGGCCACGGCCAGCAGCGACGGCATCGCGACCCGCTCGGGTCCGAGGTTGCGGTCCGACAGGATCAGGATGTTGGCGCCGTGCTCGGCATGGTTGGCGGCCTCCTCGCAGACGGCGTCGAGGCGATCCGCCATCCCGTCCGGTCCCTGCTCGATCGGCCACGTGATGTCGATCGTCGCGGCATCGAAGATCTCGTGGGAGACCTGGCGCAGCTTCTCGAGCTCGTGGTTGCGCAGGATCGGCTGGTCCATGACCAGCTGGTGGGCCTGGTCCGGGGACTCGGCGAGCAGGTTGTGCTCGGCGCCGACGCCGGCCTGCAGGCTCATCACGACCGATTCGCGGATCGGATCGATCGGGGGGTTGGTGACCTGGGCGAACAGCTGCTTGAAGTAGGAGAACAGCGGCGGCTGACGATCGGAGAGCACGGCCAGGGCGGCGTCGTTGCCCATGCTGGCCACCGGCTCCTCGCCCTTGGTGGCCATCGGCGCGATGATCATCCGCAGGTCCTCCTGCGAGTACCCGAACGCGAGCTGCCTGGAGCGCAGCGGCTCGATCCTTGGCTTTCGCGGCTGGCGCTCGGGCAGGTCGTCGATGTGCACGACGGAGCGCTCGTACCATTCGGCATAGGGCTTACGGCGCGCGACGCGCCGCTTGACCTCCTCGTCCTCGACGATCCGTCCCTCCTCGAGGTCGACGAGGAACACCTTGCCGGGGGCGAGCCGGCCTTTGCGCTGGATGTGCTCGGGGGCGACGGTCATCACCCCCGTCTCCGAGGCCAGCACCACGTAGCCCTCGGTGTCCTGGATCCAGCGCCCTGGACGCAGTCCGTTGCGGTCGAGCACGGCGCCGGCCAGGCGGCCGTCGGTGAACACGACCGCCGCGGGCCCGTCCCACGGCTCGATCAGGCAGGAGTGGAAGTCGTAGAAGCCCCGGACGTCGGGATCGAGGTCCTTGCGCGTGCGGTAGGCCTCGGGGACCATCATCATCACCGCGTGCGGGATCGTGCGGCCGCCGAGCACGAGCAGCTCGAGCACGTTGTCGAACGTGGCCGAGTCCGAACCACCGTCGCGGACGACCGGGATCACCTTGTGCAGATCATCGCCGAACAGGTCCGAGGCGAGCTGCGACTCGCGTGCCCGCATCCAGTTGATGTTCCCGCGCAGCGTGTTGACCTCGCCGTTGTGGGCGATCAGCCGGAACGGGTGCGCCAACTCCCAGCTCGGGAAGGTGTTGGTCGAGAACCGCGAGTGGACGAGCGCCAGCCGGGTCGCGACGCGCGGATCACGCAGATCGGTGAAGTACCGCGGCAGCTGCGGCGCGGTCAGCATCCCCTTGTAGACCAGTGTGCGCGAGGAGAAGCTCGGCAGCGCGATCTCGCGTCCACCCTCGCTCTCGAGCACGCGGCGGATCACGTACAGCTTGCGCTCGAACGCGTCCTGATCGGTGATCTCGTCCGAGGCGCCGACCAGCACCTGCCGGATCACCGGCGCAGAGAGACGGGCCGTGTCGCCGACGTAGCGCTCGTCGACAGGGACGTCGCGCCAGCGGATCACCGTCTGACCCTCGGCGGCGACGGTGTCCTCGACCAGTTGCTCGAGCTCGGCCCGCCGTTCGGGATCGGTGGGCAGGTAGCAGACGCCGACGCCATAGCGGCCGGGCGGCGGCAGCTCGACGCCGGCCACGGCCCGGATGAACCCGTCGGGGATCTGGATCAGGATCCCGGCGCCGTCACCGGTGTTCGGATCCGCGCCCTCGGCACCGCGGTGCTCGAGGTTTCCGAGCGCATCGAGCGCCTTCTCGACCACGGCGTGGCTGGCCTCGCCCCAGAGCTTCGCGACCAGCGCGATGCCGCACGCATCGTGCTCGTTGTTGGGGTCGTAGAGGCCAGTGGCCCCGGGTGGGACGAGACGGTGCATGGATGTAGTGCTCGGGGACGATGGAACACTGCGAGGCGGGCAGAAAGCGTATCAGCGCAACGCGATTGTGCTGTTGGCCACGTGGCCGCAGCGGCCCGCCGCCGGATGGGCCGCGTGGCCCGGCAAACCACGCCCGGCAAGATCGGGAAACCTCGGAGGGATCGCTTCGGCACCAGGCTTGTCACAATGGCGCGCGATGTCCCGCCGCCCCCGACTCGCAGCGGGCCGCCTCCGCGCCACGCCGGGTTCCGTTCGACGTCGATCTCGGGCCCGATACGCAAGGCCGCGCGGTCGCCGTGTACTCGCGCTGCCGCCGCGAGCGGCCGGTATGGATGCTCGGGGCCGACACGCCGACGGGCCTGCCGTCCGGTTGCGTGCTCTACCGCTACGACTTCGCGACCAAGCGGGAAGGCCGCATCGCCGGCTTTACCGGCGCGGGCTCGTTCTACCTGCCGAGCCTGTGGCGGAACGAGATCGCCTACGTGCGGGTGAGCGCCGGCGGCGGCCCGGCCCTCGTCGCACAACCGCTGACGGCGCCGCGTGGGGGCAAGCTCGCGGTGGTCTCACTTCCCGGCGACTCCGCCGGGGCGCCCGGCCCCGTGTCACTCGATCTCGGCCCGGGACGGCTCGCCTTCTCGTGGGAGACGATCAGCGGCGGTCAGATCGACTCGGCCATCGATGTCGACACGCTGCCCCTCTCGGCGCGCGCCGCCCCGACCGGACTCGCGGTCGACACCGAGTCGAGCGGGGTCGGGGCGCCCGGCTTCCTCAGCTTCCCCTCGTTCGCCTCCGGCGGCCTCTACTACGGGCAGTTCGACGGCTCCCCGATCCTGCCCTCCGCCGACGCCTTCCAGCGCATCGCGCCGGACGGGAGCGGCGCCGCGGCGGCCGGTGCGCCCCATGCGCTCCGGGGCCAGGCGCGGGACGGCGCCACGACGTACGCGCTCGACGGGCCGTACGCCGGGCAGTTCTTGGATTGCGGGGCAACGGGCTGCACGCTGGTCGCGCTCGCAGGCACCCGCGACCGCTGAGACGGGCGGGGTCGGGCGGGGTCGGGCGGGCCGGGGCGTCGGGCGGGCCGGGGCGTCGAGCGGGCCGGGCCGGCTACTTCTTGGCCTTGTCGGTGGCCTTGGTGGCGCGCAGCTTCGACGCCGTCTTCGTGCCGGTCGTCTTCGCCGTGCCCTTGCCATCGCCGTTCTTGGACGGTGTCGAGCGCTTGCGCGGCTTCGGCGCGGGCGCGGGCGCGTCGTCGTCGTCGCTGCGCACGGCGGCCAGGCTGGCCTCGAGCGCGGCCATCAGGTCGGGCGCGGCCTCGGGCTCCTCGGCCTCGGGCTGGACGGCGATCTCCTCACCCGCAGCCTTGCGCTCGATCAGATCGAGCACTCGGTCGCGGTACTCGTCGCGGTACTTGGAGGGCTCGAAGTCGCTCGACAGCGAATCGATCAGCTGACGGGCCATCGACAGCTCCCGATCGCTCGCCTCGGCCTCGCTCACCGCGTCGAGCTCGTCGAGCCGGTCGGGCTTGAGCACCTCGTCGCCGAATAGCATCGTCGAGAGTGTCAGCACGTCGCCGGTGGGACGCAGCGCGGCCAGCTGCTGCTTTGACCGGAGCACCACGCGCCCGATCCCGACCTTGCCCGACTCGCGCATCGCATCGAGCAACAGCCGGTAGGGCTTGGCGCCGCCGGCCGTGGGCGCGAGGTAGTAGGAGTGGTCGTAGTAGATCGGGTCGATCTCCGACAGGTCGACGAAGTCCTCGATATCGATCGTCTTGGTCGCCTTGGGGTCGAGCGCGTCGAGTTCGTCGGGCGAGATCAGCACGTAGCGCTCGGGCGTGACCTCGTAGCCCTTGACGATGTCCTCGAACGCGACCTCGTCGCCGGTGGACGGATCGACGCGCTTCTGACGGATCCGCGCGCCGGTCTTTCCGGACAGCTGGTGGAAGCGGACCGTCTTGGGCGAGGTGGCGCTGTAGAGCTTGACCGGTACGTTGACCAGCCCGAAGCTGATCGCGCCGGTCCAAATCGCACGAGCCATGTCGTCTTTGTATACCCGAGCGGGTGAGCGATCAAGCCCTGACCGCGCTCTTGCCGGCCTTTCAGGCCTCGAGTTGCAGGCGCATGCCATCCACCGAGCGGCGCAGCAGGCGCGAGACGTGCATCTGTGAGATCCCGATGCGGTCGGCGATCTCACGCTGGGTCAGGCCCTCGAAGAAGCGCAACAGGATGATGCTGCGCTCGCGCTCGGGCAGCGTCTCGAGGCCGCGGGCGAGCTCCACCCGCTGCTCGGCCACGGCGAACCCGGGATCCTCGGCGCCGAAGCGCTCGGCGGCCTCGCCGTCGTCGCCGACCGGCTCCTCCAGCGGCACGGTGTTGTAGGCCTGGGCGCCCTGCAACGCCTCGAGCACCTGCTCGACCGAGGTCTCGGTGGCCTCGGCGAGCTCGTCGATCGTCGGCGAGCGGCCGAGGATGCCCGACAGCCGGTCCGCCTCGCGACCGACCTTGGAGTTCAGCTCCTGGATGCCGCGGGAGACCCGAATCGACCAGGCCCGATCGCGGAAGTGTCGCTTGATCTCGCCCAGGATCGTCGGCACGGCGAAGGTCGAGAAGCGCAGCTCGCGCGAGACGTCGAAGCGGTCGACCGCCTTGATCAGGCCGACGCATCCGACCTGGATCAGATCGTCGAGCGACTCGCCCCGATTCACGTAGCGGCGGGCCAGCGTGCGGACCAGCGGCATCATCTGCTCAATCAGGATTCGGCGCGCCTCGAGGTCCCCCTCGACGTGGTAGCGGCGCAGGAGCTCGTCCTCTTCGAGTGGATTCTCGGAAGTCAATGGAACTGCGGGTTGCAGCGTGGAGCTCAATCGTCCTCCGCTCAATCGTCCTCCACTGGCAACGGAACGTTGGACGGGTCCGATATTGCCGACCCCGCCGGCGACGGCAAGGTGGTCAGCCACGGACAGGCCCATCAAGGTCGTCGTGGTGTCACACTTGGAGGATGGTCAGGGGTGGTCAGACGGTCAGCGCTACGCGCTTCGCCGGCCTCACCGGCGTCTCACGCGAGCGGCTGCGGACGTGGGAGCGCCGCTATGACTTTCCGCGCCCCCAGCGCGTCGGCGCCGGCCCGCGGCGCTACGAGCTCGCCGACGCCGACGCCGTGGTCGCCGTCCGGCGCGCCTCCGAGGAGGGCGTCCCGCTGCCGCGAGCGATCGCCGAGGCGCAGGCCTCGACGCCGGCGCCCGACGTCTCGAGCGCCGCGCTGGCGGCCAGCGCGGAGCAGCTACCGTCGCCGTTGATGCTCCTCTCGGGCCCCGCGCCGGTCCGCGTCGCCTACGTCAACCCGGCGCTGGCGGCGATCGACGGCGCTCCGCACCCCGGGGACGAGCTGGCGCTGGCCGCGCCGTGGGTGCCCGGCTCACAGCTCGAGCGCTCCGCCGTCGCGCTGTTCACCACCACGGCGCGCACGGGCGATACGAGCCATCCCTCGTGGTCCCCGGCGGGACCCGAGCACGTGCGCGCGCTCATGTACCGGCTGCCCGCCGAGCCCGGTCAGTCGCCGCTGGTGGCGGTGGTCGAGCTCGAGCACGCCGGGGATCGCGACACGCGGCTCGCGCTCGCCCGGCTGCTCGTGGAACGTGAACAGCTCGATCGGCAGTTCGAGCAGCACAGCCGGTGGCTCAGCTCGGTGAGCGAGCTGGCCGAGCTGTTCCGCCAGGAGAGCGGGCCGGCGCTGCTGCAGGCGACCTCGGACACGCTCGTGCGGTGGCTGCCGCCGATCGATGTCGGCGTCGCGGTGTACATGGCCGGCGAGCTGGCACTCGGGAGCTCCAGCCGCGGACTGTTGGGCCCCCGGATGGTCACGGTCACCGCGCACGAGGACGTCGCCGAGGTCCTGCGCGAGGGACGCCCGGCGATGCTCGCGCCGGCCAGCGCCGCGGCCTTCGGTGCCCCGGAGGACATGCACGTGCTGGCCGTCCCGGTGGCCGTGGTCGGCGAGACGCTCGGCGCACTGCTGCTCGTGCTCGATGAGCCGCGTGAGATCGGCGGCGAGGTCGGCCAGCTGCTGTCGGTGCTCTCCGCGGCGCTGGGCTTCCTGCTGCTCCGCGACCGGCTCGTCGCCGGCGCTCGCGACGCCCGACGTTAGTCAGCGCTCGACGAACGACATGTCCGCGTAGCGGTCGCCGGCGACTGCGCTCACGGGGGTGGCCTCCTCGATCCGCTGCAGGTCCTCGGCATCAAGCGTGATCTCGGTGGCCTCGACGTTCTCCTCCAGGTACGCGCGCCGCTTCGTACCGGGAATCGGCACCACGTCGCTGCCGCGATGCATGACCCACGCGAGGGCCAGCTGACCCGGGCTGCAGTCATGCTCGGCGGCCAGCTCGCGCACGCGCTCGACGAGCTGGAGGTTGCGGGCGAGGTTCTCGCCCTGGAACCGCGGCTGATACTGGCGGAAGTCGCCCTCGCCGAAGTCCTCGGCCTTCGTGTAGCGGCCGGTCAGGAAGCCCCGGCCCAGCGGGCTGTAGGCGACGAGACCAATCCCCAGGTCGCGCAATGCGGGCAGCACCTCGTTCTCGATGTCGCGGCTCCAGAGCGAGTACTCGCTCTGCACGGCGGCGACCGGGTGCACGTCGTTGGCCCGGCGGATCGTCGCGGCCGAGGCCTCGGACAGTCCGAGATAGCGCACCTTGCCCTCATCGACGAGCTCCGCCATCGCGCCCACGGTCTCCTCGATCGGGACGTCGGTGTCGACACGATGCTGGTAGTAGAGGTCGATGTGGTCGACGGCCAAGCGGCGCAGCGACCCCTCGCAGGAGCTGCGCACGTACTCCGGGCGACCGTTGAAGCCACGCTTGGTCGGGTCGTTCGGATCGCGCACGATGCCGAACTTGGTCGCCAGCACGACCTGGTCGCGCCGGTCGGCGATCGCTTGGCCGACGAGCTGCTCGTTGGTGAACGGTCCGTACATGTCGGCCGTGTCGAGCAGCGTGATCCCCAGGTCGAGCGCCCGGTGGATGGTGGCCACGGCCTCGGACTCGTCGGTGGCGCCGTAGAACTCGGACATACCCATGCAGCCGAGCCCCTGAGCGGAGACGATGAGGCCCTGGGTGCCGAGAGTTCGCTCGTCCATGATCGGGTCGAAGGCTATCGCGTCGCCGCTGGCCGGCCGCGAGGCGCGAACATCTCACGCCGTGACCCGCGCCCCCGTTTCATCTGCAGTGGACCTCCCGCCGTTTCAGACCCTGATCGACGAGCACGGACACGAGGTGCACCGCTTTCTCGTCGCCAGCGTGGGTCGCGTCGACGCCGACGACTGCTACCAGGAGACCTGGATCTCCGCGCTGCGCGCCTACCCACGGCTGCGCGACGCCGCCAACCTGAAGGCCTGGATCCTCACCGTCGCGCACCGCAAGGCGATCGATCACGTCCGCGCCGGCGGCCGCCGGGCGGTCCCCGTGCCCGACGTGACGGAGCTTGCCGACACAGGCCTGGACGGGCGTGAGCGTCACGACGACACGGTGCTCGATCCCGACGCGGTGATCTGGCGCCGGCTGCGGGCGCTCCCGCCCAAGCAGCGCGCCGCCGTCGCTCTGCGTTACGTGCTCGACGCCGGCTACCCCGACATCGCCGCGGTGATGGACACGAGCGAGGAGGCCGCGCGACGCAACGTCCACGAAGGATTGACCCGACTCCGGAAGGAGTACCGACCATGACCGACGACCTGGAGCTCCTCCTGCGTGCCGCCGCGCGCAGGATTCCCGACGCCCCACTCCCGAGCCTGGATGACGCGGCCACGACGGCGGGCCTGCTCGACGTCGCCTACGCCACCTTCGATTCGCCCGTCGGCGCGCTCCTGCTCGCCGGCACCGCGCGCGGGCTCGTGCGTATCGCGTATCTCGACGACGGCGTCGAGGCGCCGCTCCGGGAGCTCGCGCTGCGGGTCTCACCCCGCGTGCTCGCCTCGCCGCGCCGGCTCGACGGGCCCCGCCGCGAGCTCGAGCAGTACTTCGCCGGGCGCCGGCACGAGTTCGATCTGGCCATCGACTGGCAGCTGACCCGCGGCTTCGGCCGCCGCGTGCTCGAGGCCACGGCGAAGATCCCGTTCGGCGGCGTGTCCACGTACGGGCGCGTGGCGGCCGCGGCCGGCAGTCCCCGGGGCTCCCGGGCCACCGGCAACGCCCTGGGAGCGAATCCGCTCCCGATCGTGGTGCCGTGTCACCGGGTCCTGCGGACCGGCGGCGCGCTCGGGGGCTACACGGGCGGACTCGAACGCAAGCGCACGCTGCTCGCGGTGGAGGGCGCGCAGGAGTGGAGCGAGCCGGGCGGCGAATGAAGATCGTCCTGCGCACCGGCCGCCGGCGCCGCGGCGGCGCCGGCCGTCGGCACGGCGGCCGGCGTCACCTGAGCTGAGGACCATCGCACGAGGACACCAGGCTTGCGGGCCCCGCCCCGGGGGTAGCTTATGCGCAGGCCCATGACCACGCACGCCGCCGTTGCCCAGCCCCTCTGCATCCTGGCCGCCGACGAGGATCCCGAACGCCTCGATGACCTCGCCGCCGCGCTCAAGCACCTCGGCCACGACGTCGCGCCGTACGCGGTCCGGGTCGATCAGGTGGCCGCGGTGGTCGGCCACAGCGATCCGGACGTGGCCATCGTCGCCCTGCACGAAGACGACGGGCACGCGCTCGACCTGATCGAAGAGCTCGCCGAGTGCGCCTCGGGGCCGGTGATCGTCGCGCTGGAGGGCGATGACTCCGAGTTCGTCGCCCGCGCGGCCGCCCGCGGCATCTTCGCCGCCGTCCGGCCGCTCAGCGCCGACTCGATCCAGAGCGCGATCGAGGTCGCCGTCCGCCGCTACGCCGAGATGCAGAAGCTCAGTCAGGAGGTCGACCGGCTCGAGAGCGCGATCGAGCGACGGGCGATCATCGAGCGGGCCAAGGGGATCCTGATGGAGCGCCACGGGATCGACGACCGCGCCGCGTTCGAGATGATGCGCTCGCGGGCCCGCGCCAGCAACGGCCGCGTCGTCGACCTCGCGCGGCACGTGACCGAGAGCCGGGGGCTGTGAACGTGGACGCGCTCGCGCCCGTCCGGGCTTTCGACCGCACCCAGCAGCGCCACCCGTGGCTCGCGGTGCCGCTGGCCGTGGTGAGGAAGTTCGGCGACGACCAGGGCGGCAACCTCGCCGCGCTCGTCGCCTACTACACATTCTTCTCGCTGTTCCCGCTCCTGCTCGTGTTCACGACCGTGCTCGGGTTCGTGCTCCAGGGCGACCCGAGCGCGCAGAAGTCGGTGGAGCAGTCGGTGCTGGGCCAGTTCCCGATCATCGGCGATCAGATCAAGCTCCACGCGCTCCAGGGTCGGGCGATCGCGCTCGTGATCGGCCTCGTCACCTCGCTGCTCGCCGGGCTCGGTGTGACCCAGGCGGCGCAGGCCGCGTTCGACCGCATCTGGGCGGTGCCGTTCAAGCACCGGCCGAGCTTCCTCCAGTCGCGCCTGCGGGGACTCGCGCTGCTGATCACGCTCGGCCTGCTGTTCCTGCTCGCGACGCTGGCCTCCGGTCTGGTCACCGGCGGTCTCGGCGGCCCGCTGGCCAAGGTCGCCGGGATCGGCGTCTCGCTGCTGCTCAACTTCGCCCTGTTCTTCGCCGCCTTCCGCCTGATGACCGCGGACGACATCCCCACCCGCGCGCTGCGCCCCGGCGTGATCGTGGCCGGCGTCCTGTGGGAGATGCTGCAGATCGTCGGCGGCTACTACATCGGCCACGTGCTCCGGCACACGAGCAGCACGTACGCGCAGTTCGGGCTCGTCCTCGCCCTGCTGATCTGGCTCCACCTCGGCGCCCAGATGACCCTCTATGCCGCCGAGATCAACGTCGTGCTGGCCCGGCGTCTGTGGCCGCGGAGCCTGCTCGGCCCGCCCAGCGAGCCCGCCGACCAGCGGACGCTGGCCGCGCTGGCCAAGGTCGAGGAGCGCTCCGAGCACGAGCAGATCGACGTCGAGTTCAAGCGCGGCTGAGCGTCAGAACAGCTGGTCCGGGGTCTCGCGCCGGGTCATCGCCGGCGGCCACGAGCAGAGCCCGTCCTCGCCCGGGCAGCCGTCGCACAGCATCCGGTGCGGCGTATCGCTGACCGGGAACTCGCGGGCCAGCACGCCGCGAGCGAGCTCGGACAGCGCGGCCTCGAGCCCCGTCACCTCGTCGCGGCCGAAGGCAGCGCGCACCGGAGCCTCGGGGTGCTCGAGGAACACGTGCGCCACCTCGACGCGACGCGCGCCCGAGCGCAGCGCGGCCAGCGCGTACACCAGCCGCTGCGTGCCGTAGGCGCGCTCGACGACCGCGGCCGGCTCGGCCCCGTCAAGGCGATCGCTCTTGTAGTCGACGACCAGCAGCTGCGCGCCCCCGAGTCCCTCGCGCGCGAGGACGTCGAGGAACCCGTTGACGAGCGCCCCGCCCGGCTCGAGCAGGAACGCGAAGCGCTCCTCGCGATGCACCTCGCTCGCGGCGGCGAGCCGCGCGCACAGCTCGCTGGCACCGAAGCGCTCGACGAAACCGGCCAATTCCTCGGTCTCCGTCTCGCTCGGCTGCGGCAAGTCCACGGTGCGCGCAAGCGCGTGCACGCTCTCGGGCTCGGGGCGGCCCGGACGCCGGAAGTCGAGGCGCTCGAGCAGTGCATGCGCAAGCACGCCGCGCTCGGCCGCGTTGAGGCGAGCCGCCGGGCGCCCCGCCGGCGTTCCTGCCGCCATCCCGCGCTCCGACGCGCCCGGGAGCGGCCCGCGCGAGGGCAGCCGGGGCAGACCGAGCACCCGCTCGAGATAGAACCGGTAGCCGCACCGCGCATATTCGCCCAGGCTCGAGTAGCTGAGCGTCGCGATCGGGGCCACGGTGCCGAGGACGGGCAGGGCGATGATCGGCCCGTCCTCGGCGGGCAGGCCGGCATCCACGTGGCCGGACCTGGCGACGACGGGCGCTGCGTCCTGCCCGGCCATGGCGACCGCGTCGTCGTCCTCGTCGTCCTCGTCGTCCTCGCCGTCCTCGCCGTCCTCCCCGTCCTCGTCGTCCTCACGCTCGGCCGGCTGCAGCAGCGCGTAAGCCACGGCGGCCACCGCGCCGTCCCATTCCCGCTCCACCACATCGGCGAGCCGGCCCTGCTCGAGGCGAGCGGCGATGTCGGGCACCAGCGCCGGGGCGATCCAGGCGATCGGGCCCGCCGCGCGCTCCCAGCCGGAGAGGCCGGCGGCTCCACTCAGCACGAGCCGCTCCCGGGCCCGGGTCATCGCGACGTAGAACAGTCGCCGCTCCTCGGCCGCCTCCTCCGCCACGCGCGCGTCACCGAGCTCCTTGTAGGCCAGCGCCGGCTCGGCCTTGCCGCTGCCGGGCCGACTCAGCCGCAGGCCGATGCGCCCGTCGCGGCCGATCCGGAGCAGCTCGGAGCTCCAGCGCGGACCGCGGCCGAGATCGGCCACGCACACGATCGGGAACTCGAGGCCCTTGGCTCGGTGGATCGTCATCAGCCGGACCGCGTCGAGCGCCTCCCCTTCGACCGGCGCCTCACTCTCGCGCGGTGCGCCGCCGCCGAACGTCGCCCCACTCGAGTCCGCGCGCGCTCCGGCCAGCTGCAGGAATCCGCGCAGGTCCCGGCCCCGGGCCGCCTCGTGCTCGCGCCCGAGCCGCATCAGCTTGCGGATGTTGGCCAGCCGGCGCTCACCGCCGTGCAGCCGCAGGATCGTCAGGTCGTAGCGGGTCAACTCCAGCACCCGCTCGACCAACTCCTCGATCCCGAGTCGCGCCATCGCGGCGCGCTCGCCGGCGAACCACACGGCGAACCGCGCCAGACGCTCGCGGTCGTCCGGCTCGAGGTCGTCGAGGGCCCCGCCCTCCGGCGGCTCGCGGATCACCCACCATGGGTCGCGGGCGGCCTCGCGCGCGGCGGCGGCGACGAGCACCAGCCCGTCCGGCGAGAGCCCGACCAGCGGCGAGGCCAACACCGTGTAGGTCGCTTCCTCGTCACGCGGGTTGGCCAGCGCGCGCAGGTACTCGACCAGGTCGACGACCTGGGGATGAGACCAGTAGCCACGGCCGCCGATCACGTAGGTCGGAACCCCGAGGTCCTCGAGCGCCCGCTCGTAGGCGCGCAGGTCAGTCGTGGCTCGTGTGAGGACGACGACGTCGCCCGCCGACGCGCCGGCATCGATCAGCTCCTGCACCCGCAGCGCGAGAGCCCGGGCCTCGGCCAGCCGCCACGGCGCTGCCAGCCCGTCCTGCTGTGCCCACTCCGCCCCCTTCTCGGCGATCAGCAGCTCGACCCTGGGGTCGTCGGCGCGCGCGTCCGTGCGGCCGGTCCGCAGAGGCGTGAAGCGCTCGCCGAACACCTCCGCGAAGGCCGGGTTGAGCGCATCGAGGATCTCGCGACGAGAGCGGAAGTTGATCGTCAGGGTGGCGTGCGCACCGGTGGCCGCGAGCTGCTCGCGCCGGCGTTCGAACAGCGCCACGTCGGCGTGGCGGAAGCCGTAGATCGACTGCAGCGCGTCGCCGACCGTAAACAGGTTCCCGCGGGCGATCGACTCGATCAGCTCGAGCTGCACCGGATTGGTGTCCTGGAGCTCGTCGACCATGATCTGCTCGAACCGCGCGGCGTAACGACCGCGCAGCTCGGGGTCGGTGGCGAGCACGTCACGGGTCATCAGCTCGAGATCCTCGAAGTCGAGTCGCGAGCGCTCGCGCTTGAGCTCGGCGTAGCAAACGCCGTAGGCGCCGAGCAGCCGGTCGAGCAGACCGAGCACTCCGGCCGCGTGGGCGTGCTCACAGACGACCCGGAATCGCGCCAGCGCGTCGGTGTAGGCCAGGCACGCCGGCGTCCGCAGCGCTGCCCCGTTGCCGCCGGGGAGAGCGAGTGCGCCGAGCTCGGCGGGCCACGGATCCGGGGCCTCGATCAGCGCCGTGCCGCGCTCGATCCGCGACAGGGCGTCGACGACCTTCGGCGTCTGCTCGGCGCCGCCGAGCTCGACGGCCGTGGTCGCGGCGGCATCGCGCAGGGCAAGCCGCGCCGGCCCCATGTCGGGCGCAACGCCGAGCGCCGGCAGCGCCGGGGCCGACTGACCGCACGAGCGCAGCTCGTCGTAGATCGCGCCGATCGCCTGGCGCAGTGGCACCGGCCCGTAGCTGGCGATCAGGTCCCGGCCGCCGGCGACGGTGGTCGCCGTCTCCTCGAGCGCGGCCTCGAATGCGGCATCGGCCAAGCGGGCCGCCTCGGCCTCGTCAATCACCGTGAAGGCCGGATCGATCCCGGCCACGAGCGCGTTGGCCCGCAGCACCCGCGCGCAGAACCCGTGAATCGTGGAGATGAACGCGTCCTCGGTGGCGTGAGCGGCCTCGTCGGCGCCGAGCGCGCGCAACCGCAGGCGAATGCGCTCGCGCAGCTCGGCCGCCGCCTTCTCCGTGAACGTGATCGCCAGCATGCCGGTGACCTCGACCTGATCCTCGAGCACCGCGCGCACGAACCGCTCGACCAGCACCGAGGTCTTGCCACTGCCGGCGTTGGCGTCGACGATCAGGTCTCCGTGGCGGCGTTCGATCACCGCGAGCTGCTCAGGCGTGAACGCGATCATCCGACCCTGCAGATGCCCGGGTGCAGACACCCGTCCCGCGAGCACGTCTCGGGGCACGGGGTCAATTCGCCCGCCCGCAGGCGCGCGGCCAGCGCGACGGCGCGGGCGGCCGCGTCCTCGAGCTCGGCATCGAGCGCTTCCGCGTCGCGGGCGTCGGTGCCGAACAGCCCGGCGGCCGGCACCGCCTCCTCGAGGAAGACACCCCGCGGACGCAGGCGGTCTCCGCTCAACGGCTGGTAGAGACCGCCCGCGGGCGTCAGGCCCAGCAGCTCTCGCACCACCAGCATGTAGATCGCCACCTGCAGCTGGCGGTCCTGGTTCCAGCGGGCCCCGGGGTGCCGGGCACTCGGGGAGCCGCTCTTGTAGTCGCGCACGATCGCCCTCGTCCCCCCGGGGTCGACATCGACGCGGTCGATCATGCCCCGCACGCGCACCCGCCCCTCGCCGTCACCGAGCTCGAGCGGCGGCAGCGACCGCTCGTCGCCGGCGAAGCCGAACCGCTGCTCCAACCTGAGCGGCTGCCAAGCCTGACCGCTCGCGGCCTCGAACTCCAGGTAGTGGCGCAGGTCGGCTTCGATCGCCTGCAGCACGGCCCGCCGCACCGCTTCCGAGCGCCCCCCGGCGACTTCCGGGGGCAACTCGGCCAGCACCTCGGCCAGGAGCCGGAGCGCCCGCGGCAGCGACGCGGGCGTGACCGGGCCCCCGAGGCCCCGCAGCACCCGCTCGAGGGCGTCGTGCATGTAGCTGCCCCGGGCCATCGGCTCGGGCTCGGGGTCGAAGCGATCGGGCTGCAGCTCCTTCTCCACCATCCACTTGACCGGACAGTCGGCGTAGGACTCGAGCGCACCGGGCGAGACGACCTCGCGATGGCGCACACGCGCAAGCGCGCGCGGGCCGAGCGTGCGGGGTGGCTCGACCACCGCGGGCTCGGATCGGCTGGCCACCGCTCGCGCCCGGTCGCGCTCCCGGGCGGTCGGCGCCAGCTCGGGCGCCCACACCACGTCGGCGAGCAGGCGCCGCGTCCGCCGCTCCGCCCAGCCGTCGGCCATCAGCTCCTCGACGTCGTCGACGAACGGCGAGCGCAGCGCGAGGTTGCCCTCCTCGTCCGAGCTCCGGTAGCTCAGGTAGACCCGTTCGGTGGCCCTCGAGGTGCAGGCATAGAAGAGGTATCGCTCGCGCTCCAGCCCGTCCTCGCTGCGCCTCAGGACGAGCCCGGATGCGGCCGCGAGCTCGCGCCGGCGCTCGTCGGACAGAAACGGGTCCGGCGCAGCGGGCAGCGGGAACTCGCCCTCCTGGAGGCCGCACACGAAGATCGCCCGGAAGCGCCGGGCCCGGATCGCCAGGGGCTCGGCCAGCAGCACCGCCCCCGGGCGCGGCGCCGGACCGGCGGGAACGAGCAGCTCCTCGACGGCCTCGATCAGCTCACGGCCCCGCAGCTCCTCGCCGAGCTCGCCGAGCCCGGCGACGGCGCGGTCCAGCACGCTCAGGGCTCGCGCGTCGAGCTCCTCGTCGGCGCCGAGCATCGGCGCGCCACGATGGTGCGGCGAGGCGAACAGCCGCCGGGCCTGCCGCGCGAGCTCGGTGGCGGGATCCTCCGCCTGCCGCAGGGCATCGATCTCGCCCAGCCGCCAGCCCAGCCGCGCGCGCGCCTGGGCCGCCGTGCGCAGACCCTCGCGCCGGACATCGCGCTCGAGCGCGTCCGCGAGCTCGGGGCGCTCGAGCGGTCCCGGCGATCGCAGATAGCCGATCAGATCATCGGCCCGCGCTGCGTCGAGCAGCGCGCAGCGCGCGAGCGCCAGCACCGAGCGCCCGAGCGTCGTGTGCGAGAACGGCAACTGGTGCTCGAACGAGAGCGGGATCCCGGCGCTCCCGAACACGTTCTCCACCAGCGCCACCGAGCGCGACGGGGATCGGTAGATGACCGCGATCTCGTCGCCCGGCATCCCGGCCCGCAGCAGCCCGAGCACCTCGGAGGCGACGAGCTCGGCCTCGGCCCGCTCGCCACCAGCCTCGAGCAGGCGCACCACCGAGTCGGGCTCGATCGGCGGCTCCCCGGAGTCCGGCGGCTCGAACAGGCGCCGCTCGAGCTGGTACAGAACGGCGCTGGCAGCGGGCTCGTAGTGATCGTCGGCGGGCGTCAGCTCCACCACTCGGGTGGCCAGCGGCCGCAGCTGTTCGACCGCCTCGGCCCGGGCGCGCAGCGCCTCGCGCCCGACCTCGTAGGTCAGTGACACCGTCACCTCGACGTCCACCGTCCGCGCGAGCGTCTCGACGGCGTCGCGCTGCACCGGCGTCAGGTCGTCGAAGCCGTAGAAGAACACCGGGCCCGTGCCCCAGCTCGCCGGCGCCGCACGCAGCGCGTCGAGCGCCCGCCATGCGTGCAGGTCCGCGTCCACGCGCCCGAGGCGCTCGAGCTCGCGGGCGTAGTCGAGGTAGATCGAGCCGACATCGTCGGCGTAGAGCCGGCGTGCGGAGTCCTGGCCCGCCCACGCCCGCATCGCCTGTGCGAACCGCGGCGGCGTGATCAGCGAGCGCTCGAGCTCGGACAGCAGCCGCACGGCGGCGGCCGCGAACCCCGGCGAATCCGCGGACCGGCTGAGCAGCGCCAGCCGACCGCCGTCGAGCACGCGCCGCACCACCCGCTCACGCTGCAGCGCCGAGAGCGTCCGCGCGACGTAACCGGTGCGCGCCGCGATCTCGCCCACGAGGCCGGTGAAGCTGTGCACGGCGCCACCCAGGACCGCACCCGCGGCCGCGAGCTCCCGCGCGTAGTGATCGACGTCGGCCCGGGTCGGGACGACGAGCACGGCACCGCGGCGGGTTGCGGAGCCGTAGGCACCGAGGACCTCCCCGGCCTTGGCGGAGTTGGCTGGTCCGAGCACGAGCGTGAGCGGCATCGCCGACATGGTCGCGCGCGGCCCCGACGCCATCCCGCGCGCCGCACGACCCCACCCGCGTCCGGGCCCGGCGACACGACGATCTGGCTCGCCGGCGCGACGCCGTGATCGCGTCCGGCGCGCGCGGCAGACTCATTCGATGCGCCGCTTCAACCTGTTCGACGGTCCGATGGAGCGCGACGACGATGAGCCGCCGGGCTACGGCGGGCTGTACGCGCGCGTGTCGCGGGAGCTCGGCGGGCGCGAGCTGGCGCTGAAGCTGTTCGAGCTCGAGCCGGACCAGAGCATCTGCCCCTACCACTACGAGTACGTCGAGGAGTGGCTCGTCGTGCTCGCGGGCCGACCGACGGTCCGCCACCCGGGCGGCGAGGACGTCGCCGCCCCCGGCGACGCGATCTGCTTCCCCGCCGGCCCCGAGGGCGCCCACAAGGTCACCAACAACGGCACCGGCACCGCCCGCATGATCATGTTCTCCGACGGCCGCGAGCCCTCGGTGGCGGTCTACCCCGACTCCGACAAGCTCGGCATCTGGACCGGCAACGAGCCCGACCACATCATCATCCGCCGCAGCTCGGGTGTGGGGTACTGGGACGGGGAGGGAGGGTAGCGGCGGTTGCGCCCGCGGTGTGGTCCACGGCCGACCGCCCAGGCCGCTACGCCGCGTCGGGCTGTTCCGCCCCCGAGGCCGCCGCCCCGTTCGCGGCAGCGGCAGCGGTCCCGGCCGGCGCCGCGCCGGCCTCCGCCTCGGGCGGCTTGGCGCCCTCGCGGGCCCAGGGCTCGTCGAACTCGACGCGCCACTTGGCGTCCTCGGACTGCTGGAGCGCCAGCCGGGCGCGGAAGCTCTTGCCGGAGCGGCCCTTGAAGCCGGTGACGGGCTTCTCGGTGCGGCCGGTCTTGATCAGCTCGCGGGCAACGGCGATCGGGAGCTGCTTGCCGGCCTTCGACTTCCAGATCACGAACCCGCAGCCCGGATCGTCGCGCGACCAGCACGAGTAGCCCTTGCGGTTCTCGATGATGTCGTGGCTGCAGACCGGGCACGGACCGAGGTTGGCCCGCGGGATGCGCACATCCTTGAGCTTCGCGTCGAGCTCGCCGACCGTCTCCTCGGCGAACTTGACGATGTCGCCCATGAACGCCTTGCGTGAGTCCTGGCCCGTCTCGATGTTGGCCAGACGGTGCTCCCAGGCGCCCGTGAGGCCGGGCGAGGTCAGCGCGTGCTCGCCGAGCAGGCGGATCACGTTCAGGCCCTTCTCGGTGACGACCAGGGCGCGTCCGTCGCGCTCGATGTAGCCGACCTGGAGCAGCCGCTCGATGATCGCCGCCCGCGTCGCCGGCGTCCCGATCCCGGAGTCCTTCATCGCCTCGCGGAGCTCCTCCTCGTCGACGAGCTTGCCCGCCGTCTCCATCGCCCGCAGCAGCGAGCCGTCGTTGAAGCGGTGCGGCGGCTTGGTCTCCTTGGCCTCGGAGGCGACCTTCTCGACCTTCGCCTCCTCACCTCGCTCGAGCTTGGGCAGCTGCTGCTCGCGGCCCTCGTCCTCGTCGCGGCCGGCGCCCTCGCCCTCGGCGATCTCGCCGTACACGCCGCGCCAGCCGGGGACCAGCAGCACCTTGCCGCGCGTGCGGAACACGTTCTCCGCCACGGTCGTCTCCACCCGCGTGTTCTCCGAGACCGCCTCGGGATGGAAGGCAGCGAGAAAGCGGCGTACGACCAGGTCATAGACCTTGCGGTCGTCGTCGTCCATCTTGTCGACCGGGTGGCGCTCGGCGTTGGTGGGGATGATCGCGTGGTGGTCGGTGACCTTGGCGTCGTTGACCACCCGTCCGAGCGGGAGCACGTCGAGACCGGCCACGTACCGCGACGCGGCCGCGTACTCGCGCTGGGAGCCGATGAGCTCGGCGATCGGCTTGATCTCGGGGACCATGTCGCTGGTCAGGTAGCGCGAGTTGGTGCGCGGATAGGTCAGCGCCTTGTGTTCCTCGTAGAGCCGCTGGGCCGCGCCCAGAGTCCGGCGGGCGGTGAACCCGAACAGGCTGCTGGCGTGGCTTTGCAGCGAGGTCAGGTCGTAGAGGAGCGGCGGGCGCTCCCTGGTCTCGCGCTTCTCCAGCTGGGTGATCGTGCCGGTGCCCCCCTCGCAGGCGGCGACGATCGCCGCGGCCTCCTCGGCGGTCGTGATGCGCGGGTTGGCGCCGGCGTGGAAGCGCCCCTCGTAGGCCCGCCGGGGCGAGTCGGGCAGCGCGGCGAACTGCGCGTCGACGATCCAGTACGGCTCCGGCTTGAAGGCGCGGATCTCCTGCTCGCGCTGGGCGAGGATGGCCAGCGTCGGCGTCTGCACGCGCCCCAGCGAGACGGCGCCGTCAAACGAGCTGCGCAGCCGGATCGTGGCGGCACGGGTGGCGTTCATCCCGACGATCCAGTCCGCCTCGGAGCGCGAGCGGGCCGCTTCCTCCAGCGTGGCGAACTCGGAGCTCGGGCGCAGGCCCTCGAACGCCTCCTTGATCGCCTTCTGGGTCATCGAGTTGAGCCACAGACGCTGAACGGGCTTCTTGGAGCCCGCCTTCTCGTACAGGTAGGCGAAGATCAGCTCGCCCTCGCGCCCGGCGTCGCACGCGTTGACCACCGTCTCGACGTCGTCGCGCCCGAGCTGGCGTCTCACCGCGTTCATCTGCTTCTTGGAGCGCTCGTCGCGCACGACGAGCTTGAAGTGCTCGGGCACGATCGGCAGGTCCGCCATCCGCCATTTCTTGAAACGGTCGTCGTATTCGTCGGGCTCGGCCAGCTGGACGAGGTGCCCGACGGCCCACGTGACCACGTGGTCGGGGCCCTCGAGGTAGCCCTCTCCCTTGGTGAACGCGCCGGGCAGCACACGAACCAGGTCGCGGCCCACCGACGGCTTCTCTGCGATGACGAGTGTCTTCATGGCGCGGTTGCGGAGCGTAGCGCCCGTGGCAATCCCGTTCAGGTTTGCAAGTTCTAGCCGGCGCAGGCCCCCGTACTGACCGGACCGGTCCGGCCCCGCGCATGGGCCACCGCCGAGCGCACGAGCGCGTTGGGAACCGCGAACCCACCCGGTCCCTGCCCACTCGCGGCACCACCGGTCACGGCGGCGAACACGGTCGCGACGACCTGACCGTCGGCATCGACCATCGGGCCGCCCGAGTTGCCCGGCCGCACGAGGCCGCGCAGTGGCGTGATGCTGCGCACGATCGATCCCTGACCGTAGGCGTCCTGGGTCCGCACGTCGAGCGTCTGCCCGATCCGCCCCGGCTCGGCGCTGAAGGGGCCGTCCTCGGGATAGCCGAGGATCGCCGCGGGCAGACCGGCGCGCGGCGCCGCCGCGACCGGCAGGGCGGGCTCGGACAGGCCAGGCACGCGCAGCAGCGCGATGTCGTCGCGGGGGTTGAAGGCCACCGGCACGGCCGTGAGGCTCGGAGAGCGACCCCCGTCCTGCACGACGGTGTCGCTCTCCCCGGCCACCACATGGGCGTTGGTCACGACAAGCCCCGGCGCGATCACCCACCCGCTGCCCTCGACACCGAGGCCGCACGCACTGCCGAGCACGCGGACGACGCTGCGGCGGGCGGCGCGGACCCGGGGAGCGGCGAGGATCCCCTGCGTCGGCGCCGGGACGTCGGCGGCGGGGCCGCGCACCGAGGGGATCGGATCGAAGCGCGCGAGCGCGTTGAGAACTGGGCCCGACGGCGGCAGCAGATGGTTGAGCTCGCTCAGGATCGCCGAGCGCTGGATGTCCTCGCGCAGCGGTCGCGAGCCCGCGGACTGGAGCGCCACCGCGCCGACGATCCACGCGATCCCCAGCCCGACGCACGCGGTCAGGGCGGCACCGAGCAGCCCGTCGACCGTCTTCAAGCCGGGTATCCGCAACGCGGCGCGGGCCCGCATCCCGAGCCCCTCGAAGCCGCTGGCGAACACGCCGCCCACGAGCAGGGCCCCGATCAACCCGAACACGGGCGCGTACTGGGAGTGGTCGCCGCCGGGCAGGATCAGCGGCGCGATTCGCGTGCCGATGACCGCACCGAGCGCGAACCCGACCAGCGACAGCACACCGACGATGAACCCCTGCAGGTATCCGTAGAGGGCCAGCAGAGCCGTGAACGCAACGATCAGCCAATCGATTGTCGTCACAACAGCAGAGACTGTACGGCCTGCCGACCGCGCGCGATCGCGCTGCTCAGCGACGCCATCTTCTACATTCCGTTGCAGATGTCTCACGGGGTGAGTGATGTCGATGTCTCAAGGGGCTGAATACGCGTCGACGCTGGGGCGCCCGTCGGCACGGCCGAGTCCGAGGCGGCGGCGCCTGCTGACGCGCACGTTGCCCCTGGCCGGCGTCGCCGTGCTCGCGTTCGCGGCCGGCATCGTGACCGCCACCGGCCCCGGCCGGGCCGAGCGCCGCCTGGTCACGAGCTACGTCGGCGCCTGGGCCCGCCGCGACTTCACGCAGATGTACAACCTGCTCGATCCGGCCTCCAAGCGCGGCCTGTCCGAGCCGGCCTTCCGAGCCGCGTTCGCCGCTGCCGCCGGCACGGCGACCCTGGCCGCCGTCGTGCCGCTGCACGTGGGCAGCCGCCAGGGCGATCTGGTCCCGGTCTCGGTCCGCGTGCGCACGAACGAGTTCGGCACGCTGCGGGAGACGCTCGAGGTGCCGCTGGTAGGCTCGGGCTCGGTTGCCCGCGTGGGCTTCTCCGACCGGTTGCTGTTCCCCGGGCTGCTGCCGGGAGAGCGCCTGACGCGCCAGGTCGCGCTCGCCCCCCGGGCCGAGCTGCTGGCCCGCAACGGGATTCCCCTCGCCCAGGGCCCGAACCGCACCTCGCCGATCCCCGACGTCGCCTCTGAGATCACCGGGAGCCTCGGTCCGATCCCGCCCGGTCAGGCCGCCGCCTACGCCGCCGCGGGGTACCCGCCCACCGCACAGGTCGGGCTCACCGGCCTCGAGCGGATCTTCCAGTCGCAGCTGGCGGGGACGCCCGGAGGCACGCTGCTGGCCGGTTCGCGGGCGCTGGCGCGGAGCACGCCGGAGTCGGGTCTCCCGGTCACGACGACGATCGACCCCGCGATCGAGCGGGCCATGACCACCGCGATGGCCGGCCGCTACGCCGGCATGGCGGCCATGGACCCCCGCACCGGCGAAGTGCTGGGGCTGGCCGGAGTCGCCTTCTCAGCCCTGCAGCCCCCCGGCTCGACGATGAAGATCATCACCGCCACCGGTGCGCTGGAGGCGGGCATCGTGAAGCTGAGCGACACCTTCCCGGTGGAGAGCGGCGCCCCGGTCGAGGGCGTCACCATCTCCAACGCCGGCGGCGAGCTGTGCGGCGGCACCTTCGTGCAGGCGTTCGCCAACTCGTGCAACTCGGTGTTCGCTCCGCTCGGGGCCAAGCTCGGGGCCGTCCGACTGGTCAACGTCGCCGAGCGGTTCGGTTTCAACCAGCCGACGTCGATCCCCGGCGCCGAGGAGAGCCTGATCCCGTCGGCGGCCACGATCGGCGACGCGCTCGCGGTCGGCTCCTCGGCGATCGGGCAGGGAATGGTCCAGACGACGGCGCTGCAGATGACCGACGTCGCGGCCACGATCGCGATGGGCGGCAGGCGCCCGATCCCGACGCTGCAGCTGCACCAGACGCCCCGCTTCGTCCACGTCACCAGCCGCCACATCGCTCACCTCGTGCAGGAGCTGATGATCGCCGTGGTCGCCTACGGCACGGGGACCTCGGCGCAGATCCCGGGCGTGGTCGTGGCCGGCAAGACCGGGACCGCCGAGCTGCGCAACACACAGGGCCCGGACGCCGGCCCGAACGCGAGCTCGCCGGCCAACACCGACGCCTGGTTCGTCGGCTACGCGCCCGTCGGGCACCCGAGGATCGTCGTCGGGGCGCTGTTCCCCGAACAGGGGGCCGGCGGCGCGACCGCCGCGCCGGCCGTGCACGACGTCCTCGCCGCGGCCCTGCACCGCGGCTGACCCGCTCACAGGTCGATCGAGATGGTGGCCCAGAGCTGCCCGACCGGCCCGCGGATCTCCAGGATCAGCGGTCGGTTGGAGTACGCGGAGGTGTTGATCCGGAACAGCAGCAGCCCACCCTGCGTGGGGCCGAAGTAGGCCACGCTGTCGGGCACCGGCTGGGTCCCGTTCGGCTTCAGCAGCGTCGGCTCCCACACGTACTCGTTCAGGGCGGGGTCGAGCGGGATCGCGTTGTAGCGGTTGCCCTGGGTATCGACCATGTCGAAGTTGTGCGCCGTGGTCAGCGGCGCCTTGGTCTGGTTGCGGGCGGCGAGGAAGACGGCGAACCACTCCTCGTCGGGGGCCAGCGGCGGCGTGCCCGGCGCCAGGCCCTTGAGGTACGCCATGTCCTCGACGTTGTACGGGTTGAGCTCGCGTGAGAGCTGCGCCTGGTAGGTGATCCCGCCGGCGTCGACGTAAAAGCCCTCGTTGTCGGCGACGTGGGGGTGGGACTGCTTGTTTCCGCAGGCGGCCAGACCGAGCGCCAGCACCAGGCTCACAGCCATCATCAACAGGGAACGGACTCTCACGGCGCGCGGAAGTCTATCCCGAATGCCCGGCGACGCGATCCGCAGCGGCCGGTCACTGCGAAGCGATCGACGCCCGGCGGCCGCGCCCCCGGCCCTCTTCCAGGATCGAGCGCAGGCGCCGCATCGCCTTCGCCGCCTGGCGCTTGTTCCAGGACCGGGAGCCGAGCGCCTCGTGGAGCCGATCGGACAGCATCACCGGCTCGGTCTCGAGCGTGTACTCGACCTTGGTCGAGTCTCCGGGAGCCGGCGTCAGGGTGTAGGTGCCGACCATGCGGATGCGGTTGAACTTGCCGCCGCGGCCCTTCTCGACGATCCGGAACGGCGGCTGGATCTCGGCGAAGGTCATGTCCGCCCACGCGAACCGGCTCAGCGGGGCCTTGACGCGGAAGCGCGCGCCGGCGCCGGCGCCGATCGTGTTCTCACGCAGGAGGTGCCAATCGACCAGATAGTGGTCGGTGAATTCCGCATGGTTGGCGATGTCCGCGAGATAGTCGAAGACCTGCTCGCGCGGCTTCGAGATCGTGGTCGAAACGGTGACGGGATCCATACGCCCGGGAGTCTACGGACCGCCTGCGCAGGTGGCGCGAGGACCGGCCCCGGTACGGGCCGGAAATGGTCTACGCAGCGCGCTGGTCGGTGATCCGAATGCGCACCGCGTGCCCGAATTCGGGGCCGTGAACGAGGCGCGAAGCCGTGGGCGGATCGCGCCGCAGAGCGCGGCACAACTCACACACGATCCGGTCCGTCTCGTAGATGTAGACCCTCTCTCCGACCAGAGGCGTCCGGTGGCAATGGGCGCAGCGTTCACAGCCTGCGGCAATCGCATCGACGCTCCGCTTGAGCAGCGCCAGCTCCAGCTCCGGCATGTCGCGAACCGAGTCTCGCATCGTGCTGTGGTTCGCCCCCGCTCGCGGTCTTCCTTCTGATCACGCCGGTTTTGGTTCGAAATGCCTTGGATACTCGTTGACGAGACAGCTATCATTGAGCGTGGATCGGCCGGGCTTCGGAAGGCGCCGCCGTTACTTAGGAGATGGCACATGAAGGCGTGGATGTCGGGCAACGTTGCGGGCACCGGGACTTTCCGCTGCACCGACTGCGATTACCCAGTGTCACTCGACGTGGCTGACGAGCTGCCTGAATGCCCCAGTTGCGGCGGTAGAGAGTTCGTCAGAGCGTCGTTGTTCACGACATCGCAGACTGCGATCGTCGAAATGGTTCCGGAGCTCGAGGATCAGGGCTGGCTCGATGAGCTGCGCCACGGCCTCGACGAGCCCGGCCAGTACCTCGCCTACCGCGAGGCCAATGAGGGCGTGGTCGCGTTCGGGCTCCGGCGCGAATGGACCCGGATCGGGCGCAGCCTGGCCGCTGACATCCGCTTCGACGACCCCACGGTATCCCGGCGCCATGCGCTGATCGTGCGCCAGCCCGACGGGCTCCGCGTCCTCGACGACCGCAGCCTCAACGGCGTGTTCGTCAACGGCGAGCGCGTCGAATGGAGCACGCTGGCCGACGGCGACGAGGTCGTGATCGGCCGCCACCACCTGCATTTCGTCGAGGTCCCGGTCGTGTCCGGGATGCGCGACGCCCACCGCCCCAGCGGCGAGACCAGCGCGCTCAGCGGCTGAGCCGCCCCAATCGGGCCGCGCTCACCTATAGTGCGGCTCGTCCGATGGCGTCCACAATCGCGGTCCTCTCTCAGAAAGGCGGCACCGGCAAGACGACGGCGGTTCGCACGCTGACCGACGTCTTCCGCCGTCTCGGGCTGACCGTGCTGGCGGTCGATCTCGACCCGCAGGGCAACCTGTCGGACTACCTCGACGTCGATCCCGACGCCTATCCGACGATCGGCGACGTGCTGACCGGCCGCGCCAAGTCCGCCGCGGCGGTCCATGGCGGGATCATCCCGGCGAATCTGGGCCTGGCTGAGGCCGAGCTGGTACTGGGCGGGAAGATGGGCCGGGAGCTGACGCTCAAGAAGGCCCTGGCCGAGGTCAAGGGCGAGTACGACATCGTGATGATCGATTGCCCACCGGCGCTCGGGCTGCTCACCGTCAACGCGCTGGTGGCCGCGGATTACGCGCTGCTCTCGGCCGAAGCTCAGTACTTCGCGCTGCAGGGCGTCGAGCAGGCGCTCGAAGTGATCGAGCTGGCTCGCGACAGCCTCAACCCCGGGCTCGTGTGGCTCGGCGTCATGCTCAACATCGCGGATATGCGCACGCGCCACTCGCGCGAGGCGTTCGACTCCCTGCGCGAGCATTTCGGCGAGAAGCTGATCGACACGACGATTCGGGCCTCGATCGCCTACGCCGAGTCGGCCGAGCGGGCGGTATCGATCATCGACTACCGCCCCGACCTCGGGATCGACTACCTCAACGTCGCGGACGAGCTCCTGCGGCGTCTCGGCCTCGATCAGGCCCGCGGCCGGCTGGCCGCCATGGTCAACGGCGGCAGCGCCACCGCCGGGGTCTGACACCCCGGCGGGTAGCGTTCCGAATCAGGACACCAGGCGCAGAGCCCTACATCGCGCGGACGTCGGCCCCCTGTGGTTCGAACGGGGCGCGTGTCACGCTCGCCCACCCCTCGGTCACCCGGCTCAGTGCGGCGAGCAGTGGTCCGGTGCTGTCATAGTGCGACCAGAACAGGACGGTCGGCCCGGCGCCGGAGATCGTCGCTCCGAGGGCGCCGAGGTCGGCGGCGCGCTGGATGAGGTTGGCCGAGCGCGGATACAGCGGTGCGCGGTAGGGCTGGTGCAACCGGTCGTGCAGGGAGGTGGAGATCAGGTCCCAATCGCTCGTGGCGAGTCCGAGCAGCAGCATCGAGGCGTGGGCGACGTTGAACACCGCGTCGGACATCGGGACGGTCGCGGGTAGCGCGCCCCGGGCGGCTTCGGTGTGCACGCTCTCGCCCGGGATGACGAGCACCGCCTCGAGTCCCATCGGCATCTCGAGCCGATGCGAGCGCAGCCCGTCGCAGACCACCAGGCCGCCGTCGAGCGCCGCCGCGACGTTGTCGGCGTGGCCCTCGAACTCGACCGCCAGGGCGCGAATGTCGGCGTCGAGCTCGAACATGTGATCAGCGGCCATCAGCCCAGCGATGACCGCCGCGGCGCTCGAGCCCAGACCACCGCACAGGGGGATTGCCGAGGCGATCCGGAAGGTGAACCCGTCGGCCGGGTGCAGCCGCTCGAACGCCCGCACGATGAGGTTGCTGCGGTCCCGGGGCAGCTCGAGCTCGGTCTCGACCGCGAACACCCCCGTCTCCAGCACCTCGACCTCGAGGTGCAGCGCCAGCGCGGCGGCCATCACGTCGAAGCCCGGTCCCAGGTTGGCGGAGGACGCGGGGACGCGGACGAGCCGGCGGCGGCCGAGCGTCATCCGAGGACGGCCCGCTCGATCGCCCCGAGCTCGGGTTCGCACGGGACGACCGCGCCCGCCTGCTCGAGCGCTGTCTGCGGGTCCTTGAGGCCGTGGCCGGTGAGCACGCACACGACACGCTCGGCGTCCTGCGCCCCGTACGCGAGCAGCCCGGCGACGCCGGCCGCCGACGCGGGCTCGCAGAACACGCCCTCGGTGGCGGCCAGGAAGCGGTAGGCGTCGAGGATCTGCGCGTCGCTGACCGCGTTGACAGCTCCGCCTGAGGACGTCATCGCGTCCATCGCCTCCTCCCAGCGGGCGGGGTTCCCGATCCGGATCGCGCTGGCCACCGTCTCCGGGTTCTTGACCGGGGCTCCGTGGACCAGCGGCGCGGCGCCGGCGGCCTGGAAGCCGAGCATCCGCGGTTGGTGCCCGGACTCGTTGAAACCCTTCCAGTACGCGGTGATGTTGCCCGCGTTGCCGACCGGGATGCAGAGCGCGTCGAGCTCCCCGCCGAGCTGCTCGACGAGCTCGAAGGCCGCCGTCTTCTGCCCCTGGATCCGGAAATCGTTGACGGAGTTGACCAGCGACACCGGATGACGGGCGGCGAGCTCACGCACGAGCTTCAGTGCCTCGTCGAAGTTCCCACGCAGCGCGACCACCCGCGCGCCGTGCATCAGCGCCTGAGCCAGCTTGCCGGTTGCGATCTTGCCCTCGGGGACGATCACCGCGCCGCGCAGCCCGGCCCGGGCGGCGTATGCGGCGGCGCTGGCCGCCGTGTTCCCGGTCGAGGCGCAGATCACGGCCTCCGCCCCCTCGCGCACCGCGGCCGACACGGCGCAGGTCATGCCCCGGTCCTTGAACGATCCGGTCGGGTTCGCGCCCTCGATCTTCAGCCACACGTCGGCGCCGACGCGCTCGGACAGCCGTGGCGCGTGCACGAGGGGCGTCGACCCCTCACCGAGGGACACGATCGGGTCCCCGGGCGCGAACGGAAGGTGGTCGCGGAAACGCTCGATCAGTCCCGGCATCGGGGCGGAGCATGCCAGAGCGAGCGTCCGGCAACCGTCTCGCCCGGTGAGGCGGGCGCGGTCGGTAGGCTCCGGCGGCGCGTGTTTGCAGATGTCTGCTGCTGAGGATGGGTACTTCCCCCGCGGGATCTCGATGCTGCGCCGCGTGCACGACCCGGCCGATGACACAGATCAGGGAGGCGACGCGGCCGGGCAGCCTGCCCGCGCGGTCGAGCTAGCCGAACTCCTCTTCGAGCACCCGGATCGCCCGGGGCGGCGCCCGGAGCACGTCGAGATCGGCGATCAGCCCCATCGCGCCGGCAAAGCGCGACTCGAGCACCGGGTGCACGACCATCACCAGGCGGGCCTGGTCGCGCAGGCCCTTCTGCACCACGGACTTGACCGACACGCCCTGCTCGGCCAGGAGCAGCGCCACCTGCGCCAGCACCCCGGGCTCGTCGGCCACTTCGAGGTGCAGGTAGAAGGCCGAGACCACGTCGGAGACGATCTGGAGCGCCTGCGTCGTCTCCGGCGTCGAGGCCGGCGGGATCATCGCGCTGATCACATCGCCGAGCACGGCACTCGCGGTCTGCGGCCCACCGGCGCCGGGTCCGGACATGGTGATCTCGGTGATCGCCTCGGACTCGACGGTGACGGCGTTGAACGGTCCGCTCACCGACGCAAGCGGGTGATCGGGATACAGGAAGGCCGGGTGCACGCGCACCGACAGCCCGGCGCCGATCCGCTCAGCGGTGCCGATCAGCTTCAGCCCCAGGCCGAGCTCGCGCGCGTACTCGAGGTCATCGGGCTTGATGTGCTCGATGCCCTCGTAGGGGACCTGGTCGAGGTGCACAGGCGTGTCGAAGGCGAGCCGGGCCAGGATCGCCATCTTGGCCGCGGCGTCGCGGCCGTCGACGTCCTCGGCCGGGTCGGCCTCGGCGTAGCCGAGCCGCTGGGCCTCGGCCAGCGCCTCGGAGAACGTCGCGCCCGTGCGCGCCATCTCCGTGAGGATGAAGTTGGTGGTGCCGTTGACGATCCCGTGCACGCGGTCGATCGTGGCGCCGGCGAGTGACTCCTGCAGCACTCGGATCACCGGCACGACACCGGCCACGGCGCCCTCGAAGCGCAGCTGCACCCCGAGCTCGCGCGCGGTGTCCCACAGCTCCTCGCCATGCTGGGACAGGAGCTGCTTGTTGGCGGTCACGACGTGGCGGCCGGCCCGCATCGCCCGTAGCACGTAGTCGCGCGCCGGATCGATGCCGCCGATCAGCTCGACGATCAGGTCCGAGCGCTCGAGCAGATCGTCGAAGTCACCGCTCGAGCGGGTCAGGATGCCGGTCAGCTCGGGGCGCAGGCCGGTGCGGACGGCGATCCGGTCGGCGTGCTGGGGCAGCAGCGCGGCCAGCGCCGAGCCGACGGTCCCGTTGCCGAGCAGACCGACCCGGAACCGGCCCGGCGCGCTAGGAGAGGTCACGGGCGGCCAGGTCGTCGTAGGTCTCGCGGCGCACGACCACCCGGGCGTTGCCGCCGCGGCAGAAGATCACCGGCGGTCGGGGGACGCCGTTGTAGTTGTTGGCCATCGCGTGGCCGTAGGCACCGGTCGCGGGGGTCACGATCACATCGCCGGCCGCCGGCTCCGGTAGGCCGATGTCGCGCACGATCACGTCGCCGGACTCACAGTGCTTGCCGGCGACGTGACAGCGCTCGGTCGCCGGGGCGAGCGGACGGTCGGCGATCTGCGCCTCGTACACCGAGCCGTACAGCATCGGCCGCAGGTTGTCGGACATGCCGCCGTCGACCGCGACCCAGGTCGACACGTTGCGCTTGACCGTCTCGACGGTGTAGAGCGTGACCGCGCAGTTGGCGACCAGGGCCCGCCCGGGCTCGAGCAGCAGGCGCTTGTGGGCGCCTAACAGATCGTGCACCACGGTGACGATCGCGTCGACGTAATCGGCGACCGCGGGAGGTTGCTGCGAGGCGGTGTACGCCGCGGCGAGGCCGCCGCCGAGGTTGTAGACCGGGAAGTCGCCGAGCGACGCGATCGCCTCGACGGCATGGCGGAATGGAGCCAGCTCGAACAGCTGCGAGCCGATGTGGGAGTGCAGGCCGACCAGCTCGAGGCTGTCCAGCTCCCCCACCCTGGCGATCGCCCGGCGAGCGTCGTCGAGACCGAAGCCGAACTTCGAGTCGGCCTGTCCGGTCGAGATCGCCGCATGGGTGTCGCCGCTGACGTCGGGCGTGATGCGGATCAGCACCTCCTGGCGGCGACCGGACTGCGCCGCCATCCGCTGGAGCCGCTCGAGCTCGTCGAACGAGTCGAGCACGACGTGGCCGACGCCGGCCGACAGCGCCTCGCGCAGCTCGGTCTCGGACTTCGCGTTGCCGTGCAGGTAGATCCGGCTCGGGTCAAAGCCGCCCCGCAGCGCCAGCGCCAGCTCCCCGCCCGAGGCGACGTCGCAGGCCAGGCCCTCCTCGGCCAGCACGCGATAGACGGCGGTGCACGGGAACGCCTTGGAGGCGAACAGGACGTCGAAGTCGGCGTGGCACGAGGACAGCGACTCGATGTGGGAGCGGGCTCGCGCGCGCAGGTCGTCCTCGGCCACGACGTAGGCCGGGGTGCCGAACTCCCGCGCGAGCTCGACCGCGTCGCAGCCGCCGACCTCGAGCCGGCCGTGCTCGTTGACCCGGGTGCCGAGGGGATAGACGTGACTGAGGCTCGATGTCGTGGCGCTCACGGCCCTAACGATATGCTGCGGGGCGTGAGAGCACGGTCTGCGCTCGCGTCTGCCTTGATCGACGGGGGACGGTAGGAGCGGATGGGTCACCTGCGCACGGTCAACCTGGCAATGCCGGCCGAGGTCTCCACGCGCGACGGCCTCGCCTACTCGCTGTGGCTGCCGGAGGGCGCCACCGCCGGCGTCGTGATCCTGCACGGGGCCGGGTCCGCCAAGGAGAGCCACCACGACTACGCCCGCGCCGCCCACGCCGTCGGGCTGGCCGCGGTCGCGTTCGACCAGCGCGGCCACGGAGACAGCGACGGGCCGATGGACGGCCGGGGGATCGAGGACGTCGCCGCGATGGCCGGCCTGCTGCGATCGAAGCTTGGCAGCGCGGAGGCACCGGTGGCGCTGCGCGGCTCGAGCATGGGCGGCTACATGGCGATTCTGGCCGCGCCGGCGGTGCGCGCGGATGCGATCGTGGCGATCTGTCCGGCCAGCGCCGAGGGTCTGCGCCGCGGTGTGCAGGCCGGCACGCTCCGCTTCGACGTCGATGCCGAGGCCATGGACGCGTTCCTGGCCGCGCACGATCTCCACACCGCGGTCGAGACGCTGCAGGCGCCGCTGCTGCTGCTGCACGCCGAGGGCGACGAGGTCGTCCCGGTGCAGCACTCGCGCGAGCTCGCGGCCCGGGTCGGATCGGGTGGCAGCCGCCTGATCGTGCTGCCCGGCGGCCATCACCGCTCGATCCAGCACGACGAGGAGCTCCAGGCCGTGAGCCTGAGGTTCATCGCCAAGGCACTGCGAGCCCGCTCCGCGCCGCCGTCGGCGTAGGCGTGGACAGGGGGCACTCATCACTCCCCCACACCCGCCCTTGACCCGGCCGTTAGCCGGTCTGCCAACATAGGGAGGCTATGGCGCAATCCAAGTCATTTGGCAAGGATCCGGGACTGCAGGCGCGGATGTTGCTGACCCTGTTCCTGCTCGGCCTCGTCTATGCCGTCCTGATCGGCGTCCTGTTCGCCGCCGGCGTCGGCGCGGTCACGATCGCCGTGATCGCCGGCGGGCTGTTCCTGGTCCAGTACTTCACCTCGGACAAGATCGCGCTGCTGTCGATGGGCGTGCGCGAAGTCACGCCGGTCCAGGCGCCGGAGTTCCACGCGCTGATCGAGCGGCTCTGCATCCAGGCCAACATGCCCAAGCCGCGCGTGGGGATCGCCGATCAGCAGATGCCCAACGCGTTCGCGCTCGGGCGCTCCCCGAAGACGGCGACGGTGTGCGCCACAACGGGGCTGCTGAACCTGCTCTCCCCCGCCGAGCTCGAGGCGGTGATGGCCCACGAGCTGACCCACGTGCAGAACCGCGACGTGATGGTGATGACGCTGGCCAGCTTCTTCGCCTCGATCGCCTCGTTCATCGTCCAGATGGGGTTCTGGTTCGGTGGCGCGTTCGGCGGCGACGACGAGGACGGCCCCGGGTTCATCGTCGTGCTCCTCGTCTCCGCGGCGGTGTACGCGGTCTCGTTCGTCCTGCTGCAGGCGCTCTCCCGCTACCGCGAGTTCGCCGCCGACCGCGGCTCGGCCATCATCACCGGCCGCCCCAGCGCGCTGATCTCGGCGCTGATGAAGATCAGCGGCAACATGCAGCAGATCCCGCAGCAGGACCTGCGGGCGGCGTCCGGCGAGATGGCCGCGTTCTACATCTTCCCGCCCAAGGCCAAGCAGTCGATCGCCGGCCTGTTCGCCACCCACCCCTCGCTCGAGGCGCGGATCGCCGCGCTGCAGAAGCTCGAGTCCCAGCTCCAGGGCACGGCGTAGGCACTCGCGCGCGTGGGCTTCCTCGACGTCATCACCGGCAAGCGCAAGCTCGCCGCGCCGGCGCCGGATCGCCTGTTCGCGATGAGCACCGCCTACGTCACGTTCGAGACCGAGCTGTCGCTGACCAGCACCGGGGCCGCGGCAATCGTCTTCCAGCCACTTCCGACCTCCGACTTCGACGCCATCGTGCGCGAGATGGAGGAGGTCGTGCGCGCCACCGCCGGTGACAGCGGCACACGTGTGGAGACCTCGGATGACACCTACGGCTTCCGCTGGCTGGTGCTCAAGGGCGGCGAGTTCGACGACCTCGTCGTCGGCATCAACGCGGTCAGCAGCGCGCTCGAGGCCGGCGGCTACGGCGAGCGCCTGCTGTGCGCCGTGTTCGCGTTCGGCGACGAGCGCAAGCAGCCGGTGTACTGGATCTACAACTACAAGCGCGGCTCGTTCTATCCGTTCGTGCCCGCCGGCGGCGCGCAGCAGCGCGACAACGAGCGCGAGCTGCGGCTCAAGGCTCAGGCCGGCAAGGAGTTGCCGCTCGAGAACGAGCTCCAGCGCTGGTTCCCGCTGTGGGGAAGCCCGATCTGAGACAGCCTGTCGGTGACGCGGCAGCCGAGCCTTGCTTCGGCCGCCGCCCCGACTCAATCGATCAGCCCGGGATCAAGCCCTCGCCGTTGAAGCCCACCTTCGCCTCCTCCAATGAGGAGTCAGGCGGAGGGAGGATCGCGTCCGAGCCGCCCAGATGATCGTCGCCGACCAGCGTGCCCTCGGTGCGGACCAGCACGAGCAGCTTCCCGAACGTGGTCCGGAAGGCCTCCTCGTCACCCGCCTCGACGGCCGCCACGGCGGCGTTGTCCAGCTCGTTGAGGGCCGGGACGTCGCTCTCGTCCAGCTCGTACTGACCCTCGCTCGAGATCCGGATGATCACGGGGTGGCCTCCTTGGCCCCCTCGTTCCCCTTGGCTGCCTCCGCCCCTTCGGCCGACGCTTCACCGGCGCCGAGCTGACCTGCCGCGGGCGAGCCTCCGCCGAGCTCGGCCTTCATCTTGGCCAGCTCGTCGTCGACCTCACTGGTGGTCGAGAGCTGCTTGAGCTGGCGATCGATGTCGTCCTCGCCCGATCCGAGCGCGGTCAGATCCTCGAACGCACCCGATGCCTCGAGCTCGCCCACGGCATCGGCACGAGCCTTCATGTTCTCCGTCTTGTCGAGTGCCCGCTGCATCGCCAGGCCCACGTCGGCCATCTCCTCGCCGACGCCGGTGGCGGCCTCGGAGATCCGCACCTGCGCCTCGGCGGCCGAGTACTGCGCCTTGATGACTTCCTTCTTGGAGCGGAACTGCTCGATCTTCGTGCGCAGCTTCTGCTCGGAGGCGGTCATCTGCTCCTGCTGCTGCTCGAGCTGCACGATCTGCGCATCGAGCGATTGGAGCTCAGTCTGGGCAACGTTCTTGCGCTCGAGCGCCGTGCGCGCGAGCTCCTCGTTGCCGGCCGACAGCGCCTGACGCGCCTGCGTGTCGAGCTTGACCACCTGCTGCTGGAGCTTCTCCTCCTGCAGCTGGAGGCGCTTCTTCGACGTCACGACGTCGGCGATCCCCTTCTTGACGTTCTGCAGCAGCTCGATCTGCTTCTGATAGCTGTACTCGAGGGTCTCTGAGGGATCCTCGGCGCGATCGAGCAACTTTGAGATCTTCGCTTTGACGACGGTCGACATGCGCCCGGAAAGGCCCGGCATCGCATCCTCCTTGGCGGGTGGCTGGACGAGCCCCTCTAGCGTACACACGCGCCATAGTCCCGGAACATAGGATGCGCTGCGAATGGACGCTAAGCCCGCCTCGGAGTCAGCACGGCGTACATGACCTGGCGGTCGACGGGCGCGGTCGCCCCACACCCGTCCGGCGGCGTAGGAGGCAGGGGGGCAGGGTCGCGGCCGGGGGCCGCGGCAGAACCTAGGACCCGGTCGGGTGGCGGGCTTCGAAGCCGCTGGTGTCACTCAGCAGCGGACGGAAGCGCGGGCCGGAACCGGGAGCCGGGTGCGGATCACCCTCAGCCGAGGTGTCGAGACGTATGCCGGCGATCTCGATGAAGGCGTGGCCCGGGTTGGTGTAGACGGTGATCCAGTGGCCGAGGCCGCCGTTGCCCCAGCTCATGAACTCGCTGGAGTCGAACGGGGTCGAGAGAAGGCCGGCGGCGTGGAGCATGTAGGAGACGCTGCCCGAGCAGTCATAGCCGACGTCGTTGAAGCTGCCGTGGCCGCCGCCGTAGATATAGGGCTTGTGGCGGATCCGGTCGCCGGCCCAGATTGCGCGCTGGACCTGGATCGGCGCCGATGCGGGGGCATAGGCGACGCCGCGGATGATCTTGGCGCGATAGCCGGGCACGACCGGGTGCGTCGGGGTGCTCCGGGGGCCGGGCCCAAAGCCCACGCCGGCACCGCCGGAGGTGCTGAGGGCCACGGGCGAGGAGGCGGTGCCGGCCTGCTTGGCGGCCGGCTTGGCCGGACTGGAAGCCGTGGAGACACCGGCACCGCCGGCGGCCAGCGCCGGGGAGCTGCCGAGGGCGAGAACGGCACAGCCGGACGCGATCAGGATGGGTACCCGCAAGTCAATTCTCTTTCGTTGGCCGGCGGGGTTAGCTGTCGGGCTGGCGCTAAAAGAGTCTGCGCCTCCCGCGGGTTCACCGCGGGATTAGCCCCTGGGGATCTCTTTTTTGGGTCCCCCGCTCCACGACCTTGGTGATCGTGGATTAGGCGTTATGCCCACCATATACCAAACACCGGAGGCCCTGTCGCGTCGTCTGGCGGCTTGCAACGATCCTCACAACAACGCCGACCCACCCCGGACCCGGCGCTCACGGGACCACGGTGCTCTATGGTCACAGCCCGCCATGCGCAGGATGCCATCAGCTGTATCGATCGCCGCGATCACCGTGCTCCTCGCAGGGTGCGGCGGCGGCACGAAGCTGTTGACCGGCAACCCCGAGAGCGGCGTGCAGGCGAGCGCCCCGCAGGCGGCCCAGAAGCTCGGCTTTCCGTCGGTGGCGACCAAGAACACGACCCGGGTCGGCGGCGGTGACGCGATCGCCGACGCGGCCGCGGTGGCGCTGGCGGTGTACCCCTCGGCCGCCGCCGGCACGCATCCGACGGCGGTGACGCTCGCCCCGAGCGATGACTGGCAGGCCGCGATCGCGGCCGCCGCTCTGATGGCGCCGCCGATCCGCGCGCCGATCCTGCTGTCAGGGAGCTCCTCGCTGCCCTCCGCGACGTCGGACGCGCTGAGCGAGCTGGCCCCGACCGGCTCAGGCGCGGCGGCCGGGGCCCAGGTGATCCGGATCGGCAACGTGCCCAGCCCGAGCGGTCTGCGCGCGACCACGATCCAGGGCAGCGACCCGTTCGCGCTCGCCGCGGCCATCGACCGCTTCGCGAGCGCCGCCCGCGGGAAGGCGAGCGCCAACGTGATGATCGCCTCGGCTGACGATCCGGCCTACGCGATGCCGGCGGCCGGCTGGGCGGCGGAGAGCGGCGAGCCGGTCCTGTTCGTGACCGGCTCGAGCGTGCCCCAGGTCACGCGCCAGGCGCTGCTCTCGCACCAGCACCCGCACATCTACGTGCTCGGACCCCCGAGCGTTGTGCCCGACAGCATCCTCAGACAGCTCGGCAAGTACGGCCCGGTGAAGCGGGTGGCCGGCGCCGACCCGGTCAGCAACGCGGTCAACTTCGCCGAGTACCGCGATCCCGCTTGCCCGTACGGACAGCCGTGCGGCCACATCCCGGGGAGCTTCGGGTGGGCGATGCGCAGCCCTGGCCACGGATACGTGCTCGTGAACATGCACCGCCCGCTGGACGCGGCCGCGTCGGCGCCGCTGTCCGGCAGCGGCGACTATGGTCCCATCCTGCTGGTCGACAATCCGTCTACGCTCCCGTCTGTAGTGCTCAACTTCTTCCTCAACTACGGGACGCCCGCCTACAGCCAGTACGGGCCGACCGCCGCGGTCTACAACCACGCGTGGGTGATCGGGGATCAGAACGCCGTCACGGTCGGCGTCCAGGCGCAGCTCGACTCGCTGCTCGAGGTCGTCCCCCAGGGCAAATGAGCCAGGCCGAGCACCCAGACCGACTGCGCGAGGGCCGCGAGGTGACCCTCGACGACGTGCGCCAGCTGATGGGGGCATCGACGCCGCACTTCGCGCTTCAGCTCCGCGAGCGCATCCGCCGCCTGATTCGCGACCTTCCCGGCGACCACCCCGCCCGGATCGAGGGCGAGCGGGAGATCGCGCGGCTGGACGGCATCGCCTACTCGGGCGAGACGCGCGGTGAGGACCCGGAGCCGGGGCTCGAGCCGCTGCCGAGCGTCGGCGGCATACCCGGGCCCTGACGCCGACGTATCCGCGTCACCTCTGAGCGCTCGTTACGTTTAACCACGCGTGACTCACGATCTATCGATCATCGGGCTGGGCCGGGTCGGGCTGCCCTTGGCGCTGTGCTTCGCCGACCGCGGCCTGCGCGTGCTGGGCGTCGACTCCGATCCGGAGGTGCTGGAGGCGATTCGCGCCCACCGCATGCCGTTCTCCGAGGCCGGGACCCAGGCGCTGCTGGAACGGGTGCTCGCGTCCGGCCGGCTCGAGCTCGCCGATCGCGCCGCCGACGCGGCCCGGGCCGAGAACATCGTGATCACCCTGGGGACGCCCTCGTTCTCGCACATCGAGACCGACCTCCGCCAGGTCCGCGCCGCCGTCGATGACCTGCTGCCCCTGCTGCGCCCCGGTCATTCGCTGATCCTTCGTTCGACGATCGCCCCCGGCACGACCGAGTTTGTGGCCGGCTACCTGGAGAAGCAGCGCGGGTTCCGTGTCGGCGAGCAGGTGTTCGTCTCACACGCTCCCGAGCGGATCGCCGCGGGCCGCTTTCTGGAGGAGATCTCGACCCTCCCCTGCATCATCGGCGGCGTCGGCGACGCTTCGACCGAGCGGGCCGCCGGCCTGTTCGCGCAGCTCGGCGCGCCGATCGTCCGCACCACCGCGGTGCAGGCCGAGCTGGCCAAGATCTGGACCAACATCCTCCGCTACACCACGTTCGCGCTTCCGAACCTGCTGATGATGGATTGCGAGCGCTACGGCGCCAACGTGTTCGAGGTCATAGATCTGATCAACCGCGACTACCCGCGGGGAGGGATGGCGCGGCCGGGGATGACCGCCGGCACTTGCCTGCGCAAGGACTTCGCCTTCTCCGAGGAGCGCTCCAACGCGCCCGGGATGCTGCTCGCCGTCTCACGCGTGAACGAGGCGGTGCCACTGTTCCTGGTCGAGGGCGTCAAGCGGCGGGTCGGCGAGCTCTCCTCGCACAAGGTCGCGGTGCTCGGGCTCACCTTCAAGCGCGACACCGATGACGAGCGCGACTCGCTCTCACCCAAACTGATCCGGATGCTCGAGCGCGAGCTGGCCGACGTCGCGGTGTGCGACCCGTACGCGGCGACCCCGACGCAGCCGCTCGGCGACGCGGTCCGCGACGCGGATGTGGTGATCGTGGCGACGAATCACTCGGCCTTCGAGCGTCCCGAGACGCTGCGCGAGATCATCGCCGGAGCCTCGAGCGAGTGCCTGCTGGTCGACCCGTGGAACAGCTTCGGGACGGCGCAGGTGTTCGTGTACGCGAGCGAGGCGGCGGCGCTGCTCGGGACCGGCGCAGGCCTGAGCCCAGAGCGGGGCGAGCCGGCGCAGGACGCGGCACGCGGATGAGCCGGGTCCTCGTCACCGGTGGGGCGGGCACAATCGGCTCGGCGGTCGTCAGGCGTCTGCTGCGCGACCCCGCCTGGGAGGTCCGGGTGTCCGATCACCGCCAGGCTCCTGCGTGGATCCGCGAGGGCTGCGAGATCCACCAGGGCGACCTGCGGGTGGCCGAGCAGGCACGCGCCGCGACCGACGGCTGCACGCATGTGATCCACCTGGCCGCGATCGTCGGCGGGATCGCCAACTTCCACAAGCTGCCCTACACGCTGACCGAGGTCAACAACGCGCTCACCGGCGCCGTCGTGCGAGCCGCCCTGGAGGACGAGATCGAGCGCTTCGTCTACGTTTCCTCCTCGATGGTGTTCGAGCGCGCATCCGCTTTTCCGACCACCGAGGAGTACCTCTCCGAGTGCCCGGCACCGCGTTCGGCGTACGGCTTCTCGAAGCTCGCCGGCGAGGTCTACACCCGCGCCGCGCACGACCAGCACGGCCTCAGCTACACGATCTGCCGGCCGTTCAACGCCTACGGCCCGGGGGAGCTGCCGGAGCCCGATGAGCCGGGGATCGCGCACGCGGTGCCGGACCTCATCGCCAAGGCGCTGTCGGGCCAGCATCCGCTCGAGATCTTCGGGACCGGCGAGCAGACCCGGACGCTGACGCACGTCGACGACATCGCCGACGGCGTCGTCACCGCGATGGGGTCGGCGGCGGCGCTGAACGAGGACTTCAACATCTCGGCCTCCGAGGAGCTGAGCATCGCCGAGATCGCGCGTGTCATCTGGGCGGCCTGCGACCGGGACCCGGCCGGGTTTGCGCTGACGCACCTGCCGAGCTTCGAGGTCGACGTGCAGCGGCGCTGGCCGTCGGTCGAGAAGGCCCGACGCCTGCTCAGCTGGGAGGCCCGGATCGACCTGCGCGACGGGATCGCCCAGACGGTGGCGTGGCTGCGCGAACAACGCCTGGCGGTGGGCGCATGAGCCGTCGGCGTGCGCTGATCACCGGGATCACCGGACAGGACGGGTCGTATCTGGCCGAGTTCCTGCTCGATCGGGACTACGAGGTCCACGGGATGGTGCGGCGCTCCTCGACCGAGAAGTTCGACCGCATCGAGCACATCCGCAACCGGGTCACGCTGCACCAGGGTGATCTGCTCGATCAGCGCTCACTCGTGGACACGCTGCGCGCCGCACAGCCGGACGAGATCTACAACCTGGCCGCAATGTCATTCGTGGCCGCGTCCTGGGTCCAGCCCACGCTGACCACCGAGTTCTCGGGCACCGGCGTGACGCGGATGCTCGAGGCGATGCGCGAGGCGTCTCCCGAGGCGCGCTTCTACCAGGCCTCCTCGAGCGAAATGTTCGGCAAGGTGCTCGAGGTCCCACAGACCGAGACGACCCCGTTCTACCCGCGCTCGCCCTACGGCGTGGCCAAGGTCTACGGCCACTTCATCACTGTGAACTACCGCGAGTCCTACGGGCTGTACGCCACCAGCGGGATCCTCTTCAACCACGAGAGCCCGCGGCGCGGGCTCGAGTTCGTCACCCGCAAGGTCACGTGGCACGCGGCGGCGATCAAGCTCGGGCTCGAGACCGAGTTGCGGCTCGGCAACCTCGACGCCGAGCGCGACTGGGGCTTCGCGGGCGACTACGTGCGCGCGATGTGGCTGATGCTGCAGCAGGACGAGCCGGGCGACTACGTGGTGGCGACGGGCATCGCCCACTCCGTGCGCGACTGCGTCGAGGTGGCCTTCGAGCACGTCGGCCTGCCGCTCGGCGACCACGTCGTGCTCGACCCTGCCTACCTCCGGCCCGCCGAGGTCGAGCATCTGGTCGGCGACGCGAGCAAGGCCAAGCGCGTCCTGGCGTGGGAGCCGGAGGTCAGCTTCGAGCAGCTGATCCGGATGATGGTCGACGCCGATCTCGCACTGCTGCGCCACCAGCTCGGCGCCGGCGCGCCGCGCGCGTAGTGGGCGACCCCGGGATCAACCACGTCGCCGCGCGCGGCTTCGAGCGGGCCGGCCAGGAGTACGAGCGGGGGCGTCCCGGCTATCCGCCGGAGGCGATCGCACTGCTCGTGCACGAGCTCCGCCTGGGGCCGGAGCGCACGATCGTCGACCTCGCCGCCGGGACGGGCAAGCTCACGCGCGCCCTGGTCGGCACCGGCGCCCGCCTGATCGCCGTCGAGCCGGTGGCCGGGATGCGCGCCCAGCTGGTCGCGGCCGTACCGCAGGCCGAGGCGCTGGAGGGCACCGCGGAAGCGATCCCTGTGCCCGACGACGGCGCCGACGCGGTCCTCGTCGCGCAGGCCTTCCACTGGTTCGACGCTGCGCGCGCCGCGCGCGAGATCCACCGCGTGCTCGGGCCGGGCGGCGGGCTCGGGGTGATCTGGAACGAATGGGACGAATCGGTCGAGTGGGTGGGCCAGATGCAGGAGATGGTCCACGCCTACGCCGGCGACGCGCCGCGCGCAGCAACGACCCGGTGGCCCGAGCAGCTCGCGGCGTCGGGATTGTTCGGCGCCCTGTCCGAGCGGGCGTTCCCGCATGTCGTCACCGGCGACCTCGACGCGCTCACTGCGCGCGTGTCCTCGGTCAGCTACATCTCGGCGCTCGAGGACGGCGAACGCGAGCACTTCCTGCAGACGGTCCGCGCGCTCGTGGCCACGCATCCCCAGACCCGGGAGCTCGACCGCCTGCCGATGCCGTACACGGCGCGGGTGGCGTGGTGCCGGGCGCGCGCGTAGAACGCGGCCCGATGCCGCCGACTCAGCCGGCACTCAGTCCACGCTGACGCTGAAGCGGCAGCCGCGGGTCTCGAGCTCGGCGAACATCGTGTCGGGATCGATCGCGCGCTCGGGCGGCATCGCCCCGGTCGCGGTCAGTTCCCCGCGGGCGAGCAGCCGCACCGCCGCCGCGGCCGGTGCGGCGGTCGAGACGATCGAGCCGCCGATGCCGAAGTGCGGTGGGCTCTCGGCGCGCACCGACACCGTGCGCGACCCGGCCCGCACGATCACCAGGTGGACCGAGGTGGTGGCGTCCGAGGGCGCCGTGGCCTCGCGCGCCGCGGCGGCGATCCGCTCCGGGGCGGCGCCGACGAGCGCGCGCAGCCGCTCGAGCAGAGCCGGCGTGAGCGACAGGCGGAAACTCGACTCACGCGTGCCGAAGCTCTCGCCGAAGGTGGCGAGCTCGGAGTGCAGCGTGTAGATCGTGTCGGCGACGCCGATCGGCTCGCCGAAGTCCATCGCCCCGCCCGGCTCGAGCGCCGCGATCTCGACCGGCGCGCCGTCGCGCAGCACGACGGGCGCCAGCGTCAGCTCGTCGACCAGGGTCTGGACCGCGTACGGCGGGCTGAAACGCCCGGCGGCGTGCGGATCGCGTCCGGCGGCGTAGACATCGATCGCGTCGGGGCGATCCCCGTTGCACTCGCGCAGTGCTCGGCGCGCCATCAGGTTCGTCTTGCCGGGGCTCGAGCCGATGCCGAGGAGGGCCAGCAGCCCGGCCCGCTCGAACTCACCCGAGAGCTCGAGCTGCTGCTTGGTCAGCCAGTACAGGCCGCCGAGGTCGAGGTAGGTGCAGCCGGCCACCAGGCAGGCGCGCATCGCGTCGAGGTTGATCCGGTAGGACGCGGTGTTGACGAGCACGTCCGCGTCGGTCAGCTCGCTCGCGAGACCGGAGCGCGCGTCGGCCGCGCGCGCTGTCGCCCGGCCGGCGCCGTGGCGCTCGGCGACCGCCGCGGCGCGCTCGCCGTCAAGGTCGAGCAGGATCATCTCGCCGACCTCCGGGGACTCGGCGAGGTCGTGCACGATGGCCGGCGCGATCGTCCCGGCCGCGCCGAGGATGGCAACCCGGAGCGGGTCTGCGTGCCCTGAGCTCACGGTCC
>DATMGZ010000070.1:0-9797 GCA_035555155.1 Solirubrobacteraceae bacterium | reverse complement strand
GTCGATCAGGCTGAGTGCGCCGGACCCGGCGCCGGTGGCCGATGCCAGCGACGTCGCGTAGAGCCAGCGTCCCCCGGGGTCCACGGCGACGTCGGAGGGGCCGTAGAGCAGCGGCACGCGGCCGAGGTAACCGGAGCGCCGGAGCCGGTCGGCCAGCGCCGCGGCCAGGTCGAACACCGCGATCCCACTGGCCCGGGAGCGGGCCACGTAGGCGTAGCGGTCGTCGGGTGAGATCGCCACGGCGACCGAGCCGGCCAGCGCCGGGTTGCCCTGCGTCGCGCTGGTCAGGCGACCGAGCACCGCCCGACGCGATCCGTTCTCGGCCCGGTGGACGTCGATCACCACCGCGCCGCTCCCGGCCGCCACCAGCAGGTAGCGGCCGTCGTGGGTCAGCGCGAGGCCGGGCTGCCCGTTGCCGGCCGCCGCCGGCAGGCCGATCCTGCGCGCCACGCGCGGCGCGAAGCCGCCGTTGCGCAGCACGTCCACCTGGCCCGGTGCGGACACGAACGAGTACCGCCGCCGACTGACGATCGCGTACGGCGCCGCCGGGAGAGGGGCCATCGCGGTGCGGACGTGGGCGAGCGCCGGCACGGCGGCGGCGCGCGAGGCACACGGTACGGCCGCGGCCGTCGTCGCGGTTCTCGTCGCGGTCGCGCCGGCATGAGAGCCGCCGCATCCGGCGAGAAGCGTGGTCGCGCCGATCAGAGCGGGGACCGCCAGGGCACGCATGGCGCCCCATGCTGGCATGCCTCGCGCGAACGTAGGTCCTCAGCTCGCGGCGATGGCCGACGAGCACATGCGCCGGCTCTGGACGCGCGGTCGCGCGAGAACGTCTCGGGCGAGATGCTCGAGCGAGCCCGAGCGCAGATTGACGGTCTGACGACCGTCGGCGGGAAGCGGCCCGCGGCCAGCGTCTGCTCCTCGAGCGCGTCGAGCAGCCAGCGCAGGCGGCTCCACGCCGGCGCTCATCGGGCCGATGCCGTCGGGTGGGCGCGGTACCAGTCGACCGTGCACCGCAGACCCTCCTCCAGGGTCACCGAGGGCTCCCAGCCGGTCAGCGCGTGCAGCTTTCCGAAGTCGATCCACTGGCGGTCGATCTCGCCGTGCGGCACCCCCTCGCCGCGGATCTCGGGCTCGAGCTCGGAGCCGGCCAGGCGGCAGATCAGCGCGACCACGTCCCCCACCCGGTGGGGGCGGCCGCCGCCGGCGTTGAAGGCCTCGCCCATGCCCTGACCACGGTCGAGCGCGCCGCAGATCGCGAGATAGGCGGCGACGGCGTCCTCGACGTAGAGGAAGTCGCGCTCGAGCGACCCGTCGGAGCGCACCACCGGGCGCCGCCCGGCCAACGCCGCCGCCACCGCCTCGGGCACCAGACGCTGGCGGTTCGCATCCCCTCCGCCGTACAGGTTGGCGAACCGCGTGACGGCCACCGGCAGACCGAACGTGTGCCAGTAGGAGCGGGCGATCAGATCCGCGGCGGCCTTGGAGACGTCGTACGGGAACACGGGCTGGAGCGGAAGCTCCTCGCGGTAGGGCAGCTCGGCGTGGGTGCCGTAGGCCTTGTCGGAGGACGCGACCACGACCCGGCCGACGCCGTGTGCCCGGCATGCCTCGAGCAGCAGCCAGGTGCCGCGGATGTTCGTCTCGAACGTCGACAGCGGCTGCCGGTTGGCGATCCCGACCTGCGTCTGGGCGGCGAGGTGGAACACGGTGTCGACCTCGTACTCGGCCAGGACCCGGGGGATCAGCCCCTCGGCGCAGATGTCGCCGTGGACCAGGTCGATGCGGTGCTCGAGCTCCATCAGCGCGAGTGCGGAGACCGCCGGCTCGTCGCGGCGGACCGCCACCACCCGCGCGCCCTGCTCCAGCAGCGCCTTCACCAGCCATGCGCCGAGCAGCCCGTGGGCGCCCGTCACCAGCACGCTGCGAGCGCTCAGTTCCACAGCTTCCACGGCGCGTGCCCCTGGCTCCAGAGGTCGTTGAGGACGATCGCGTCCTTGTAGGTGTCCATGCAGTCCCAGAAGCCCTCGTGGCGGAACGCGCGCAGCTCGCCGGCGGCGGCCAGCCGCTCGAGCGGCTCGCGCTCGAGCACGCTGTCGCGCTCGAGCAACTCGAGCACGGCGGGCTCGAAGCAAAAGAAGCCGCCGTTGACCCAGTGCTCGCTGCGCGGCTTCTCGACGAAGCCCCGGACGACCCCGTCGCCGTTCAGCTCCGCCACCCCGAACTGGAGCTCCGGGCGGACCACGGTCATCGTCGCCGCCGCGCCGTGCGCCGCGTGATAGGCGAGCTGCGCGGCCAGGTCGATGTCGGCGACGCCGTCCCCGTAGGTGACGCAGAAGGTGGCGCCGTCGAGCGCCGCGGCGCCCAGCGCGATCCGGCCCCCGGTGGGCGTGTCGCCGCCGGTGGCCAGGCACGTGACGTCAGTCCCCTCGGGCCACGTCTGGGCGGCAGCGAAGGCCTGCACCTGCTCGCCCTTGTAGCCGGTCAGCAGCAGGAAGCGACGGAACCCCTGGGCGGCGTAGATGTGGATCACGTGCCACAGGATCGGCCGGCCGCCGATTTCCACCAGCGGCTTGGGGATCGACTGGGTGTGCTCCTGTAGGCGCGTGCCGCGCCCGCCGCAGAGGATGGCCACCGGCGGTGTCACGGCGGCGGATTATGGCGTGTCTGACTACGCTGCTGCGCCCGTGCGAGCCCCGTCGCGGCACGCACCGACGTTCGGCCGCGCCCAGCGCGCACGCGGCCAGCACGAGCGCGAGCTGGCCGGCCGGCACGGCTCAGCCCAGGTCGCAGACCGCGAACAGGTCGATCGACGTGTCGAGCCGGGTCGACTCGAGGCGGAAGTCCTCGGGGCCGATCTCCTGCGCGCCGGGTCGCGGCTCGACGCGATCGGAGCTCAGGCGCCGGTCGTACAGGCGTTGGCGCGCCCGCCGGGGCACGAGCCGCCGCAGGCGCAGCGGATCGCGGGCCAGCAGGCGGTTGAGCTCGCGGCGCTCGTCGTCGTGGATCGCCTGGTAGCGGGCCGAGGCCTGCAGCCCGAGGATCTGGACCGGGGCGAAGTAGTGGCGGCACAGTGCGTGCAGCTCGTGGGCGTCGAACTCGATGTAGTGATACGGGTCGATGATCTCGTCGGGGCGCCCGAAGGTGAGACGGTTGGGGGTCACGATCACGGCGCGGCCGCCGGGATGCAGGACGCGGGCCACCTCGGCCAGCATGAGCTCGGGGTTGGGCACGTGCTCGATCGACTGGATCGAGATGACGGCGGCGAACCTCCCGGCCTCGAACGGGAGCGAGCGCATGTCGGCGACGTGCGTCTCGCGGTCCTGGCCGGCGAGCGCGCGGGGATCGATATCGACGCCGACCGTCTCCCGCGGCGCCAGCTCGAGGTAGGAGTGACCGATCCCGCAGCCCAGGTCGAGCACCTTGCCGTCCGGCAGCAGCGAGGCGCTGAGGCGGTACTCGGCCCGGTGGCGCTGGAAGCTCCGGTTGAAGCCGCCCTGGGGCGTCGTCACCCGTTCGCCGGTGATCACCATGGGCGACAGAGTAGTCAGGCGCGCCTTCGCCGCGCTGCTCGAGCCCGGGGGCTCCGCCGTCGTCTCGCTCCCCAACGTCCGCCACTGGCAGCTGTACTGGAGCGTCGGCGCCCGCGGCACGTGGCCGCGTGAGACCCTCTCGGCCGGCCGGCCGGCCCGCCGGACCGGAGCCGGCGTTGCGCCTGCTGGCCAGGTTGCCGGGGCGGACGCGGCTGAGGTATCAGCACGTGCTCCCCGCCCGTCGCCGCGAGTAGCATCCCGCGCCCATGACCTCACTCCCCCCCAGCATCTTCAAGGCCTACGACGTCCGCGGCCTGTACGGATCGGATATCGACGGCGACGGCGCCGAGCTGCTCGGGCGCGCGTTCACGCGGGTCATCGCCCAGCTCGAGGACAAGCCCGTGGCCGAGCTCCGCCTCGGCCTCGGCCGCGACATGCGGCTCACGGCGCCCGAGCTCGCGGAGCGCTATCGCGACGGCGTGGTCAGCGAGGGCGCCGCCGTGCTCGACGCCGGCCAGGTCGGCACCGAGATGCTCTACTACCTGGTCGGATCGCGAAATCTCGACGGCGGCCTGATGTGCACCGCCTCGCACAACCCCAAGGCCTATACCGGGGCGAAAATGGTCAAGCGCGGCGCGATCGCGTTGTCGGGCGACTCGGGTATCAACGACATCCAGGCCCTGATCGAGTCGGGCCTCGCCGAGGCCCCGGGCGGCGGCTCGGTGCAAGAGGTGTCGCTGTACGAGGAGTTCGCGGAGGCGGCGCTGAAATTCATCGACCCGGCGGCGATCAAGCCGCTGCGCGTCGTCGTCGACGGTGGCAACGGGATGGCCGGGCCGATGGTCGGGCCGCTCCTGCGCCGGCTCGGTCTCGACCTGGTCGAGACCTACTGGACGCCCGACGGCAACTTCCCCGATCACGAGCCCAATCCGCTGCTGCCCGAGAACCGCGATTTCATCATGAAAGCGGTCGTCAAGGCGGGCGCGGACCTCGGCATCGCGTGGGACGGCGACGCCGATCGCTGCTTCTTCATCGACGATACGGGTGCGTTCGTCGACGGCGATTTCCTCACCGCGCTGATGAGCGAGTCGATGCTCCGCAAGGAGCCGGGGGCGACGGTGCTCTATGACGTGCGCGCCAGTCGCGCGGTGGCCGAGACCGCGGAGCGCCTTGGCGGCAAGGCGCTGATGAACCGCGTCGGGCACGCCTTCTTCAAGACGCGGATGCGAGCCGAGCACGCGGTCTTCGGCGGCGAGGTCTCGGGGCACTACTACTTCCGCGACTTCTACTGCGCCGACTCGGGAACGATCCCGGCACTGCTGATCCTGGAGCAGCTCTCCGAGCAGGAGAAGAGCATGTCCGAGCTGCTCGAGCCGTTCCGCTCGCACTACTTCATCTCCGGCGAGATCAACACAGAGGTGGACGATCCGGCGGCGAAGCTCGAGGAGCTGAAAGCGGCCTACCCCGACGCCCGTATCACCACGCTCGACGGCGTCTCGATCGACTACGACGACTGGCATTTCAACGTGCGCCCGTCGAACACCGAGCCGCTACTGCGGCTGTGCCTCGAGTCGCTCGTGTCCCCCGAGGATATGGAGCGGCGGCGCGACGAGGTACTCGCGATCATTCGGTCGTGAGCCCGCTGCCGCTGCCCGAGGATCCGGCACAGCCCACCGCTGCGGACTCGCTGGCGCTCGCCGCCCGCGCCGGCATCCACCGCCTGCCCGTGCCGACGCCGTTCCTGGTCGGGCGGATCAACTGCTACCTGATCGAGGACGACCCGCTGACGCTGGTCGACACCGGTCCCAACTCCGGCAAGTCGCTCGACGATCTCGAGCGGATGCTGGCCGAGCACGGCCGCGTGATCGAGGACCTCGAGCTGATCGTGATCACCCACCAGCACATGGATCACCTCGGGTTGCTCGACATCCTCGTGCGCCGATCGGGGGCCGAGGTGGCCGCGCTGGATCTGCTCGGGCCCTACCTCGAGCGGTTCGCCGAGAGCGCCCAGGCTGAGGACGAGTTCGCCGAGCAGTTGATGCTGCGCCACGGCGTGCCGGCTGACCTGGCCACCGCGCTGCGGGCCGTGGGGGCGGCGTTCCGCGCTTTTGGCTCGAGCGGCCATGTGACCCGTCTGCTGCACGACGGCGACATGCTGACGCTGCGCGATCGCCGGCTGGAGGTCATGCACCGCCCCGGGCACAGCCCGTCGGACACCGTCTTCTGGGACGCCGAGCGCCAGATCCTGCTGGCCGGCGATCACCTGCTCGCCCACATCTCCTCCAACCCGCTCGTCTCGCGCCCGCTCGGCGACTTCGCCGCCGGCGCCACGGCCACCGTCGGGCGCCCCCGCGCGCTGATCAGCTACATCGAATCGATGCGCGCCACCCGGGAGCTGCCGGCGGAGCTCGTCCTCCCCGGCCACGGCGACCCGATCGTCGACCACGCCCAGCTGATCGACGACCGCTTCCGGATGCACGAGCGGCGAGCGCGCAAGATGCTGCGGATGCTGGCCGAGCGCCCGCTCAGCGCCTACGAGGTCGCCCACACGATGTGGGGCAACATCGCCGTCACGCAGGCCTTCCTGACCCTGTCGGAGGTGCTGGGACACATGGACCTGCTCGCCGAGCAGGGCCTCGTCCGCGAGCTCGACGAGGATGAGGTGGTCCGCTTCGAAGAGCTCGCGTGAGCGCCACCCGCGAACAGGGCGCGAGGCGCTGCTGCGGGACGCGCTCGCCCGCCCCTGGTACCACACCGTCGAGCTGAGCCCGGCGCCGTGACGTCCCGCGCCGTGCCGGCCAACCGCGAACACCTGCGCGATCCGGTGCGCGGCCTCGCGGCGGTCCGGTCCACGCTCGCGCCGGCTCGTCTACCGGCTCGACGCGCACAGCGCAGGTCGGCTGGCACGTGGCGCTGGAAGCGGTGCGCTGAGGCGCCGGCTAGACGAACGCGCTGACGCCGGGCTGCAGCGGCGAGACGGTCGCCGTGCCGCATTCGTACGCGCCCATCGGGATCGTCGTGCGGAGCGGGGCCGTGTCGTCGGGCGGGATGACCTGGAGGCCGTAGGCGGTCGTGCAGCCCGCCGGGGAGCTGATCCCGTGTGTGACGCCGAGTCGGAACGAGACGTTGGCCCCGGGCGCCACGATGAGGACGGTGGCCGGCGCGGTGCCGAAGAAGTCGTGCGTCGTGCGGGTGGAGACGGTGGGCAGCGGGCCGCCGGCCTGGTTCAGGAACAGTACGCCCGGATAGCCGTAGGCGCGGCAGCTCGTGGCGCCGATGTTCTTGAGCGCGAAGCCGATCTCGCCGTGCCCGGTCGCGCCCTGCTGGCCGAGGTAGCGCAGCGCCAGCGACGCCGCGGTGCAGCGCGGCGGGCCGGCCGGCGCGGCGGTGGTCGTGGTCGTCGTCGTGGTCGTCGTCGTGGCGGTGGTCGTGGTCGCCGCGGTCGTGGAGGCAGCCGGCGTGGTCGAAGCGACCGATGAGCTGCTCGACGAGCCCCCGCACGAGGCCAGCGCCAGCGCGGCGAGCACGGCAAAGTACGCGTTGCACAGTCGCATCCGTCACTGTTTTGCCATCGGCCGGCGAGATCCTGCTCGCTGCCGCCGCCGGCCGCTCCCGATCGGGTCCTCGAACGCCCTGCCGTGCGAGTATCCCAGCCGTCATGGAGGAACACCGCCACCACGCCCCGGGCGCCCACGCGCTGCTGCGGGCGGCCGAACGGCGCGACCCGTTCTGGGCTCCGCAGGTGATCGTGCTGATCGCGATCGCACTCGACTTCGCCCTCCCGAGGAGGATCACCGTGGGCCCGGTGTGGCTGCTCCCGGCCGTCGAGATCCCGCTGCTGATCGCGCTCGTGATCGCCACGCCGCATCCCCGCGTGCGCTACTCCCCGCTGCGCCGGCGGATCGCGATGACGCTGATCGGCCTGGTCAGCGCCGTCAACGCGGTGTCGCTGATCCTGCTCTGCCATTACCTGCTCCGCGGGGGCACTCTGCCCGGCGGCGGCAAGGACCCGGGCCGGCCGCTGATCTTCGCCGGCATCGCGCTGTGGTTGACCAATGTGCTGCTTTTCGCGCTGTGGTTCTGGGAGCTCGATCGCGGCGGCCCGGTGACGCGCACGCTGGAACCCGACGCGATCCCGGATTTCCTCTTCCCCCAGATGACCGATGAGCGCTTCGCCCCGGTCGGCTGGCGGCCGACGCTGATCGACTACCTGTACACGTCGCTGACCAACGCGACCGCGTTCAGCCCCACCGACACGATGCCGCTGACCGCGACCGCCAAGCTGCTGATGGGCTTCCAGTCGATGATCTCGCTGCTGACGATCGGGCTCGTCGTGGCCCGCGCGGTCAACATCCTGCAATAGCCCTCACCGGACACGGCGCAGCTCGACCCAGGCCGAGCCGATCAGCTGGCCGGCGTACTCGAGCCGGGCCGGCCACAGCAGCTCGGACTCGGCCGCGGCGCGGCTCGCCCTCACGCGGGCGCCGGCCGCGAGCGCGTCGAGCAGTACAGGAAGCGATCCGGTTGAGGACGGCACAGACGCTGATCTTCGGCGCGCTCATCGGGGCGGGCGATGGTCGTCGGCAGCGGCCAGGCGTTACGGTGTGCCCGCGTGAGCGATCTGCAGCGTCCACCCGGCACCCACCCTCCGCCCCGCCCGCGGCGCAAGATCGACTGGGAGCTCGTCGTGTGCGGCCTGCGCGGCCACGAAATCGTCGGCGCCGATGCCGCCGAGATCCGGGTGCAGGACGCGCTCGTGGCCAGGGAGGGCGCCGGCCTGCGCTGGCATCGCTGCCTGCGCTGCGACAGCTGGGTGGCGCTGGGAGCACCCGAGCACCCCGCCCGTTCACACCCGCCGGAGCGCGATCAGATCGTCGTCCCCCTGCGCGGCAAGGCCCTGCGGGACAAGATCGTCCTGAGGATGATCGCGGTCGACCGGGCGCTGCACTTCCTGATCCTCACCACGCTGGGCATCGCCGTGCTGCTGTTCGCCTCGCACGAGACCAGCCTGCGCGACAAGTTCTACCGCGTGCTCACCGACCTACAGGGCGGGGTCGCCGGGGGTCCCGTGCAGACCTCGGGCCACGTTGGCTTCCTGCACGAGCTCGACAAGCTCTTCTCGCTGCGCTCGGGCACGCTGCGCGAGGTCGGGATCGGGCTGATCGCCTACGGACTGCTCGAGGGCACCGAGGCCGTCGGCCTCTGGTACACGAAGCGCTGGGCGGAGTACCTGACCTTCCTCTCCACGACGATCCTGCTGCCGCTGGAGATCTATGAGCTCAGCAAGCGACTGTCGGCGCTGAAGGTGCTCGGGTTCATCATCAACGTGGCCGTGGTCATCTACCTGCTCTACGCCAAGCGGCTGTTCGGGCTGCGCGGGGGCGGGCGCGCCGATGAGGAGCGGCGCGAGCGCGACATGAGCTGGGAGGCGATCGAGCGGGCGACCCCACCGTACCGGGAGCTTCCGACCCGGGCAGATCCGGTCGAGCGGTGAGCAGCGGCGACGACCCGCTGCAGCCGGAGATCGAGCGCATCGGCGCCGAGCTGGCGGCGGCGTTCCCCTCCCACGCCCGGCACCCGATGAAGGCCCTCGATGCGCGGGCGATGGAGCTGGCTTCGAGCGACCGGGAGGTGAAGGCGGCGCTGTTCCGGTTCGTCGACGTGGTGCCGGCCTGCCGCTCGCTGGACGACCTCGCGCGTCATCTCACCGGCTTCCTGGACCAGGTGCCCGATCGGCCGCCGCCGCTGTCCGCGGCGATGCGGCTCGGCGACACGAAGGCAGGACGGGTCGCGCTCGGGGCGGCCGCGGCCTCCGGCGTCAAGCACATGGCCCATCGTTTCATCGTCGGCGAGACGCCGGGCTCGGCCCTCGGCGTCCTGCGTCAGCTGTGGTCGGCCGGCGTGGCCAGCTCCGTCGATCTGCTCGGAGAGGCGACGGTCACCGAGGCGGAGGCCGACGTCTACGCGGCCCGGTGCGCAGCCGCGCTCGAGCAGATCGCCACGGCGGCCCGAGGGTGGCCGTCCCGGCCGGCGCTCGAGCACGACTCGAGCGGGCCGCTGCCGCGTGCGCACCTGTCGGTCAAGGTCTCGGCGCTCACGCCGCTGCTGCGCCCCGACGCGCCCGACCTCGGCCGGCTCGACGCCGCCGGCCGGTTGCGGCCCCTGCTGCGCCAGGCCGACGCGCTCGGCGCCCACCTGCACATCGACATGGAGTCGCTCGACTCCCGCGAGGCGGTGCTCGACCTCGTGCTCGAGGTGCTCTCC
>DATMGZ010000069.1:0-5335 GCA_035555155.1 Solirubrobacteraceae bacterium | reverse complement strand
CTGTCCGCGCTGTTCGGCGTCGGCCACGGCGGCGATCGGGTGGCCTGAGGCGATCGCGGCGGTGGCCGCGTCGGCGAGCGCCTGGCCGAGATGATCTCCGTTCGCAGGTTCCTCGCTAGCCAGCGTGCGGAGCTGGCGTTCGGCGGCGGTGGCGACGGCTTCGAGCTCGGGCGCGAGCGCGTGTTCGGCGGCGTCTGCGGACATGACCATGATCTCGGTCTCCTCTTGACGTATAAAGCAATTGTTGACGTCAGTGATGATGCCATTGTTATCGGCAGTGAGCGATATCAACGGCGATTGTTGACGTTATCGCCGGAGCAAGTTGTATGCTGAGCAAGTGCCTACGCACCCGCTCAGCACGAGCGCCAGCCGCCCTCAGGGCGCCGGCGGGGGGTCCCGCCCCGGTGGCGGGTCGCTGCGCTGGGCTTTCACGGCAAGGCTCAGCGAGGGACCGGGTCGGCCCGCAGGACCGAGGTCGGCCGCGTGAGCGCCGGCCCGGACAGTCGCCCGCTCGGGCGGTCGCGCCGCGAGCGAGAGCCGGTCCCCCGGCGCGTGTTTCAGCAGGTCAAGCTGACCGCGGCCGAGCAGCAGCAGCTGCGGGCCCGGGCGGCGGCGCTGGGGGTGTCGGTGCCGCGGCTGATGGTCGAGTCGGCGTTGGGCGGGGCGACGGGGATGGCGCCCGATCGCCAGCGCGAGGTCGCCGAGCTGTTCGAGGTCCGGCGGCTGCTGGCGACGGTGGCTAATAACGTGAACCAGCTGGCGAGGCTGGCCAACACGACGGGTGAGCTCGGGATGCAGGAGCGGCTGGAGGAGGCGCTGGCGGAGGTCGAGGAGGTCGTCGGACGGGTGCGGGTGATGACGGGAGCGCGGCGGTGATTCCCAAGATCACGCGCGGGGGGAACACGCGCGGGCTGCTGCTGTACCTGATCGGGAAGGGCCGGCGGGAGGAGCACGTCGACCCCCGCCTGGTCGCGGGATCAGCGGAGGCGATGATGATCGCCGGCGGCCGGGTGCTGGAGGGCGGGGCCCGGGACGCGGCCCAGCTCGCGCGGTTCCTCGACGAGCCACGCGAGACGTTCGGGACGCGGGTCCGGATCGCCGAGCGCGACCCGAACGGCAAGGTCGTCGGCTCCCGCGACGCGCACGTCTGGCACACGTCGCTGTCGCTGCACCCTGACGAGCCGGCGCTGTCAGATGAGCGGTGGGGTGAGATCGCCGAGCGGTTCATCTCCGAGATGGGGTTTGCCGGCGAGACCGCGCGGGCGCAGTGCCGGTGGGTGGCGGTGCGGCACGGCGAGTCGACGGGCGGGTCTGATCACGTGCACCTGGTGGTCGGGCTGGTGGCCGAGGACGGCAGCAAGGCGAGCGTGCATTTCGAGCGCAAGCGCGCCCAGCAGGCCGCCCGGTTGCTCGAGCGCGAGTTCGGGCTGCGTGAGCTTGAGTCCCGCGGGCGGGGTGCGGGCAGCCGCGGGCTGGAGCCCGGCGAGATCGCCGCCGACCATCGCCGCGGCGTCGGGGTCGGGGAGCGCGGCGAGCACGCGGAGCGCTCGAGCCGTCAGCGGCTTGAGCGGGCGGTGCGGGCGTGCGCCAGCGCGAGCCGCACCGAGGCCGAGTTCGTCGCGCGTTTGCGCGAGCAGGGGGTGCATGCCCGCGCGCGGTATGGCAAGGGTGGCCGGCGGGAGGTCGTCGGCTACTCGGTCCGTCTCGCGGGCCCGAGCGAGGGGCGCGAGAGGACGGTGTGGTACGGCGGCGGCAAGCTCGCGCGTGATCTGACGTTGCCGGCGCTGCGGCGCAGCTGGGGACAGGATCACGGCGAGGAGCAGCGCGCGGCTGAGGCGTGGGGCTCCACGAGCGCTCGCGGGCCCCGCTCGGCGACCGAGCGCCGCGCCGAGCTCGAGGAGCGCGGTCTGCTGTGGCATCGCTGCACGGCGGAGATCGAGCGCGTGCGCCTGCAGCTGCGCGCAGCGGGCACGGACCCGGCGGCGTGCGCGCACGCCGCGCGCGAGGGCGCCGCCGTGCTGGCGGCGTGGTCGATCGACCTGGAGGGCGAGCAGCCCGGCCCGCTGGCCCGCGCGAGCCGGCAGCTCGCGCGGTCGGCGGAGCTGCCCGCCTACACGCCGGCGCCGCGGCGGCCGCTGTCGCGGGCGTCGGGGCTGGCGCTGTTCATGCTCGCCGCCGGTCGTCCGGACAGCGCGGTCGGCTGGCTGCTGGTCTGTCGCGAGCTGGGGCTGCTCGCCGGCGAGATCGGCCGGGTGCACCGCGCTCGCGGCGAGCTTCAGCGAGCTCACGAGATCGAGACCGACCTGCACGGCGAGCTTGAGCAGATCCGAGCGCGGATCGAAGCCGACCGGCCCGAGCCCGTCGTGGTCGAGCTCGACGCGGAGGCGGAGGCGGCCAGGCGCGCACGGGATCCGCTCGGGCCCGCGACACGCCAGGCACCGAAGCGACCGGCCGCCGTCGACGACGTCGACGCGGTCAAGCGGCTGATCGATCCGACCCGCCGGCGCCGACCGCGGCAACGCTGAACATAAGCCCGTGACGCTCGATAAACAGCAAGTCGAATGTCTTGCTCGCGCGGCGCTGACGGCGGCGCTCACAGCGGACGGTCTGGAGGTCGCGCGCCCAGAGCGGGACGCTGGGATCGACCTACTGGCCTACACGATCAACCCGCTGCGTGTGGCTCCGATCCAAATGAAGGCGGCGACCGTGACGGGCTGGTCGATCGACCGGAAGTACGGGCAGGTCGACGGCCTCGTGATGGTCTACGTCTGGAACGCCCGCTCCTTGGGGGACGCGGAGTTCTACGCGATGACTTACCAGGAAGCTTCCGATGTCGTTGACGCGGGCGGTTGGTCGTGGGACAGCCGCGGTCGATACGCCCGAACGCAAGTCACCGGAGACTTGCTGCTCGCCGTCCAGGCATCGGGTGCTCCCCGGGCAGTGGAAGCAAACCCTCCTCGGCTAGTGGTCGTCGGGGTCGGCGGGGGGGTCTGGGATGTTGGCCGTGTCCCGCTGGCGCTCAAGCGCGGCGCGGAGCTGGGGGAGCGCGGCGAGGTCCTTGGCGCGGCCTGCCGCGGTCTTGCTGCGGATGATGTCCTGCAAAGATGCGATGGGGATGTGCAGGCCGCCGGGGAGCGGTTGGCGGTAGGCGCCGTCCTTCAGGTCCTCGTAGCCGTTGGTGCCGTCCGGCCGGGTGGTGATGTCGAGATCGCCGGCGTCGGTCGCGAGGTTCCAGATCTCGCCGCGGGCAAGCAGACGCGGGTCGGCGGGAAGCGGGACGGGCGGCTCGCCCGCCCGGACCCGGATCGCGGCGTGCAGCTCGCTCAGGGCGTCGGCGAGGCGCTGCAGGTTGTCCGGTTCGACCGCGGGGGTGATGTCGATGTCGCGCGTGACGATGTCGATGCCGGCGAGGACGGCGGCGTAGCCGCCGATCACGACGCACTGCACCTGGTGGCGCGCGAGTACCTCGAGGATCCGCTGCGGATCGAACGGGGTGTTCTCAGGCGGCATCGGCGCTTGCGGCAGCGGGCGGGGTCGTTGAAAGCTCGAGCGTGCGGCGCAGCGCCGGCACCCTGGCGCGGTCCTCCGAGGCCTCGGCGATACGCACGAGATCGACACGGGACGCGACCCTGACCGTGAGATCCTCGTCGAGCCGCATCGGCGTCGCGTCGCGTCGGAGATCCTCATAGCCGTGGGTTCCCGCCGGTGCTGGCGCGACGACGAGCTCAGCACCGTAGAGGTCGAGCGCGAAGCCGGCGGGCGCGTCGATCGACGAGGTCACAGACGAGGCCGTTGGGTGGCCGCCGCCGGCCGCGACCGCGGCGCTGAGGCTGTCGCGCTGGCCGGCGCGAGCGACGATCGTCACCGTGCCCGTGATCGGCAACAGCGGCGAGCCGTGCAGCACCTCGGCCAGCTCGCCGATCAGCACGTAGCGAACAGCGGCCCTGTCCAGCGCTCGCAACACGCCGAGCATGTCGCCGGGCGCCGGGGTCGGCGCGCCGGCCGCCTGCGCGCGGGCTGCCTGCATCGGCTGCGCGTCGCCGAGCGCGCGCTCCAGGCGCCGCGCCGGTGTGAGCGCGAGCGCCGCGGCGATCTGCTCGTCGTAGGAGTCATCAGCGCGCGTCAACGCGAACGTCAACTCGAGGCCGCACGCGGCGATCAGCACCCGCAGCCGCTCGAGCGACGGCGTGACGCGGCCGCGCTCATATCGCGCGATCTCCTGCTGCGCGACGCCAGCGCGCGCGGCCAGCGCGCGTTGCGAGAGCCCGGCGCTGCGGCGAGCTTGCGTGAGAAGACTTGCGCTGACCATGCAGCAATGATAACACTTCCGATGTGGGCCGACAACATATAAGTAGTCGTAATCCCTAGAGCGGCGAAGCAGCCCCGGCGTGATCCCTATGTCGCCAACTCGATCGCGCGGCCCGCGACCTCGCGCCGAGCAAAGCGATCGTCAGCGGCGGCGCCGACGGGCGGCTGGTTGTGGGCGATCGCGCAAGTACAATACGACGCCAGCGAGCTGCAGCCGACTGCTGCTTCGAGCGCTTGTGCTTGCAGGCGAACAGGGTCGCAGCTAGCGATCTTGCGGTCCCTGCTGCCCGCGCAACGCAGAGCCGTGCGAAACCAAGAAGCACAGTTCTTCCTATTCGCCCGAAACCAGGGCTCGCACCCCGGCGTCCAGAATCCTGGCGATGCGGAGGCATGTCCTTGCACGAACTCCTGCCCGGCGGGCGCCCCCGACGTGCTGGCGGCGGCGCGCTTGGCTTCAACCCCAGCTCTCCGGTAGTCGGTGGCTCCGAGGCACTGCGCGGCACCGAGCCTGATAGGTGAGGACCGGCACGGACCTGCGATCCTCGTCGGATGGGTTCCCGTTGATTCCACAAGCGCCCGGGCAGTCGATGGGACGCCGCTGCCGAGGCACGGGCGGCGTTGCACAAGTCAACGCCGGGTCGCGGCCGCCAGCCGTTGGTGGTCTCTCATTCTGCGGCGGTTGCGTCGAGCTCTTCGACCAGATCGATGACGCGCCGGTCGATGTCGTCGCGGATGGCGCGGACGTCGTCGACGGGGAGGCCTTTGGGGTCGGTGAGCTCCCAATCGAGGTAGCGCTTGCCGGGGATGAAGGGGCAGGCGTCGCCGCAGCCCATCGTGACGACGACGTCGGCCTGTTCGGCGAGCTCGCGGGTGAGCCGCTGCGGCCGGCGGTCGGAGAGGTCGATGCCGAGTTCGCGCATGACCTCGACGACCTGTGGGTGAACGCGGCCGTCGGGGTCGGCCTCGCTGCCGGCGGAGAGCGCATGGTGGCGCCGGTGGGCGGCGCGTTCGAACAGGGCGGCGCTCA
>DATMGZ010000068.1:0-9439 GCA_035555155.1 Solirubrobacteraceae bacterium | reverse complement strand
CAGCTTCGCGATCACGCGACGCTTCTGGAGCTCGTTGACCTCGATCACCGCCGTCAGCAGCTGGAAGTGGTAGCCCGAGTTGCCGGCCAGCTGCTTGAGCGCGGAGACGTCCTTGGGGAAGCACGAGCCGCCAAAGCCGATTCCGGGGCGCAGGAAGTGCGTGCCGATCCGGTGGTCGAGGCCCATCCCGCGCGCCACCTCGGCGACATCGGCGCCGGTCTCCTCGCACACGTTGGCGATCTCGTTGATGAAGCTGATCTTCGTGGCCAGGAAGGCGTTCGAGGCCAGCTTGACCATCTCGGCGCTGGCGATGTCGGTTCGCACCAGGGGCGAGGAGAGCGGCGCGTAGACATCGACCACGGCGTCGCCGGCCCAGTCGCCGTCGTCGCCGACGACCACCCGGTCCGGGGCCAGGAAGTCCTTGAGCGCGGACCCCTCCTTGAGGAACTCGGGGCACGACACGTAGGCGAAGCCCGATTTTCCCTGCTCGGCAAAAATGCGCTTGATCGAGGCGCCGGTGCCGACCGGGACCGTCGACTTCATCACCAGGGCGTGGCTGTCGGAGGCCGGCATCGATGCCACGACGGCGTGCACCGCCGAGAGATCGGCGTCGCCCGAGTACGTCGGCGGCGTGCCGACGGCCACGAACAGCAGTCGCGTGTGCTCGAGCGCCGGACCGAGTTCGGTCGAGAAGTGCAGCCGCTCGCGGTTGCGGGCCACGCACTCCTCGAGGCCCGGCTCCCAGATCGGCATCTCGCCGCGCTCCAGGCGCGCGATCTTCTCCGCGTCAACGTCGACGCACCACACGTCGTTGCCGAGCTCGGCGAATCCGGCCGCGGTCACCAGGCCGACGTAGCCGGTGCCGATGACGGAGATCGGTTCACGTTCTGGGGCCATGAGGCCGGGAAGCGTACAAGGGGCGGCCGCGGTCCGATACACCGGACCCGCCCGCCGGGGCGCCGCTGACCGCCGTGCGCCGACGTCCCGGCGCTCACGCGCCGGCGCCGATGCGGACCAGCGACCCGGCCACGCCGAGCATCTGCGCGTTGGTCAGATCAAGGCTGAGCGTGTTCGAGACCCAATACACGCCGTGTGGCCCGCGCCAGGCCACCAGTCGCAGCTTGTGCCCGTCGAAGAACAGCTCGAGCGTGCGCCCGTTGAGAACCCGCGTCTCGCTCGGGCTCGCCAGCAGCGGTGGGCTGGCCCAGGTCGTGCCCTGGACCCCGTAGTACTGGCCGAGGATCGGGTTCAGGACGACCACCATCCGGTACGCCGCGTACCGCCGGCCGCGCGGGTCGGCGATCGTGTACCCGCGCGGATACTCGCCGGCGGTCGGGCCGTCGTACTGCGAGCCCGCGACGAGGAGTCGCGGGAAGTAGACCGGCATACCGGCGTGCGGGAGGGCCGCGGCCTGGGTGCGCCCGTCGCCCACGTCGGCGCTGAGGCCGGCGGCCGCGGGCGACGACCCCGGTCCGGGCGCCGGCTTGGCCCCGCTGCCCCCGGCCGGAGCGCCCCCGGCGGCCGGCGCCGTCGCCGCCGGGACGACGGCCATGAACTGCCGGAACGCCTGCGCCTCCGCCCCGGGGTCCGCCGATACGAAGCAGGCGGTTGGTGTGCAGGGGAGCAGGTTGGCCGGGAAATGGACCTCGCGGATCGAATGGGCGTCGGAGAAGGCGACGAGGTTGAACAGATTGATCAGCCCGTCGGTGGTGTGCAGGTTCGGGTCTGTCTGGGTGTGCTGACCGAAGATCCGCAACAGCCGGTCGCGGTTGGAGATCAGATTCGACTGGCCGTACTGGTCCTTGGCCTGGCGGATGAAGTCCTGCTGGCGCGCGGAGCGCACGATGTCGGTGTCGGTGTGCCGGTAGCGCACGTAGGCGAGCGCGTCGTCACCGCACAGCTTCTGGTAGCCGGCGGCGATGTCGATGCTCGAGTAGTTCGTCGCGGCCGTCCCGATGTTCTGGTTGAAGTAGTGGTGGTCGACGTCGGTGTACACGCAGCCGATCGCGTTGACGAGATCGCGGAAGCCGGCGAAGTTGATGTCGACGATGTGGTTGACGGCGAGACCCGGGAACACGTTCGCCTTGAGCGTCTTGACCACCAGATTGGGCCCGCCGAGCGAATAGGCGGCGTTGATCTTCGCCGTCTGCACCCCACCGCCGGGAACGGGGATCTGCACCTGCAGGTCGCGCGGGATCGAGATCACGTTGATCGTCGAAGAGTTGGGATCCATCCGGACGAGGATGATCGTGTCCGAATTGGACGCGCTCAGCGGGGTGTGCGCGCGGTGATCGGAGCCCAGGATCAGGATCGTCTGGGCGTCGCCCGGATTGGGGATCGTCACCTGCGCGTGCCTGATCGCGGGGGTCGCCGAGAGGTCGGTGGCCAGCTGTTTGAACTGCAGCAGCCCCGCCACGGCCGTGGTGGTGGCCGTGAACACGATCACGATCGCCGCCCCGAGCGCGAACCTGGCCAGCGCCCCGCGCCGCGAGCCCGGAATCCAGCTCATGCCCGCCCGCCGTCCACGGCCCGCAGGGTCCCTGGGCCCCGCTCGCCGTCCTCGAGCCACATCGGCAGCACCCGGACGAAGTCCGAGAGCGCGCGCCGGTAGCGGGCCAGAGACGTCAGCGACGCCCACTCCTCGGGTCCGTGATGACCGGCGCCCGCGGGGCCGAACTCGACCGCGGGGATCCCCGCCTCGATGAACGCCGCCGCATCCGAGGCCCCGTCGCGGCCGACGCTCATCACCTCGCCGCGGATCGAGCGGGCGACCGCGTCGCGCAACGCCCGCACGTACGGGTCGGTCCGGGCCACGGTGACCGGCGGATGGATGAACGTCCGCATCACATCGATGTCGGGGATGGCCGCGACCTGGTCGAGGATCTCCGCCGGGTCCTGACCGGGCAGATAGCGGATGTCGACCGCCATCGTGCACAGGTCGGGCACCTTGTTGAGGGCGTCCCCACCCTCGATCCGGCCCAGGTTGATCGACGGGCGTGGGAACATCTCCGAGGACTCACGCGTGAACGGGAGTGACTCGATCGCCCGGAACACGTCCACCGCCTTGAGGACGGCGTTGTCGCCGAGCCAGGGCGTGGAGCTGTGCGCCGCACGGCCGTGCACGTCGATCCGCATCGCCAGCACGCCCTTGGCCTCGATCCCGACATGCAGGTCCGTGGGCTCGCCGGTGATCGCGAAATCGCCGCCGAGGCCGAGCTTGACGAAGCCGTCGGTGGAGCGCTCATCGATCTCCTCGGACTCCTCATCGGGGACGCACACGAACCGCACCCGCACCCGGTCCTGGCGCTCGACGTCCTTGAGCGCGCACATCATCGCGGCCAGGCCGCCCTTCATGTCGTACGCCCCGCGGCCGATCAACCGGTCGCCGTCGACGACGGGCTCGAACTGCTCCGGGCGTCCCGGGACGACGTCGAGGTGGCCGTGCAGGACCACGCACGGACCCGCGCCGGCGGCCGCGCCGACCTCGGCCACGAGCACGGGCAGGCCGTTGTGGTCGTACTCACGCACTACGATGTCACGGGATTCGAGCCAACCCTTGACGAATCCTGCGGCTGCCGTCAACTCGTCCGGCCGCGAGGTGTCGTAGGAGATCAACCGCTCAGCCAGGATCCGTTCGTCGAGCATCGGACGCGAAGCATAGGAGAGCCGGCGACGGCTCCTGCCCGGCCGGCGGGAGCTACTCGCTGCCGGCGATCCGCAGGAACGCCTCGAGGCGCTGCTTGTTGCGCTGCGCCACGCGCTGCTTCTCGGTGTCGTCGCCTGCCCGCTCGGCTTCGCGATCGGCCTCCAAGAGGCGATCGCGCAGCTCGGCGACGTCGAGATCGCCCGGCGGGATCGCCTCCTCGACCAGGATCAGGGCATGGTTGCCGGCCATCTGCATGTAGCCCCCGGCCTGCGCGAAGTGCACGATCTCCGACTCGGACTTGTACAGCCGCAACTCGGCCGGATCGAGCATGGCCAGGATCGGCGTGTGATGGGCCAGGATCCCGATCGAGCCGACGGCGGTGCGCGTCGAGACCATCTCGACCTCGTCGTTGAACACCTCGCCCTCGGGCGTCAGGACCTCAACCTGGAATTTCGTGCGTGCCAAGCCCGATCACCGCTCCTTCTTGGCGTCCTCGACGACCTGGTCGATCGTGCCCTTGAGGAAGAACGCCCGCTCCGGCAGGTCGTCGTGCTTGCCCTCGAGGATCTCCTTGAAGCCGCGAATCGACTCGGCGATCGGGACGTACTCGCCCTTGGTGCCGGTGAACTGCTCGGCCACGTGGAACGGCTGCGAGAGGAAGCGCTCGAGCTTGCGGGCCCGGGTCACGGTCACCTTGTCCTCGTCGGAGAGCTCGTCGATCCCGAGGATGGCGATGATGTCCTGCAGCTCGCGATAGCGCTGCAGCACCTCCTTGACCTCGTTGGCGACGTTGAAGTGCTCCTCGCCGAGGATCTCGGCCTTGAGGATCGTCGAGGTCGAGTCGAGCGGGTCGACCGCGGGGTAGATCCCCTTCTCGGCGATGGAGCGCGACAGCGTGGTCGTCGCGTTGAGGTGGGCGAACGCCGAGGCGGGCGCCGGGTCGGTGAGGTCGTCCGCGGGCACGTAGATCGCCTGGATCGAGGTGACCGAACCCTTCCGCGTCGACGTGATCCGCTCCTGCAGCTGGCCCATCTCGGACTCCAGCGTCGGCTGGTAGCCGACCTGTGAGGGCATCCGGCCCAGCAGCGCCGAGACCTCCGAGCCCGCCTGCACGAACCGGAAGATGTTGTCGATGAACAACAGCACGTCCTGGCCCTCCTCATCGCGGAAGTACTCCGCCATGGTCAGGCCCGAGAGCGCGACGCGCATGCGCGCGCCCGGGGGCTCGTTCATCTGGCCGAACACGAGCATCGTCTTGTCGATGACGCCCGACTCCTTCATCTCCAGCCACAGGTCGTTGCCCTCCCGCGAGCGCTCGCCGACACCACAGAAAGCCGACAGCCCGCCGTGCTGCTGGGCGAGGTTGTTGATCAGCTCCTGGATGATCACGGTCTTGCCCACGCCGGCGCCGCCGAACAGGCCGACCTTGCCGCCCTTGGCATAGGGCGCGAGCAGGTCGATCACCTTGATCCCCGTCTCGAACATCTCGGTCGTCGGGGTCAGCGCCTCGACCGTCGGCGCGGCACGGTGGATCGGCCAGCGCTTGGTGTCCTCCGGGAGCGCCTCGCCGAGGTCGATCGGGTCACCGAGCACGTTGAAGATCCGCCCCAGCGTGATGGAGCCCACCGGGACCGTGATCGGCCGGCCTGTGTCGAGCACCTCGGTGCCGCGTGAGAGGCCGTCGGTGGTGTCCATCGCGACGGCGCGCACCCGGTCATCGCCGAGGTGCTGCTGCACCTCGCACACGAGCACGTCCTCCTCCTGGGCGGCGATGTCCACGTCCTCCTCGGCCCGCGCGGCCTCGGGTCGCTTGATCGTGATCGCGTGGTTGATCTCGGGCAGCTTGTGGGGGAACACGGCCTCGATCACCACGCCCTGGATCTCCTCGATCCGGCCGATGTTCTCCGTCTTCGTGTCTACGGTGGCTGACATGTGTCTCCTAGTTCTCGGGTCCTGCGCGCTAGCCGAGGCCTTCAGCGCCGGCGACGACTTCCATGATCTCCTGCGTGATCTCCGCCTGGCGCGCGCGGTTCATCTCCAAAGTCAGGTCCTCGATGATGTCGCCGGCGTTGTCGGACGCGTTGCGCATCGCAGTCATCCGCGCGCCATGCTCGGACGCGGTTGATTCCAGCAGCGCGCGATAGATCGAGATCTCGACGTAGTCGGGCACGAGCCGCTGGAGAATCTGCTCCGGGTCGGGCTCGTACTCGACCAGCGCGCGCTGACCGGGCTGCTCCTCCTGCTCTTGTTCCTCGCCCTCGTTGTCCTCGAGCACGGTCGCCTGCTGCAACGGCAACAGCACCTCGCGGCGGACGACCTGGGAGATCGGCGAGATGTATCCGTTGTAGAGCACCTCGACCTGGTCGACCTCGCCGTCGACGTAGGCGGCCATCATCGTCTCGGCGATCCTCCGCGCGTCGGAGAAGGCCGGGCGATCGGAGAAGCCGGTGAAGCTCTGTGCCAGCTCGAGGCCACGGAAGCTGAGCGATGAGGCGGCGCGACGACCGGAGGCGAAGTAGACCGCGGTGCGATTCTCGCCCTGATGCTCACGCCCGGCGGCCACCCCGGCGCGCACGATCTGCGAGTTGAACGCGCCCGCGAGTCCTCGGTCGCCGGCGATCAGGAGCAGGCCGACTTTGCTCACGGTGTCGTGCTCGACCAGGATCGGCAGGCGGGGGACACTGCCGGAGGCCTGGGCAGCCTCACGGGTCATCCGCCGGATCGCGCCGGCGTACGGCCGTAGCGCCTCGATCCGCTGCTCGGCGCGGCGGAGCCGCGCGGCGGCGACCATCTCCATCGCGCGGGTGATCTTCTGGATGTTCTTGACCGAAGCGATCCGGTTGCGAACGTCGCGCTGGCTGGCCATCGGGTGTCGAGACCGCTCCGGCTATGCCGGGACGGCCTCTGTCTCCTTCTCGTTCTCATCGGCGGGCGCTTCTTTGGACTCGCTGCGCTGCGTGGGCCGCGGCGCGTCCTCGGACTCCTCGAGCGGGTGCCCCTCCTCGTCGAGATCGAAGCCGAAGCCCTCGGCGAAGCGGGTGATCCCCGCGTCGAGCTGCTGCTGGATCTCGTCGGTCCAATCGCCGTCGGCGATCCGCTTGAGCAGCTCGGGCTCGTTCCCACGCACGTCCTGAACGAGCTGGCCCAGGAACTTCTCGACCTTGTCGACGGTGATCCTGTCCAGGTAGCCGTTGGTGGCCGCGAATACCTGCACGACCTGATCCTCGACCGGCATCGGGTGGCGCTCGTTCTGGTTGAGCGTCTTGACCAGCCGCTCGCCGCGGGCCAGCGTCTTCTGGGTCTCGGCGTCGAGCTCGGATCCGAACTGGGCGAAGGCCTCGAGCTCGCGGTACTGGCTCAACTCGAGCTTCAGGCGCCCCGCGACCTTGCGCATCGGCGCGATCTGGGCACTGCCGCCGACGCGTGAGACCGAGATCCCGACGTTGATCGCCGGCCGCACGCCCGAGTAGAACAGCTTCGGCTCGAGGAAGATCTGGCCGTCGGTGATCGAGATCACGTTCGTCGGGATGTACGCCGACACGTCCCCGGCCTGGGTCTCGATCACCGGCAGGGCGGTCAGCGAACCGCCGCCGAGATCCTCGTTGAGCTTGACCGCCCGCTCGAGCAGCCGCGAGTGCAGGTAGAAGACGTCGCCCGGGTACGCCTCGCGACCCGGCGGCCGGCGCAGCAGCAGCGACATCTGGCGATAGGCGAAGGCGTGCTTGGTGAGGTCGTCGTAGATCGCCAGCGCCGCCTTCCCGTTGTAGAGGAAGTGCTCAGCCATCGCGCAGCCGGCGTACGGCGCCAGGAACTTGATCGGCGCCGACTCGTCGGCCGCGGCCATCACGATGATCGTGTTCTCGAGCGCGCCGGCGTCCTCGAGCAGCTTGGCCAGCGCCACGACGGTGGCCTTGCGCTGGCCGATCGCAACGTACACGCAGATCAGGTCGCGGTCCTTGTTGTTGATGATCGCGTCGATCGCGATCGCCGTCTTGCCCGTCTGGCGGTCGCCGATGATCAGCTCGCGCTGGCCGCGGCCGATCGGGATCATCGAGTCGATCGCCTTCAGGCCGGTGTTCATCGGCTCCTTGACCGGCTGGCGCTGGACCACGCCGGGCGCCTTGTGCTCGGCGGGCCGCGTGGTGCTGGTCCGGATCTCACCCTTGCCGTCGAGCGCGTTGCCGAGCGGGTCGACGATCCGTCCCAGCATCTCCTCGCCGACGGGGATCTCCAGCAGGCGCTTCGTGCGCCGGACCGTATCGCCCTCCGAGATGTGCTCCCAGGGCCCGAACAGCACCGCGCCGACGTTGTCGGACTCGAGGTTCAGCGCCAGCCCCGTCACGTCGTGGGGCAGCTCGAGCATCTCGAACGACATGCAGTTCTCGAGGCCGTGGATGCGGCAGATGCCGTCCGCGACCGACAGCACCGTCCCGACCTCGGTCAGGTCTGCGCTGGTCGTGTCCAGGCCCTCGATGCGGCTCTTGAGGATTGAAGTGATCTCGTCGGGCTTGATGTCCATGCAGGGCTCCTTGACGGGCGCGGCGCGCTACGCCTGCGCGACTTGCTTGCGAAGTTGGTTCAGACGGTTTCTGATCGATGCATCCAGAATGAAGTTGCCCACTCTGAGGACGACTCCACCCAGGATGTCCGGGTCGATCCGGCTCGAGAGCTCGACCTTGCGGCCGGTCTGCTCCCCGATCCGCTCGCCGATGCTGTTGACGGTCGCCTGGTCGAGCTCCACGGCGCTCGTCACCTCGACCGGGAGCAGCTTGTTCTCCTTCTCCCAGAGATGATCGAACTCGGTCCTGATGCGGAAGATCGCCGGCATCCGGTGGCGTTCCACCAGCGCCTCGAGGAAGTTCATGAACAGGGGCTCGGCGCCGTCGATGAGGCGGCCGAGTCCGCTCTTCTTCTCCTCGGTCGAGAAGTACGGCGAGAAGAAGAAGACCGCCAGGTCTCGGTTCTCCGTCAGCGCATCGGCGAACTGGTCGACCTGCTCCCTGGCTTGGTCGAGGATGCCATGCTCCGTGGCGACCTCGAACAGGGAGCGAGCGTAGACCTGAGCGATCTCCTCCATTGCTAGTTGTTCTCTCCTGCCCCGCTGAGCGCGCTGAAGTCCAGCTCGCGAAGGGCTTCGTCGACGAGGCGTTTCTGATCGTCCTGGGTCAGCGACTTGCGCGTGACCTTCTCGGTCGCCATCACAGTGAGGTCGGCGACCTCGCGCCGGATGTCCTCGATCGCCCGGCGGGTCTCGGCTTCGATGTCGCGCCGCGTCTGCTCCATCAGCTCCTCGCGCTTGGCCACGGCGGCGTCGCGCGCGTCGCGCTCGTGGACGTCGGCCGCCTTCTGGGCGCGCTCGACGATGTCGTCCGCCTGCGCACGCGCCTCCTTCAGCCGCTCGCGGTACTCGGCGAGCAGTTCGTCGGCCTGCTCACGCGTGCGCTCCGCGGTGTCGATCGACTCCTCGATCGCCTTCTGCCGGCGGTCGAGCGCCTCCCCGATGCGGGGAAACGCGAGCCGCTTGAGCAGGTACAGGGCCACCCCGAAGGTGAGCAGCGTCCAGATCATCAGGCCGAGGCTCGGCGTGACGAGGAAGTTGCCGCCGCTGGAGGCGGCTGTGACGAGCCCGGTCATGGCTATGAGAGGAAGAAGGCGATCAGGCCGAAGATGAAGGCGTAGAACACGATCGCCTCCGTCAACGCGAACCCGAGCCACTGAATCGAGGTGATCTCATCCCGCATCTCCGGCTGACGAGTCACCGACTCGATCACCTTCCCGAAGATGAAACCCACA
>DATMGZ010000067.1:0-7593 GCA_035555155.1 Solirubrobacteraceae bacterium | reverse complement strand
CGTGATCCATCTCGGCGCGATCCTCCGCACCGGGTACGGCGGCGAGGTCGACGATCCGGAGCCCGGCACCGGGACGCCGGCTTCGTCCGGGACCTGCTGAGCGCGGCGCGCCGGTCCGGCCGCACGCTATTCTTCATCTCGTCCCGGAGCTACGCGCGGACACGGGCCACCGTCTACGGGGACGCTTCACCGCCACTCGGGTGCGCGACGTCCGGCGCGTCCCCGGTGTCGTCGTCCCCCGCTTCGGGATCGTCGACTTCGACGCGGACGTCGACGCCGGCGGCTCCGCGCTGTACGTCAGCGAGGGTCCACGCCGACATTGTCACGCCACCCTCCGCAGCCACGACGCTCCGTCGTCGGCTGGTGCGAACATGTGTTCGTGTCCGGGGATGCGACGATCCTGCATGCCGACCTCGATGCCTTCTACGCGTCGGTCGAGCAACGCGACGACTCGGCGCTGCGCGGTCGACCGGTCATTGTCGGCGGCGGGGTCGTGCTCGCCGCCAGCTACGAGGCCAAGGCGTGCGGCATCCGGACGGCGATGGGCGGCGGGCTCGCGCGACGGTTGTGCCCGCAGGCGATCGTGGTCTCGCCGCGCATGTCGGCCTATGTCGAGGCGAGTAAGGCGGTGTTCGCGATCTTCGAGCAGACGGCGCCGGTGGTCGAGGCACTGTCGATCGATGAGGCCTTCCTCGACGTGCGCGGACTCGAGCACATCTCCGGCACACCGGTGCAGATCGCCGCGCGCCTGCGCCGCGAGGTGATGAGGCAGATCGGACTGCCGATCACCGTCGGGATCGCGAGCACGAAGTTCCTGGCCAAGGTGGCCAGCGCCGTGGCGAAGCCCGACGGTCTGCTGCTGGTGGCGCCGGGCGGAGAGCTGGCCTTTCTGCATCCGCTGCCCATCGAGCGCCTGTGGGGCGTCGGGCCGGCCACCTCGGGCAAGCTCCGCGGGCAGGGGATCACCACCGTCGGCGAGGTGGCCCGACTGACCGAGCCGACGCTGATGTCGATCCTCGGACCGGCCTCGGGCCGGCACCTCTACGCCCTGGCCCACAACCGCGACCCGCGGCGCGTACGGGTCCGCCGCCGACGGGCCTCGATCGGCGCCCAGCACGCCCTTGGCCGATCGCGGAAATCGGCCGCGGACATCGACGCGGCCCTCGTCGGGCTGGTCGACCGCGTCACCCGCCGCATGCGCACCGCCGGGCGGGCCGGCCGCACGGTCGTGCTGCGCCTGCGCTTCGACGATTTCAAGCGCGCGACGCGGTCGCACACGCTGCTTCACGCCACCGCGCACACGCAGACGATCCTCGCCGCGGCGCGCGCCCTGCTGGCCGCCGCGACGCCCGAGATCGATCGCCGGGGCCTCACGCTGGTCGGGATCACGGTCACGAACCTCGTCAGCGGCGCCTGCGTGCAGCTGGTGCTCCCGTTCGAGCGTGACCCGGGCGCGGCCCTGGACGCCGCCGTCGACGACGTACGCGAGCGCTTCGGGTCAGGTGCCCTGACCCGCGCCGTGCTGATCGGCCGCGAGCACAGCCCCTCGGTCCCGCTGCTGCCCGACTGAGGTTGGCCTCCGGCCTCACACACCCTGAATCGATGTGCGACACCGCGGGTAGAGGCTCCTGGCCCTCTGCGCCGCCTTCTCCACCTGGCTCCGGTCGTCGGGCCGGAAAGCACCGGGCGTACGCCGCGCTACCGCGGGCGCGCGCCGGGCTACAGCAGGGGCCCGCCGGGCTACAGCGACAGCTCGGCCCACACCCGATGGCCGTCGGGGCGCTCGGCGCCCCAGCGGCGGGCGATTTCCTGAATGATCCTCAGGCCCATGCCTCCGGGTTCTGGCGAGTCCTCGGGTACGCGCAGCCGCGGACCGAGGTCGGCCAGACCGGGGTCGTGGACCGAGATCGTCAGGCTGCCGGGCCCGAGCTGCGCGTTGACGCGCAGCTCGTCGTCAGCCGAGCAGCCCGAGTGCAGCACCGCGTTGTTGACGAGCTCGGTGGCGACGAGTTTCACGTCGTCGAGCACCGGCGCGATCTCGGTCACACCCTCGAGCGCGCGACGGACGGCACCGGGGGCATCCTTGTCGCACCGGAGCGCGAGGCGCAGGATTGCTGGGTTCGGATCGGCCATGTATCTAGGTGCTACCCCCGGAACCGGCACGCCATCGCGCGTCTGTCAGAGTCACGGCCGGTCGCAGAGATCGCTGTTTGGCGAGCTCGGTCGCGGGTAGCCACCACACCAGATGCAGACGGCGCCAGGCTCCACGCGGTCCACACTGATGCCGGCCGTCGGTCGGATCGACGCCGACGTGCTCTTCGAGCGCTGGCAGGAGCAGGGCGATCACGCCGCCCGCGCCGAGTTGATCAGACGCTTCATGCCTCTGGCCCGCAAGCTGGCTCGGCGCTACACGGGCGCCCACGAGCCGTTTGACGACCTGCTGCAGGTGGCCACGGTCGGCCTCGTCAAGGCGGTGGACGGCTTCGATCGCAGCCGCGGAAGCGCGTTCTCGTCCTACGCGGTGCCCACGATCGTCGGTGAGCTGAAGCGGTACTTCCGCGACCTCGGCTGGTCGGTGCACGTCCCCCGCGGCGCCCAGGAGCTGGCTCTGCGGGTCGAGAACGCGCAGCAGGAGCTGGTCGGCCGGCTCGGCCGCGGCCCCACGGTCAACGAGCTCGCCGAATACCTGGAGCTGAGCATCGAGGATGTCGTCGACGCGCTGGAAGCGGCCGCCGGCCACCACTCCGTGTCGCTCGACACCCCGCGTGAGGACGCGGAGGGCGACGCCGGCACGCTCGCCGATCTGTTCGGAGCCGAGGACGGGCGCTTCGAGCTCGTCGAGGCGAGCCTGACGATCGCGCGCGCCGCGCGCTACCTGTCGTCCCGCGAGCGCCGGGTGCTCGAGCTCCGCTTCGCCGGCGACCTGACCCAGACGCAGATCGCGGCCGAGGTCGGCGTCTCGCAGATGCAGGTCTCCCGCATTCTCCGCGCGGCGCTCGAGAAACTGCGTGATCTGACCGCATAGCGGGATGGGCCCGCTCGCTCACGTCAACTGGCGGGCCGTCAATGCGGTATTCAGCGCGATGATGTGGCTGGTCGTCCTCGCCCTCGTCTTCATCATCCTCGCCCACGCGATGCCGGCCGGCGCGCATGTGCACCCGCCGAACCGCTACGTGCGCTGAGCCGGTTGGGGGCGCCCGCCGCGACCGGGGCGACGTCGATCTGCCGTCTGCGGTTGGCCGCGTACCGTGTGTGACCTGAATCGTCCGGCTTGGCTCACCCCCTCGGAGCTGCGCATCGGCCTCGGCTGCATGCGCCTGTCGACCGACGAGAGCCGAGACGAGGAGCGCGCCGACGCGACGATCGCGGCGGCCGTCGAGGCGGGCATCACCGTGTTCGACACCGCGCGAGCCTACGGTCACGGGGAGTTTGAGCTCGGTCACAACGAGCACCTGCTGGCCGCCGCGCTCCGCCGCTGCGGCGCCGAGCGACGCGCGCGCGTGGTGACGAAGGGGGGCATGACGCGTGCCGGCGGCGCCTGGGTGCCGGACGGCCGCGCCAAGGCGATCATCGGCGACTGCCAGGCGAGCCTCGGCGCGCTCGACGGCGTGCCGATCGACCTCTACCTGCTGCATGCCCCCGATCCGCGGACCCCGTGGCGCACGTCGGTCCGCGCGCTGGCCCGACTCGTCGACGACGGCTCCGTGCGGCGCGTCGGCCTGTCGAACGTCAACCGCCGGCAGCTGGATGAGGCGCTCGAACTCGCGCCCGTGGCCGCTGTCGAGGTCGCGCTCAGCGTCTACGACGATCACGCGCTCCGCGGGGGGATCGTCGAGCGCTGCGCGGAGCGGGCGATCGCCGTCATCGCCCACTCTCCGCTCGGCGGCCCGCGCCGGGCGAGCGGCCTCGCGCGCCGCCCGCCCGTGGCCGACGTCGCCGCGGCTCACGGCGCGACCCCGGCCGAGGTCGCGCTCGCGTGGTTGCTCGCGCTATCCCCCGCCGTGGTCGCGATTCCGGGCGCACGCCATCCGGAGACGGCCCGCGGCGCCGCCCGGGCGGCAACGTTGCGACTCGACGCCGGCGAGCGGGCGGTCCTGACGCGCGCGTTCGGCGGCCCCGGTCCATCCCGCGGCCCGCCTCCACGGCCGGCCGACGACGCCGAGGTGGTCCTCGTGATCGGGATTCCGGGGGCGGGCAAGAGCCGGGTGGCCGAGCAGTACGTCGCCCGCGGCTACCTGCGCCTGAATCGTGACGAGCGCGGTGGAGGCCTGCGCGAGCTCGCCGACGCGCTGGACCGAGCACTCTCCGCGGGCGCGCGCCGGATCGTCCTCGACAACACATATCTGTCGCGTGCGAGCCGGAACCAGGTGATCGAGACGGCGAGCCGGCATGCCATTCCGGCGCGGTGCGTGTGGCTCAGCACGCCGCTTGCGCCGGCCCAGGTCAATCTCGTCGAGCGCCTGCTCGAACGCGTCGGCACGCTGCCCTCCCCCGACGAGCTGCGCCGGCTGGCCCGCCGCGAACCGGGAGTGTTGACGCCGACCGCCCAGATGCGCACGCTCCGCGAGTTCGAGCCGCCGTCGACCGACGAGGGTTTCGCCGGCGTCGAGGAGCTCCCCTTCGCCCGCGCCCAGCGCTCGGGGCCGGCGCGCACGGGGGTCTTCGTGGCCGCCGCGGCGCTGCAGCACCAGGGCTGGGAGCACGCGCTCGACGGCGGCGATCGCACCGCGCCGCACCTGGTCTTCGACTGGCGACCCAACGGCGCGCCGGACGCGCTCGATCAGTGCGTCGCCCGCCTCAGGGCCGCCGTCTCCGGCCCGGTGGAGGGCGCGTTGTGCCCGCACTCCGGCGGCCCACCGAGCTGCTGGTGCCGGCCGCCGCTGCCCGGCCTCCCGCTCGCCTTTGCGCGGGCCCACGGTCTCGACCCGTCACGCTCGATCCTCGTCGGAGCCACCGTCGCGCATCGGACCATGGCGGCGGCGCTCGGCGCCCGCTACGTACCCGCCGCACCGCCGGTGCCGTAGAACTCCAGGGTGATGGCCGACTCCGAGGCAATCATCGTCGACGCCGGTGGGCGCGATCTGCGCGTCTCCAACCCCGCGCGGGCGATCTTCCCGGCGACCGAGCGCTCGGTCGAGGTCACGAAGCTCGACATCGTCACCTACTACCTCGCCGTCGGCGACGGGATCATGCGCGCCCTCCGGAACCGGCCGACGACGCTCGAGCGCTGGCCCAAGGGCGTGCATCCCGGCATCGTCGTCTCGACTCGCGAGAAGGGCGGCGGCGACGCCTTCTTTCAGAAGCGAATCCCCCGGGGAGCTCCGGACTACGTGGAGACCGCTCGGATCCAGTTCCCGTCGGGACGGTCCGCCGACGAGGTCTGTCCCACCGATGTGGCCGTCGTCGGCTGGGCGGCGCAGATGGGCACGATCACCTTTCACCCGTGGCCGGTTCGCCGCGACGACGTCGATCATCCCGACGAGCTGCGCCTCGATCTCGACCCGCAGCCGGGGACCGACTTTGCGGACGCGGTCGCCGTCGCCGGCGCGGCCCGCGGACTGCTGGACGAGCTCGCCTATCGAGGCTTCCCGAAGACGTCGGGTGGTCGCGGCGTCCACATCTACGTCCGGATCGAGCCACGCTGGACGTTCACCGACGTGCGCCATGCCGCCATCGCCTTCGGTCGTGAGCTCGAGCGGCGTCTGCCGGATCAGGTCACGACGAAATGGTGGAAGGAGGAGCGCGGCCGGCGCATCTTCGTCGACTACAACCAGAACGCGCGCGACCGCACCATCGCCAGCGCCTACAGCGTGCGGCCGAAGGCCGGGGCACCGGTCTCGGCGCCGGTGAGCTGGGACGAGCTGCCCGACGTCGCCCCCGAGGACTTCACCGTCGCGACGATGCCGGCCCGGTTTGCCGAGCGCGGGGATCTGCACGCCGCGATCGACGCCACGTCCCACTCGCTGCAGCCGCTGCTGGACCTGTACGAGCGCGACTGCGCCGAGGGCCAAGGCGACATGCCCTACCCGCCCGACTACCCCAAGATGCCGGGTGAGCCCAAGCGGGTGCAGCCCTCGCGTGACCGCGACCGGCCGCGAGGATGACACGCGTCGCGAAGGGTTGTCAGTCGGACTGAGGCAGCTTGACCGAGCCGCGCTTGGCCGCCGGCGCCGACGGCGGCGGAACGACCGGCCCGATGTCGCCGTCCGGCGCCTCGTCGAGGTCGGCGATCACCGGAGCGTGATCGCTCGGCCCGCGGCCCTTGCGGGCCTGCCGGTCGACCCATGCCGCCTGCACGCGGCTCGCCACCGAGCCGCCGGCGAGGATCAGATCGATCCGCATCCCGAGGTCCTGGTGGAACATCCCCGCCCGGTAGTCCCAGTAGCTGAACACCCGCGCGTTCGGCCAGCGATCGCGCACCACGTCGCGCAGGCCGAGCGCCTGCACGTCGGCCAGAGCCGCCCGCTCGGGCTGAGTGACGTGGGTGTGGCCGACGTAGGCGTCCGGATCGAACACATCCTCGTCGGCCGGCGCGATGTTCATGTCGCCGCACACGACCACGTCCCCCGGGCCGGCGGCCACCATGTCGCGCAACGAGGCCAGCCACGCAAGCTTGTACCGGTAGTGATCGGAGTCCGGTGTGCGCCCGTTCGGCACGTAGACCGAGACCACCCGGATCCCGCCGCACGTCGCGGACACCGCCCGCGCCTCCGGATGCGGGAAGCCCGGGGCGCCGGGGATTCCGGTCACGACGCCCTCCAGCTCCACGCGCGAGAGGATCGCCACGCCGTTCCACGCCGCCTCGCCGTGCAGCGCGACTTCATACCCACGCTTGGCGAGCTCATCGCCGAGCAGCGCCACGAAGGCGTCGTCGGCCAGCTTCGTCTCCTGAAGGCACACGACATCGGGCCGGCGCTCGTCCAGCCACGGGAGCAGGCGCGGCAGGCGCTGCTTGACCGAGTTCACGTTCCAGGTCGCGATCCGCATCGGGATTAACGTAGCGAGGCGCCGGCGGGAATGGCGCCGACGCACCGAGCGGACCGACAGCGAGAAGGATGGGGCGGCACGCCCGGATGAGCGGCGATAATCTGCGCCCGCTCGCCATCAGCGGTCGTGACCGGCATGGACAGAGGAGACGAGAATGGAGTCTGACGTGTCGGCCTCGGGCGGAGATCGCACCGCAGTGGACGAACAACTTCGCCTGCGTCGGCCACCGCGAGACCGGGACCGCTGCCGGCTCCTACCTGCTCGTGCCGCCCGACTGGGCCGGCGAGGCGGGCGAAGGGCTGACCGTGATCCACTTGCCGACCGCGGTGGCAACGATCGTCGGGCGGGCCCGTCGACGGCGAGTCCGATATCCCCGCGGTGCGCGAGCTACAGGCCGGGCTGACGCTGACGCCGGCCGGAACCGGCGGAGGCGTGCCTGAGGCGGACCCGGCCGTGCCCGAGGAGCTCCGGTTCTTCGAGCAGATGCGCGTGTGGATGCAGGCCTTCCCTCCGGCGCCACGCGACGCGGAATACCAGCAGCGCTTTGCGCCGCTCGGCCTGTGGGCCGCCGAATCGCCCTACACGAATCCCGACCCAGAGCTCGCG
>DATMGZ010000066.1:0-15902 GCA_035555155.1 Solirubrobacteraceae bacterium | reverse complement strand
CGTCAGCGACCCCCCTGAATGATTGCCGATCAGCAGCGAGGTCTCCTCGGGCAGTCGCTCCCAACCGGAGGTCTCAAGCCGGAAGTAGTACTTGCACAGGACATCCCAGACAGGCTTCTGAACCCGCAAGAACCTCTGGTTAGGGCCTTCCAGGGCGTGCTCGGTAGCGGCCGCGACACGCTTGCCGATCAGGCCTTCGATCCCACCTTTGGACTGGCGATCGCCACTCCCCGCCTCAGCCACCGGACCCGGCTCGAGAACCGAGCCACCGTTATCCTTGGCCGGAGTCGTTGCGCGCGGGAACGCACCGTCGAGCTCAGGAGTTGTGGGCGGTGGCGCACCGTCGAGCTGAGCCCCCTGCCGGGGCGGTGGTCCAGAGATGTCTGCCATGACCAATCGCCTCCTCCTAACGCGTCCTGACCCGCAACGCGCACATCAATAGGTCGCCGATCATCTGGAGAGCTAGGATCGCCGCTGCGCGGCGCCATGACATCGGTACGAGTCGCGGTCTCTCATGCGGAAAACCACGCAAGGTCGTCGCGGACGTCTGCGCTGGCCTCTGTGATCGATGCCTGCGGGAGCTGTCCGGGACTGCTCGGTCAGCTCCCGCACCTCGCGCTTGGCGATCTGGACGCGAAGCGGAAGACGGTCGAGTCGAATCTCCGGCTTGTTGTTTCGATCGCGAAGCAAATACCGCAACCAGGGGCTGCCGTTCCTGGACCTGATCCAAGGCGGTCGCGCGTGCGCTGGCTGACAAGGCGCGCACGATCCGGATCCCTCCGAGAGCATCAGCAGCATTCATGCGTCGGCGTGTCCCCAGTTCGGGGGGCGGACCGAACCAGGTTCGGGCGACCGGTTCATCGCCGGCCGCCCGAGTCGCTGGTCCTGCCCGTCGGCTCCCCAGGCCCGATCCCCCGGCCGTTCTAGTTGCTGCTCATCGCCTGGCCGATGAAGATGCAGCTCGAGAGGCCGATGTCCTGCCCGGAGGTCCAGGCGGTGGCGACGTGCGGGGTGCCGTCGTCGTAGGCGGCTTGCCAGTTGATGGCCTGCGGCACGACCGAGGTGTGCGACTCGATGTAGGTGCCGCCGCGGCTCAGGCCGTTGGTGGTGTGAATCGACGCGGTGCCGTTCGGGTAGCCGTAGTCGGTCACCCAGTCGACGAGGTTCACGCTGCTGACGTCGGACTGGTACTCGACCTGGGGCACGCCGCCGGCGGCGCACTTGCCGATCAGATCGCCGAAGCCGAACGAGAGCAGGAGCCGTGACTGCCCGGCAGGGACGGTGATCCGGTTGAAGAACATGCCGCCACGGCCGAGCATGTAGTCGGTCGAGGGCCGGCCGCCCAGCTTCGTCGAGTTGTTCGCCGTCCCGTTGGCTCCCAGGAACGTGTTCGGCGCCACGTCGGCGGCGGTGAGCGACCCGTCGGCGACCTTGGCCGAGGTGACGGCGTTGTTGGCGATGTTGCCGGTCTTGACCTGGTGATGACCGATCTTGCTGCTGGTCACGGCGCCGTCCTTGAGCTGATGGGTGCCGATGAGCAGCGAGGCGGCGACGCTGGTGCCGCCGAGGGCGGCGAACAGCGCCACGCACGACACGGCGAGAGCGGCGAATGACGGGTTGAATCTGCGCATCTGAGGTCTCCTTGCGGGTGGGCTTCGTTGCCGACCATGCTCGACCCCGGGCACCGGCGCGGCTAGCCACCCTAGGGCGGGACACAGCCACCCCCGGGCACCCCAATCGCCGACCCTCGCGCCCCGCTCGACCGCGCTCGCACGCTGTCTGCATAATTGAGCCCGGGGTGGGGGTGTGACGGTCGATCCGGCGAACAGCTCCGACGAGCCCAAGGTCGACTCACGGCGCCAAACCAACCCTGAGCAAGCCACAGCGATGACCACACGCAACGACTCGGACCGGCGCCGAACCCTGTTCGCTGTCGCGTTCGCCGCCGGCGGCTTCATCCTCGCGTGGTACCTGATCCACCACGGTTGGTATGGCCTCGACAAGCAATGGGACACGCGCGAGTACGCGCAGTACGCGCACTACGTGATCGACCGGGGGCTGTTCCCGTACCGCGACTTCCCGCTCGAATATCCCCCGCTCGCGCTGCCGGTGTTCGTCATCCCGGCGATGATCGCCGGCCATTACTTCTCGGGCTACATGGAGGTGTTCGGCATCGGCATGGCCGCCTGCGGAGCGATCGCCGCCGCGCTCGCCACACTGGTCCTCGCAGCGCAGCGGGTCGACAATCGCCGGCTGATCGCGGGCGTCGCCCTGGTCGCGCTCTCGCCGCTGCTGCTCGGGGCGGTCCTGCTCTCGCGCTTCGATCTCTTCCCGACTGTGCTCGCCGTGGCCGCACTGGCCGCCCTGTATTTCGGGTGGGACCGCACGGGGTTCTTCATGCTCGCGCTCGGCACCGCCGCCAAGGCCTACCCCGCCGTGATCGTCCCGATCGCCGCCATCTACGTGTGGCGCAAATACGGGCGCCGCAAGGCGCTCATCTGCCTGGCGATCTGGGGCGGGGTCGTGCTGCTCTGCTTCTTGCCCTTCCTCATCGTCTCGCCGCACGGGGTCTGGTTCGCGATCCACGGGCAGGCGTCACGTCCGCCGCAGATCGAGAGCCTTGGTGCGGCCGCGTTCCTCGCCGCCCACGAGCTGGTCGGGCTGCACGTGTCGCTGTACTTCACCCACAGCTCCGACAACATCAACGGCCACCCGGCGCTGCAGGTGGCTTCGCTGATGAGCGTGCTGCAACTTGTCGCGCTACTGGCGGTGTGGTTCGTGTACGCACGCGGGCCGGCCAACCGAGAGCGGATGCTGACGCTGAGCGCCGCCGCGGTGTGCGCGTTCATCACGTTTGACCGCGTGCTGTCACCGCAGTACCTGATCTGGCTCGCGCCGATGGTGGTGATGGTGCCCGGCCGCCGCGGTCTCGCCGCCATGGCGATGATCGCCTGCGCGATGTGCCTGACGCAGCTCTGGTACCCGCTCCATTTCACGCAGCTGAAGGCCTTCCAGCCCTTGGAGGTGTGGGCGGTGGTCGGCCGCGATCTCATCCTCGTCTCGCTGTTCGGTGTGCTCGCATGGCCGGACGTACCCGTCTGGCGGTCGTTGCGCCGCGCGGCTCGCCCCAGTGAGATGAGAGAAGTCTCACCGGCGCTTTAGCGATGTGACAGGCGCCACGCGTGCAATCGCAGGCAAGGACCGAACCCGTGATCACGAGCCTCAATCAGCCGGCGCCCTATGGTCGCTCCGCGCCGGTCGCGCCCGGGGCTGCGCCGGCGATCGCTGACGCGCCGACCCGGTTGCGCCGCTCGGTGCCATGGGCGATCCTGCTGATCACCGCCTTCGCCGCGACCCTCCGCGTCGCCGAGCTCGATGACGTGCACGGCAACACGTTCTACGACGCCGCCGTGCACAGCATGGGCCTGTCGTGGCATAACTTCTTCTTCGGGGCCTTCGACCCCTCCGCGCGGCTGGCCATCGACAAGCCCCCGTTGGCGCTGTGGCTGCAGGTCGGCAGCGTAAAGCTGTTCGGGTTCGGATCGTTCGGCCTCAAGTTCCCCGAGGCGCTGGGTGGGACACTGGCCGTCCCGTTGCTCTACGACGCCGTCCGGCGCGCCGTCAGCCGTCCCGCCGGCTTGGCCGCGGCGCTGACGCTGGCGGTGCTGCCGGTGTCGGTCCTGACCGCGCGCAGCGACACCATGGACTCGCTGACGATGATGTTCACGGTGGCCGCGCTGTGGTGCACCGTCCGCGCGGCCGCCGGCGGAGACCGCCGCTGGCTCGTGCTGGCCGGCGTCGCGTTCGGCCTGGCTTTCAACGTCAAGCTGCTGCAGGCGTTCCTGGCCGTCCCCGCGCTGGCGATCCTGTACGCGATCGCCGCGCCGGTGTCGTGGCGGCGGCGGGCGGTGGACATCGCGTTGGCCGGCGCAACGCTGGTCGTCGTGTCGCTCTCGTGGGCTGTGGCCGTCTCGCTTGCGCCGGGGTCGCATCCGTTCCCCTTGGGCTCCAGCGACGGAACGGTCTGGAACGCGATGTTCGTCTTCAACGGGTTTGGCCGCGCCACCGGAAACGTGGGCGTGCAATTCACCGCCCCGGCGGGGCCATTTCGCCTGCTCGGTGGCGGGGGCAGGCTCGGCGAGCTGCTCGGGACGGTGCTCATCGCCGCCCTCGCGTTCGGGGGGGTGGCGGCGATTCGCTGGCTGCTGCGCGGACGTGGGCGGATGCCGTCCCGGCCGCCGCGGCTGGCGGGCGCTTTCGCGATCGCCGGGATCGTCTGGGCCGTCACGGGAATCGCGGTCTTCAGCCTCGTCGGCGTGCTGAAGGTTCGCTACCTCGAAGCACTGGCTCCGGCGCTCGCCGCCGCCGTCGGCATCGGCCTTGCCTCGCTGCTCGAGCTCGACCATCGCTCCGACCCGGACCGCCGCGCGTCCGTGGTCGGGCTCTGCGTTGCGCTCGCCTGCTGCTGCGCCTACACGTTCTCGCTCGCCACCCCGGTGATCGCGTGGAGTGCCGCGGCGCTCGCGATCGGATCGGTCGCCGCCGCCGTCCTCGCCCGGTCGCGCCCGCGCCTGTCCACTGCGGGGCGGCCGCTTGCCGCCGTCCTCGCGCTCTCCTCCTGCCTGCTGTTCCCCCTGCACGAGTCGATCGCCACCATCCACGCGTCGCGATCCGATTCGGGCGGGTTGTACACGCTTCCGGCCGGGATCCAGCAGAAGCTCTCGGGCTATCTCGGCCCCCGGACGGTCGGCCGGCGCGACGAGCTCGCGGTCGACGAGCCGCTCGGACTGGCGCCGTTGATCATCGACGACGCCCGGCCTATCCTGCCGCTGACCAGCTTCGGAGGCCGCCCGCTGACCACACTCGGAGAGCTGCAGTCGGCGGTGCGCTCAGGTGCGGTCCGCTACGCCCTGTTGTACCGCTGCCCGATCCATCAGGGCGTCTCGTGCACGGCCACCGCGACCTGGGTGCGCGAGCACGGCGTGAACGTGACCCGCGCCGCCAAGCTGCCCGGTTGGCTGGGGCTCTACGAGCTCACGCCCCACAGCCCGGTCATCGTCGTGCGCCACCGGGCTGCACGGAGCCCGCAGCGGCCGCCGACGCGCGGGCGGTGAAGAGCGGCGGGCCGGGGTAGATAGCGGTCTGCGCGTAGTTGACCTGGAACACGGCGCCGGCGTGCTGCAGCGCCGTCGGACGCGCCGCGCCGGCCGTCCCGTAGACGGCGAACGTACGCCCGCTCGGGGCAAGCGTGATCATGGTCGAGCCCCACAGTCGGCTCGAGATCGTCCCCCGCGATCCGGCCGAGCTCTGCGCGCTCGCGTCGGCGAAGTGGCCCGAGCCGAAGTCGGCCAGCGTCAGCGTCCGGCATGGGTTGTTGGCGAAGCACTCCGACGGTGCTTCCAGAATCCATTCCGCCGAGGTCACGTCGATCGCCGCGACGGTCGCGGTCTTCGAGAACGACCGACGCCGGGTGAGATCGCTTAACGCCAGCATCACGCGGTGGCCGGTCACGGTCACACTCGCGTGCATCAGGTCGCCCGGCCTCACGGTCATGCGCACGTCGGCCGACGGTGCGGGAACGAGCTCGTACCAGGCGCTCGAGACCACCGCCCCGGACGTGCTGCAGTCGACCTCGGTGCCGATCTGCTCCAGTGCCGGCGAGCCGATGCTGAAGCCCCCGAGCCCGACCCACATCGCCGAGTAGCTCGGCTGCCCAGGGACGCAGGTGGCCGACGGTTGCCTCCAGGTGGCGCTCACGTCTCGAAAGCTGACCCCCGTCCGATGCACCGCGTAGCCGGACCAGTTCGAGCTCGTCGTCGTGTCGGCCAATGCGACGCCGGGGCCGACGAGCGTCGCTGCGCCGGCGGCGAGCAACAACCTCAGGAGTCGGGTCGGGCGAACTGTCATCTCATCTGGTCGCGGCAGCGAGACGCATCGTGACAGGCGTGCGCGGCGGCGGCATCCGGACTAGTCCGCCGCCGCGCGACATCAATCTACGGATGTGCGGGCGCCCAGAACCCGGGACCCCGGGCACCCTGCGGCGGGCCGCCGAGGCCGGTGCGCTGCAGCGCGCGATCGATCCGGGCGGGGACCGAGGCCAGCAGCTTCTGCTCCTGCGCGCTCGTGATGCGCTTGGCCGCGACGGCCTTGTCGAGGCGCGTCTTGGCTGCCGTAATCAGGGCCGCCTTGAGACCGGCGACTGACTTGCCGGGCGTGGAGGACGCAATCTGGGCCAGCGACTTGCCCGACTGGAGGTCGCTGCGCAGCATGGCCTCGGAGATCCCGAGGTACTGCGCGACGACCGCGCCCGCGCGGGCGACGCCGCGATGACCGAAGCCGCCAAGACCGGCGCCCTCGTGACGGAACCCATGCCCACCGAAGAACGGAGCGCCGGTGCCCGACTCCACGCGCTGCTTGAGCGTGGCGGCCTGCGCTTGGGTCAGACGACCGGCCGCGACCGCGGCGTTGATCCGGTCGATCATTGCGGCCTTCATCGCGGCGGTGAGCGCGCTGGGGGTGACGCCGAGATGCTTGGCGACGTCCGCGACCTCGGCCTGACGTTGGGAGGAGCCAGAACCCTGGGAGCTCTGCGTCGCGGCAAACGCGCCGGCGGCCCCGACGAGCAGGATCAGCGCGGTGGCCCCGAGAGCGACCTTCTTGTTCAAGAATGACTTCACGTGTGATACCTCTGATCCGTTGGGATTGGCCCGTCAGTCAATCCGCTCAGGCTGAGGCCGGACTTGACGGCAGCTAAGAACGGCATAAGCGCGACGGTCAGAAGGAATCACGCAGCCCGAGCTCCTCAGCCCGGGCTCGCTGGCCGTGCAGGCCTTGCGCGACGGTGCGCAGCAGCAGGATCGTGGCCCCGGTGAGGCCCGAGAACCCGAGCGTCCAGAGGGCGTCCCGGACCCCGGTGTCGCGGGCCAGCGAGCCGGCCACGAGGACCGCGCCGCCGGCGATCGCGCCGGCGGCGCCGGCGGCGCCGACGAGCGCGCGATTGAGCCAATTCTCGACCACCGCGCGGTCTTCGCCCGCATAGCGCTCGATGCGCATCTGGAGGTGCCCGGCGCGCCACTGAGTCGCGATCGCCTCCGCATGCTCGGGCAGCGTCCGCAGGGCGGGCAGGACGCGGATCAGCTCCTTGTGCAGGAGCTCCTCGGCGTTCTCGATGCCCGTCGGCTGCTCGCTCTTGACCAGCGCCTCGGCCTCGGTGGCGAGGTCGAAGCTGCCCGAGAGCACGTTCAGGGTTCCCTCGAGCGTGAGCAACGTCCGTGACAGCAGCAGCATCGCGCGCGGCGGGCGCAGGCCATGGTTGTCCATCACGCCCATCACGCCGCTGATCGCGGCGGGGCTGATGCCGCTCATCTCGACCTCGCCGAGCAGGATCGCGAGATCGCGCTCGAGCTGGCGCATGTCGCTGTGGTCGTCACCCACGAGATGACGCACCGCCCGGGCGATGATCGACGCGTCCTTCATCGAGAAGCCGATCGCGATCCCCTGGAGCGCGTCGCGGACGACCGGGTCGACCCGTCCCACGGCACCGAAGTCGAGCAGCCACAGCGTGCCCTCGGCGTCGATGAGGACGTTGCCTGGGTGCGGATCGGCGTGGTAGTAGCCGTCGTCAAGGATCTGCCCGAGGAACGAAGCCAGCAGCCGCCGGGCCAGCTCGGGGCGCGGCACCGGGACGGCATCGACCGCCGCGGCGTCGGATATCGATCTCCCGACCACCTCCTCCATGACCAGGAGGCGTTCGCTGGACAGCGTCGGGTGGACGGCGGGGATCTGCACGCCGACGTCGGCGGCCCGGCTCTCGCGCAGGCGAGTACCCGCCTCGGCCTCGAGCGTGTAGTCGAGCTCGGCCTCGATGCTCCTGATCAGCTCGTCGGCCAGCCCACGGACGCCGACCCGCCGCGCTGCTTCCACTCTGCGGTCGAGCTGGCGCGCGGTGAACGACAGCACCGCGGAGTCGCGGGCGACGAGCTCGTCGATCCCCGGCCGCTGCACCTTGACGACGACAGGGGTCCCGTCGTGCAGCTTCGCGCGGTGGGTCTGGCCGATCGACGCGGCGGCCAGAGGCTGCAGGTCGAACGAGTCGAACGCCTGCTCCACCGGCTCGCCGAGCTCCTCCACCATCACCGCGACGACTTCGTCGCTCGGCACGCGCGCCACGTCCGAATGCAGATTCGAGAGCTCGCCGGTCAGGGTCTCCGGCAGCACGTCGGTCCGGGTGGCGGCGATCTGGCCGAACTTGACGAACATCCCGCCCGAGCGCTCGAGCACGAGCCGGATCCGCCGCGCGAGATCAGGCGAGGCGAGCGCCGCCGCGGATCGATAGCGGACGTGGAGCAGGTTCTCGCGGCGGGCGTTGGCCAGCACCTCACGGAAGCGCCCGAGCGGTGCGAGCACCGCGCGCGTCGCCCGCACCGGGTGGCGCAACGGGTGCGTTGTCCGGCGGCGCTTCGGGGTGCCCCGGGTGACCAGGTCGAGGATGATCGCGACCGGCAGCGCCGCCAGCACGCCGAAGAACACCACCACCGGGATCACCAGCCCTGGATGCGAGTGCTTGGGTCCGAGCGCGATCACGCCGGCGATCAGGCCCACGAGCCAGCCGATCGCCGCCGCGATCGAGCTGCGCATGCGCCCGATGTGAACCCCGAGCACCCGTCCCGTGATCACCCCGATCGCGGCGATCCAGAACGGCAGGATGATCAGGTAGCCCAGGCCGAGATTGACGGTGATGGAGGCGACGATCCGATCACCCTAGAGCACCGAGGCGTCGCTTAACAGCGCGCGGCGGGCCCGGATCAGCCGAGCCCACGGGCCGCCCCGGTGCGGCCGCGTGCTTCAGAGGCGGCCGCTCACACGGGCGAGGACGGCCTCGCCATCCCCTCGGCGAGGTCGCCGTACCCGGGCGCGATGATCGCCCCGGGCTGACCGACGAGCTCCTCGGCCACGAGCGCCTCGGTCGTCAGCATCAGCGCGGCGACGGAGGCCGCATGCTGGAGGCTGAGGCGGGTGACCCGCACGGGGTCGATCACGCCGGACTCGATCAGGTCGCCGAATATCCCCGTCAGCGCGTTCAGGCCGTGGCTGTCGGGCATCGCCCGCACCTGGTCGACCACCGCCTGGCCGTCGTAGCCGGCGTTGGAGACGATCCAGAACAGCGGATCGGCAAGCGCGGAGCGCACGACGTCGACGCCGGCCCCGCGGTCGCCGTCGGGCGCCACATCGGGCAGGGCTCGCTCGGCGCGCAGGAGCGCGGTGCCGCCGCCGGCGACGATCCCCTCGGCCATCGCCGCACGCGCGGCCGCCAGCGACCCCTCGGTCCGGCGCAGGCGCTCCTTGGTCTCGCTGGCCGTCGCCCCGCCGACCCGGATCACGGCCAAGCGGCTTGACAGTCGCGCCCGGCGCTCGCGCAGCGCTTCGATGTCGTGCTCGTTGCTCGCGCGCTCGAGCTCGACCCCGATCTCGTTCAGGCGGCCCGCCACCTCCTGCTCGGAGCCGGCACCCTCGATGAACGTGGTCGAGTCCTCGGTGACGATCACGCGACGCGCCCGTCCCAGACTCTCGAGCTCGACGTGGTCGAGGCTCAGGCCGGCCTCGGGCGTGATCACCCGGCCGCCCGTGAAGGCGGCGAGGTCGCCCAGATAGGCGATGCGGCGGTGGCCGAAGCCGGGAGCCCGGATCGCCGTGGCCTCGAGCGTGCCGTGCTGGTTGTTCTGCACCAGCATGCCGAGCGCCGCCCCGTCGACCTTCTCGGCCAGGATGATCAGCGGCTCGGGCCGGCGCATCACCTGCCCGATCGCACCCATCATCTCCTGCACGGTCGAGATCGGCTGCGTCGTCATCAGCACATACGGGTTCTCGAGCACGGTCTCCATCCGCATCCGGTCGCGGATCAGGTACGGGGAGAGGTGACCGTTCTCGACGTGCAGCCCCTCGACGAAATCGACCGAGATGCCGGGCAGCTCGGACTCCTCGATGCTGACCACCCCGTCGTCGCCGACGCGATCGAGGGCCTCGGCGACGGCGAGGCCGATGCGCTCGTCCTCCTTGGCGGCGATCGTGGCAACGTGGGCGAGCCGCTCGACGCCGTCGATCCGCTGCGCGCTGCGCAGCAGCTCCGCCACGACGAGGTCGACCGACTCCTCGATCCCGCGGCGCAGCTGCATCGGATTGACGCCGTCAGCGAGCACGCGCATCCCCTCCCGCAGCAGCGACTGAGCGAGCAGGGTGGCGGTGGTCGTCCCGTCGCCGGCCAGCTCCGAGGTCCGGTCGGCGACCTCGCGCACCAGCTGTGCCCCCATGTTCGCGAACTGGTCCGAGAGCTCGATCTCCCGCGCGATCGACACGCCGTCGTTGGTGATCGTCGGCGCCCCGGTGAGCCGCTCGAGCACGACATTGCGCCCCTTGGGCCCGAGCGTCACCTTCACCGCGTCGGCCAGCACGTCGACCCCGATCTGGAGCCGGCGCCGCGCGTCGTCGTTGAAGTGGATGATCTTGCCCATAGCTCGATGAACCTCCTGTCAGGCGGCGTTGGCGACGAGAATTCCCCGGCCCTGGAGCCGGCCCTGGTCGAGGTCGGCCATCGCGTCGTTGACGGCGTCCAGCGGGTAGCCGGCCGTGTGCAGCGTGACCTTGCCCTGTGCGGTCAGCGTCATCAGCTCGGCGAGGTCGTTGTAGGACCCCACGAGGTTGCCGATGAAGTTGATCTCACGGGAGATGATGTCGATGGTCGGGACGTTGATGTTCTCGCCGTAGCCGATCACGTAGTACGAGCCGGCCTCGCGCAGCATCGCGACGCCGTCCTCGATCGCTCCGCGCTCGCCGACGAAGTCGATGATCGCCTCGGCCCCGGCGCCGTCGGTCATCTCCAGGATGGTGTCGACCTGGGTCCCGTCGGCGGCAACGGTGCTGTCGGCCCCGATCTCGCCCGCCAGCGCCCGCGCCTTCTCCGACGGATCGACGACGATGATCTCGGCCGGCGTCATCGCCTTCAGGCACTGGATGCCGATGTGACCGAGGCCGCCGGCTCCGATCACGACGGCGCGTGAGCCCGGGTGGAGCACGCTGACCGCCTTCTTGACCGCGTGGTACGCGGTCAGGCCGGCGTCGGCGAGCGCGGCGATGTCCTTGGGATGCAGAGTGGGATCGAGCTTGACCACCGAGCGCGCACTCGTCTTCAGCAGCTCGGCGAACCCGCCGTCGACGGAGATGCCGGGGAACAGGTTGTTGGCGCAGTGCACGTCATCGCCGGCCCGGCAGGCGCGGCACAGCCCGCAGGTGATGAGCGGATGCACGATCACCGTGTCGCCCACCTCGACGTTGGTCACCGCCGAGCCGATCTCGTGCACCCAGCCGGCGTTCTCGTGGCCGAGCACGTAGGGCAGCTGCACCCCTGACTTCTCGGCCCACTGCCCCTCCTGGATGTGCAGGTCGGTCCGGCACAAGCCGGCCCCCCCGACCTTGACGATCACGTCGAAGGGTTCGGTGATCCGCGGCTCGTCGATCTGCTCGACGGCCAGCGCCTCGTGGTACTTGTGCAGCCGGGCTGCGATCATCGTGCCATCTCCTCGGTCGGGTCGGCGACGCCGTGGCGGACGCGCAGCAGCGAACGGCAGATCCCGCCGTTGCTCTCCAGGCTGAGGCTGACCAGCCGGGCGCGGCGCAACCAGGTGTCCAGGGTCTCGGTACGGAGCGGCGCGCCGTCGCCCGCGATCAGCGCGGGCGCGGCCGGGCCGTGGGGCAGCCCGAGCTCGCGGCGCAACTCCAGGCACCGCGCGGTCTCGGGCCCGTCCGGCAGCTCGGCCACCGTCATCGCGACGAGCGTCTCCCGGTCCACGCCGGTGGCCAGCAGCCCGGAGCAGACTCGGCCCTGCCGAGCCAGCAGCGCCTTGCGCCGGAACAGCTCACGCAGCGCATCGAGCTCGTCGTCATCGGTCTCCCCCGGGAACGCCCCCCTGAAGCCCTCGCCGCGGTCAAGCGCCGCGTTGATCTCCTCACTCGTGTAGTGGTCCTCGAGCTGCACGCTCACCGCTCGCACGCCCGGCAGCCGGCGCACGGCCTCGCGTGCGTCGGCTGCCATCAGGAACGCGAAATTGGGAGCGCACTGCGGCGTCGGAAGCCGCAGCAGAACCTCGACGTCGCCGTCGTGGCTGACCGTGCACGAGCTGACGAACCGAAGCGAGGTGATCGGCTCATCCAACTCGGGATCACGGACGCCGCTCAGCGCGTCGAGGACCCGCTCCCGCGAGCTCATCATGCGGACTCGACCAGCTGCGCGTCCTCCCTCGCGGCCGCGGTCCCGCCGTCGGCGGGCAGCCGCAGCGCCTTCGGGACCTCGATGCCGTACAGCTTGGCGGCGTTCAGCCCGAGGATCTTGCGCTTGCCGTTGGCATCCAGCCGCGGGAAATCGGAGAACTCCTCGTGATCGGGGTCCGGGTAATCCCAGTCCAGGAACCCGTCGATCTGCCACTTCGGCTCCCAGATGCCGTAGTCGCTGCCGAACAGCATCTTGTCCTCGCCGACCCAGAACAGCAGCTCCCCGATCACCTTCGCGAAGAAGCGCGGGCGAGCGTGCATGAGGCCGCCGATCACCACCGACAGACCCGCGTACACGTTGGGCTCCTGCGTCGCCATGAAGCAGAAGTCCTCGATCCGCGGCAGGCCCACGTGCTCGATGATGAAGTTGAGCTCGGGGTTGTCCGTCGCGGCCTGATCGATGTCGCGCGGGTCGAACGCGTCCTTGTCCAGAGGCCAGATCGTCGGGCCCTTGTGCACATGGACGTTCTTGATCCCGAGCTCCTTGCACTTCTCGAGGAACGGCTTGGCCTGCTCGTCGTCGACCCTCCACCCACGTGAGCCCTCGCGCCACTCGGCCGTGTAGAGCTTGACGCCCTGCATGTCGTAGCGCTTGGCGTCCTCCTCGAGCTGACGCAGCCCGGCCTCGCCCTCACGCGGATCCCACCGGCCGTTGACGATCAGCCGGCCCGGGTACTTCGCAGCCAGCTCACCGTTCTTCTCCGCCGTGTTGAAGCCCTCCGTGTACCACTCCTTCAGGTACGTGGACTGGAAGATCCCGACGTCGACGCCGCCGTCCTCGAACACGTCCTTGACGAAATCCTCCTCGGAGTACTTCATGAACTTCTCGATCGGCCAATGCGTCTCCGGCGGCCCCAGGCCCATGTAGGCGTGGAAGCACTCGATCCAGCCCTTGGCGTACCGCTCCTGACCCTTGACCCAGTTCTCCGGACTCGCGTCCCAGAAATGGCAATGACCGTCGACGATGAAGTACTTCTCGCCGTTCTTCTCGTACATGCTCAGCCTCCTGTGACGGGCTGGAGGTCGAAGCCGATGTACTCGGCCGCGTCCTCGGGATTGGCGAACATCAGGACGCGGTCGTCGAGCACGACCATGCGGCCGTAGTGGGTCGACATGATCTCCTCGAAGTCGTCCTGACCGAAGTCGGGCCAGCCGAGCGCGTCGGCGATCTCCTCGAAGTCGAAGTCGATCGTGCCGATGCCGTCGACCCTGATCATCGAGGGCAGCTCGCGGATCGTGACGTCGGGCTTGTCGGCCATCACCTGAGCGACCACATAGCCGACCTGGTTGTTCATCAGGGTCACGCCGGTCTGGTTGGACGACGTCCGGTCGGACTTGAACTCGGTCATGAACGGATCTCCTTCGGGATCTCGAGTTTGATGTCTTCCAGCAGGCCCGTCATCCGGTTAGTGGAGCGCGACAGCGACTCATCGAAGGTCACGACCTTCTCGGCCACCTGGGACCAGATCGGCTGGAGCTTCTGCGCCGCGTCGAGGCTGACCGGGATCCACTCTGCGAGCCACTCCTGCATCAGGGCCCGGTTGGCGTCGCCGTGCGCCTCGTCGTCGGCCAGCATCCGGAACAGCGCCCGGGCGCCGCGCTGCTCGCGGGCCGTGTCGGACTCGCCCGCGCCCATGATCGTCGGGGTCACGAAGTCGCCCTGGTGGGCGGCCTCCTGCATCACGAAGCCACTGCGGAACAACTCGCCGACGAGCGGCTCGAACACCACGGCGGTGGCGAAGAACGCCTGGGCCCAGTCGCGGACGCCGGTCAGCTTCTCGATGTTCTCCCGCACGCCCTGCCAGACCGGGTCGGTCTGCCAGCTCTGCATGTGCACGGACCCGTCGAACCCGTCGATCTGGTCCGACAACTCGAGGTTGAACAGGATGATGTCCTGCGCGAAGCGCAGCTTGTGGATCGCGCCGAGCGTCAGCGCGTTGTTGATCATGTTGGTCGGCGCGTCGCGCTGGGCCGGCGTGTACACGTGCATCCCGAGCCCGTGCTCGGCATGGGCCCAGGCCGAGACGTGGCGCTCGACGACCTTGATCCAGGAGCGGTTCCAGGCCGCATACGACTCCGCCGCCTTGGCGTTGGCCAGCGTCTGGCCGATCTGGCGCACCACGTTGGCGTTGTTGCGGTAGATCGTCTGCTCCCACTCCTCGTTGGGGTCGAGGAACAAGTGCCAGTTGTTCGACTTCAGGGCCGTCCACTCCTGTGGATATCCGGACGTGCCGTCGGCGAAGGCGTAGACCCAGCCCTGGGTGAGGTGGCGTTCGGGATCGGGCTGGACATCGACGGTGACGTCCTCATACACCGTTGCGCGACGCTTGCGCGGCTCGAAGTAGTTGTAGGAGCGGCTGCGCGAGGACGGGAACTCCTTGGCCCCCGCCTCGGCGTCGGTGAACACGGGCTTGGGGACACTGCGCTCCGGCGTCACGGTCGTCTCTGGAGGCATGCTGTTCCTTTCTTGTCCCCGCAGGTCAGCCCGCGGAGGTCGTGAATCGGTCGAAGTAGATGTGTGACTCGGGGACGCCCCGCCGCTCGAGCAGCGCGATCGCGGCGTCGACCATGGGCGGCGGACCGCACAGGTACGCGTCGACGTCCTCGAGGTCGGACTCGAGTCGATCGACAACGTCGGTGATCAGCCCCGCCTCGCCCGCCCACCCGTCGGCCTCGCCGGCCTCCGACAGGGCCGGGACGAACCGCAACTCGGGCAGCTCACCGCGCAGCCGCTCGAGCTCGTCGAGCGCGAACAGGTCGTCCGGCGTGCGCGCGCCGTAGTAAAAGGTGGCCGGCCGGGTCGTCCCCTTCTCGGCCATCGAGCGCAGCAGCGAGACGATCGGGGCCATGCCCGCGCCGCCGCCGATGAACACGAGCCGGCGCGGGGAGGAATCGCGCAGGGTGAACATGCCGAACGGCCCGGTGCAGGTCAGCTCGTCACCCGCCTTGATGCCGTTCCCGTTCTCCAGGAGCCCGGAGAAGCGACCGCCCTCGTAGACCTTGATCATGAACTCGAGCCGGTCGGGCTGACCGGGGGTGTTGGCCATCGAGAAGGAGCGGTGCTCGCCCTCGTGGCCGGGAATCGCGATGTCCACGTACTGGCCGGCGTGAAACTCGATCCGCTCGGGATCACGCAGGCGCAGCACCAGGCGGCGGATGTCGCGGGTCAGCGGCTCGACCGCCTCCACCTCGGCCGTGGCGGTGACGATCGGCATGCCGCTGCGGAGCGCCTCCTCGTCGTAGTGCAACAGCTCGATCTCGACGTCGCTCAGCGCGTGCGCCCGGCACAGCAGCGTGTAGCCCTCCGATTCCTCGAAGTCGGGCAGCGCGAACGTCGAGTAACGGTCGAGGTCGACCTCGCCGTCGAGCAGGAAGGACTTGCAGGCCGAGCACTGCCCCTCCTTGCACCCGTGCATCAGCATCACGCCCTGGCGGAACGCGGCGTTGAGGATCGTCTCGTCCTCGTCGACCTCGAGCTCGATTCCGACCGGCTCGAACCGTGCGATGTGCTTGTCGCCCATGGTCTGATGGCGCTGTGCGAACCATCGTCTCGGCCGGGCCGGGAGGCCCGGCCGAGACGG
>DATMGZ010000065.1:0-7512 GCA_035555155.1 Solirubrobacteraceae bacterium | reverse complement strand
CAGCGCCCGCACGGTGGCGTCGCGGTCGCCTCCCCGGGGGAGCTGGACCACGAACACGAACCATCCGCGCCGGTCACCGTCGCTGTCGGGGCACGGGAGGTCGAGCCCCTCGAGCCCGGCCAACGCCTCGCGGTAGAGCGCGGCGACGCGCGCGCGGGCGGCGAGCATCTCGTCGAGGCGGTCGAGCTGGGCGAGCCCGATCGCGCAGGCGATGTCCGACAGGCGGTAGTTGAAGCCGAGGCGATCGTGGTCGAGCCAGCCCATGTCCGGCGCGCGACCCTGGTTGCGCTCGGAGTCGATCCGCACCTTGACCGCCGGCTCGCCGGTAGTCACCATCCCCCCCTCGCCGGTCGTCAGCTGCTTGTTGGCGTAGAAGCCGAACACGGCCGGGTGACCGCGGCCGCCCACCGCGATCCCGTCGGCGTACACGGCGCCGAGCGCCTCGCAGGCGTCCTCGACGATCGGCAGGCCGAGACGCTCGAGCGTGGGCACGTCGGCCGGGTAGCCGAAGATGTGGACCGGCAGCATCGCCGCCGTCCGCTCACCGACGGCGGCGGCCGCGGCGCCGGGGTCGATGTTCAGCGTCACCGGGTCGATGTCGGCGAACACCGGACGCGCACGCTCGTACAGGACCGCGTTGGCGCTGGCCACGAACGAGAAGGGGCTCGTCACCACCTCCGCGCCCTCGCCGACACCCACCGCGCGCAGGGCCAGGTGCAGCCCCGCCGTGCCGCTCGACACCGCGCTCGCATGGGCGACATTCAGGCGGCGGGCGAACGCCTGCTCGAAGGCCGGCAGCTGCGGGCCGAGCGAGAGCTGGCCCGAGCGCAGGACGTCGAGCACGCGTTCCTCCTCGGCACGCCCGATGACCGGTCGGGCTAGGGGGATGGCGTCGGTCACGAGCCGGGCGCGGAGCGGACAGCCGGCTGCCCCGGCCGCCGCCGTCCGGGTTGCATCGCGTACTCGAGCGAGTCCACGAGCGCCTCCCAGGACGCCTCGATCACGTTCTCCGAGACCCCGATCGAGCCCCACACGTCCTGGCCGTCGGACGCGTCGAGCAGGACGCGCGTGACGGCTCCGGTCCCCTTCGCCTCGTCGAGGATCCGGACCTTGAAGTTGACCAGCTCGATGTCGCGCAGATGGGGGTGGATCTCGCCGATCGCGTCGCGCAGCGCCCGGTCCAGGGCGTTGACCGGCCCGTTGCCCTCGGCCGTGCGCACGTAGCGCTCGCCGTCGACCCAGATCTTGATCGTCGCCTCGGTCTCGACGCGGCCGTCGGCCCGCTTCTCGACGATCGCGCGCCACGACTCGAGCCGGAACAGCGGCTCGTAGTCGCCGGTCTGCTTGCGCAGCATCAGCTCGAAGGACCCATCGGCGGCCTCGAAGTGGTAGCCACGGTGCTCGAGCTCCTTGACCCGTTCGATCACCCTGCCCGCCGTCTCGCCGTCGAGCGTGATGCCGGCGTCGCGGGCGCGGGCGTGCACGGTGCCCTTGCCCGAGAGCTCCGAGACGAGCAGCTCGCGCCGGTTGCCGACCACGGCCGGATCGACGTGCTCGAACGTGGCCGGGTCGACGTTGACGCCGGCGACGTGCATCCCGCCCTTGTGGGCGAAGGCGTTGCGTCCCACGTAGGGCTGGTCGGGGTTGGGGGTGAAGTTGAGCAGCTCGTCGAGGAAGTGAGCCGTCGGCGTCAGCGACGCGAGCTGGGCTTCGGTCAGGCACCGGTAGCCGAGCTTGAGCTGCAGGTTGGGGATGATCGAGATGAGGTTCGCGTTACCGCAGCGCTCGCCGTAGCCGTTCATCGTCCCCTGCACGTGCGTGGCGCCGGCCTGCACCGCGGCGAGCGTGTTGGCAACGCCGCAGGCGGCGTCGTCGTGGCAATGGATGCCCACTGTGACGGCGACGTCGGCCAGTGCGGCGAGCACCACCGCCATCGACGCGCCGACCTGGTCGGGTAGCGTGCCGCCGTTGGTGTCGCAGCAGGTCACCGTCGCGGCCCCGGCCTCGGCGGCGGCGCGCAGGCAGCGGATCGCATATTCGCGATCATCGGCGAAGCCGTCGAAGAAGTGCTCGGCGTCGTAGACGACGCGCTTGCCCTGGGCGACGAGGAACGCCACGGAGTCGGCGATCATCCGCAGGTTCTCCTCGCGGTCGACCTTGACCACCTTTTCCAGGTGGAGCGCCCACGTCTTGCCCACGAGCGTGCAGACGGGGGCGAAGCAGTCGGCCAGCACGCGCAGCGCGGGATCGTGCTCGGCGCTCAGCTCGCGCCGCCGCGTCATCCCGAAGGCGGCGATCTCGGCGTGGCCGAACCGCTCGCCGGCCAGCAGCTCGAACAGCTCCGCCTCCTTGGGGTTGGAGCCCAGGAAGCCGGCCTCGATCAGATCGATCCCGAGCTCGTCGAGCCGGTGGGCGACGCGCAGCTTCTCCTGCGCGGAAAGCGACATTCCTTCGCCCTGCATGCCGTCGCGCAGGGTCGTGTCGTAGAGCTGGATCACCGCATCGGCTCTACGCGGCCTTGCTCGGGACCTTCACGACATCGAGCCACTCGAGGTAGCGCGGGTCGCGTCCGTGCAGCGCATCGTCGAACACGCGCTGCAGCTCGCGGGTCATCGGTCCGGGCTCGCCGGTGCCGATCATGTGGTCGTCGACCTCGCGCACGGCCACGAGCTCGGCCGCCGTGCCGGACATCAGAATCTCCTCCGCCAGGTACAGCTCGGCCCGCGCGATATCGCGCTCGACCACCTCGTAGCCGAGGTCGGCGCCGATCCGCAGCACCGAGCGACGGTTGATGCCGTCGAGGATGCTGGCCGTCTGCGGCGGTGTCAGGAGCCTGCCGTCGCGCACGACGTAGATGTTCTCGCCCGAGCCCTCGCACACGAAGCCGTGCGAGTCGAGCAGGATCGCCTCCTGGTAGCCGGCCTTCGAGGCTTCGATCTTGGCCAGCACGCTGTTGAGGTACTGGCCGGAGGCCTTGGCGTGCGGGATCAGCGCATCGCCGGAGATCCGGCGCCAGCTCGAGACCTTGGCGCGAATGCCGTGCTGCTTGCTCTCCTCGCCGAGATACGCGCCCCACGGCCACGCCGCGATCGAGACCTCGACCGGCGCGTCGAGCGGATAGAGCCCCATCTGGCCGTAGCCGCGGAAGGCGATCGGCCGGATGTAGCACTCGGTCAGGCCGTTGGCGGCGATCAGCTCATGCGTGGCCGACCGCAACTCCTCGAGCGTGAACGGGATCGGCATGTAGTAGAGCTGGGCCGACTTGAACAGCCGCTCGAGATGCTCGCGGTGGCGGAAGATCGCCGGCCCCTGCGCGGTCTCGTATGCGCGCTCACCCTCGAACACGCCGGTGCCGTAGTGCAGGCCGTGCGTCAGTACGTGGACCTTTGCGTCCTCCCAGGCGACCAGCTCTCCGTTCTGCCAAATGAGGTCGGCTTGTTCCACGAGATGCTCCTTAGAGATGTTGGAGAACGGCGCGGGTGGCTTCGTCTGTCGACGCGCCACCCCCGAGGTCTCTCGTACGCAGACCCTCCGCAAGGGCCTGGTCGACGGCCGATTCTACCGCCACGGCCTCGGCTTCCAAAGCGAGTCCGTGCCGGAGCATCATGGCCGCCGAGAGGAACATCGCCAGCGGGTTGGCGGCACCGGTCCCCGCGATGTCGGGGGCTGACCCGTGCACGGGCTCGAACAGGCCCGGACCGCCGGCGCCGAGCGAGGCGCTCGGGAGCATCCCGATCGAGCCCGTGAGCATCGCCGCCTCGTCGCTGAGGATGTCGCCGAACATGTTCTCGGTCACGATCACATCGAAGTGCCGCGGCGAGGAGACGAGCTGCATGGCGGCGTTGTCCACCAGCGTATGCTCGAGCTCGATGTTCGGGAACTCGCGCGCATGGACCTCGCGCACGACCTCGCGCCACAGCCGCGAGGTCTCGAGCACGTTCGCCTTGTCGACGCTCGTCACCCGCGAGCGCGCCGCGCCGAACGCCACCCGCGCGATCCGCTCGATCTCCTCACGCGTGTACGTGCACACGTCGGAGGCCGAGTCCGCGGTGCGCGTCTTCTCACCGAAGTAGATGCCCCCGGTCAGCTCGCGCACGACGAGCAGATCGGTGCCCTCGATCCGCTCGCGCTTGAGCGGGCTGGCGTCATACAGCGCCGGCAGCGGCCGGACGGGCCGCAGGTTGGCGTACAGGCCGAGCCCCTTGCGCAGCCCGAGCAGGCCCTGCTCGGGACGCGGACGGTCGGGATCGGTGGTGTCCCACTTGGGTCCGCCGACGGCGGCCAGCAGCACCGCGTCCGCGCGTCGGCACCCCGCGAGCGTCTCGTCGGTCAGTGCCACACCGTGCGCGTCGATCGCAGCGCCCCCGAACACGTGCTCCTCGTACTCGAGCTCGGTCACCGCGTTCAGCACCTCGACCGCGGGCGCGATGACCTCGGGGCCGATCCCGTCACCGGCCAGCAGGACGATCCGGGGCGTCATCGGATCTGGGGATCGCGGTCGGCCATCAGCGCCCGCAAGCTACACGGACGGAGCGAACTTGGTCGTGCCGCCACCCATCGCCGGCGACGCTCACCCCGGCAGCAGCACCGGACACGACGCCCGGCGGCGCACCGCGGCCGCGCGGTAGTCCGCCAGCAACCGGGTCAACGGGCCGCGCGGGCGGGCGGGGAGCATGATCGCGTCGCAGCCGAACTCCTCCGCGCCGTCGGCCAGCGCGCGGGCCGTCGATCCGAACAGCACCGTCATCTCGGCGGGCACCTCGAGCGACCGCGCCGCGCGATCGAGGTCGGCCCGCGCCGCGTCGAGCAGCACGTCGTTCCACACCGCCGTCTGCCGGGGGAAGCGCGTCACCCATCGCGTCGGCCGCTCCAGCGCCACCACGACCACCACGGTGAGCCGGGTGCCGCTCCGACGGGCCATCGCGTCGGCCGCCCGCACCGTCTCGTCCCCTCGCGGCGATCCCTCGTAGGCGACCAGAAGGTGCCCGTAGTCCACCGGCGGAGCTTACGGGGCGGATGCCGGCGCCAGGGCGGGCACGCCTCACTACGCCTTCCGCCCCGCCATGTTCAACCGCACGTACTCGAGCACCAGCGGCACACCCGTCCGCGCCAGCACGCGGTCGATGAAGGGGCCGCGCAGGCCGTCGGGCAGTGGGTCGAGATGGCGAACGAGGCACACGGTCGACACGAATGGGCGTGGGTCGGGAAGCTCGACGCGCTTGGGCTCGAGCCAGCAGGCGACCTCGGTGAATCCCGCCTGCTCGAGGCGGGCCGCGGTCTCCTCGGGGCCGGCGTAGTTCCACGGCCGGCACCAGCCGACGAAGCAGTGCTCGAACGGCTCCTCCTGAGCGACCGAGTCGGCCGCCTCGCGGAAGGCGTCGATGTTGCCCTTGCCGCCGCACTGCGCCACGAGCCGGCCGCCCGGTGTGAGCAGTCCGTACAGCCGGGCGAACCGCCGCTCGTGATCGGGGATCCAGTGGAAGGTGGCGTTGGAGAACACGGCATCGACCGGCGCGGGCAGGTCGAGCTCGACCAGGTCCTGGCACAGGACGGTCGCCCGGTCGCCGAGTGCCTCGCGCGCGTGCTCGACCATCGACGGGGCCACGTCGACCGCGTACACGCGTCCCTGCGGCACCCGGTCGGCCAGCAGTGCGGTCACCCGCCCCGACCCGCAGCCGGCGTCGAGGACGACCTCGTCGCCGCGGAGCTCGAGCCGCTCCAGCTGCTCGAGCGCCCAGCCCAGCTGCGGGTCCGAGACGCGGTCGTAGGTGGCCGCGTTCCAGTCGCGATCCGGGGCCCCGCTCACAGCGCGGTGGTGACGGGACCGGTGCGTTCGCGGTCGCGCTCGTAGGCCTCGATCGCGTCGGACTCCCCGAGGGTCAGGGCGATGTCGTCGAGCCCGTTCAGCAACCGGTGCTTGATCTCCTGGTCGATCTCGAAGTGAGCCGAGCCGCCGGGCCAACGCACCTCCTGGGCGGCCAGGTCGACCTGGGCCTCGCCGGCGTCGCGGATGGCTGCGCACTGCGCCGCCGTCAGCTCCACCGGCAGGAGGCCGATCTTGGTGCAGTTGGAGCGGAAGATGTCGGCGAAGCTGGGCGCGATGACGGCCTGGAAGCCGTAGTCCTCGAGCGCCCACGGGGCATGCTCGCGACTCGAGCCACAGCCGAAGTTCCGCCCGGCGACGAGGATCGGGTTCTTCGGCAGCTCCCAGCCGGGCTGCTTGGCCCAGTCGTAGAACAGGAACTCGCCGAACCCGGTGCGCTCGACGCGCTTGAGGAACTGCTTGGGGATGATCTGGTCGGTGTCGACGTCGTCGCGGTTCAGCACGCTGACGCGTCCGGTGATCGTTTCGATCGCTCTCATTTGCTCCACTCCCTGATGTCGACGAACCGGCCCTCGATGGCTGCGGCCGCGGCCATCTGCGGCGAGACCAGATGCGTGCGGCCCCCCCGGCCCTGCCGGCCCTCGAAGTTGCGGTTCGAGGTCGAAGCGCAGCGCTCACCCGGCGCCAGCGTGTCGGGGTTCATACCCAGGCACATCGAGCAGCCGGCGCCGCGCCAGTCAAAGCCGGCGGCCCGGAAGACCTCGTCCAGGCCCTCCCGCTCGGCCTGCAGCTTCACCTGCTGGGAGCCGGGCACGACCATCGCGTAGACGCTGTCGGCGACCTTGCGACCGCCCACCACCTCGGCGGCGGCGCGCAGGTCGCCGATCCGCGAGTTCGTGCACGAGCCGATGAATACGCGGTCGAGCGCGATCTCCTGAATCGGGGTCCCCGGCTCCAGCGCCATGTACTCGAGCGCGCGCTCGTCCTGCTCCGCGCTCGGCTCGGGGACCGACGCGGTCACGGGCACGACCATGCCCGGGGTCGTGCCCCACGTGACCATCGGGCTGAGCGCCGCCGCGTCGACGACGACCTCGCGATCGAACGTCGCGCCGTCGTCGGTCTTCAGCGAGCCCCAGCTCTCGGGCACCTCGCCGGGACCGCCGGGGCGCCCCAGCACCCACTCGAAGGTGGTCGCGTCGGGCGCGATCATGCCGGCGCGACCGCCGCCCTCGATCGTCATGTTGCAGACCGTCATCCGGCCCTCCATCGACAGCGCCTCGATTGCCGGGCCGGCGAACTCGACCACGTGTCCGACGGCGCCGTCGACGCCGATCTGGCCGATCGTGCCGAGGATCAGGTCCTTGGCGGTGACGCCGAAGCCGAGATCGCCGTCGTACAGGACCCGCATCGAGCGCGGCTTTGACTGCACGAGGCACTGCGTGGCCAGCACGTGCTCCACCTCGCTGGTTCCGATCCCGAACGCCAGCGCCCCGAAGGCGCCGTGCGTCGCGGTGTGCGAGTCGCCGCACACAATCGTCATCCCGGGCTGCGTGACGCCGAGCTCGGGGCCGATCACGTGCACGATCCCCTGGTGCTCGGAGCCGAGCGAGTAGACGGGGATCCCGAACTCGGCACAGTTGCGCTCGAGCGTCTGCACCTGCACGCGGGACAGCTCGTCCTTGATCCGG
>DATMGZ010000064.1:0-11120 GCA_035555155.1 Solirubrobacteraceae bacterium | reverse complement strand
CCGCCCGGCTGCGGCTGTCGGACCCCCTCGCCCTGGGCGGCGGTCTGTCGGAGCTGGAGGTCTACGACGAGCTGCGAGCGCTGGCCCAGCGCAACGTCAGCACCGAGGACGAGCTTAGCTTCCTCGGCGCCGGGATGTACGACCACTACGTGCCGGCGCTGGTGGACTCGATCATCGGCCGGTCGGAGTTCCTGACCCCGTACACGCCCTACCAGCCCGAGATCTCCCAGGGCGGGCTCCAGGCGATGTTCGAGTACCAAACCGCGATCTCCGAGCTCACCGCGCTGCCGGTGTCGAACGCGTCGGTGTACGAGGGCCCGAGCGCGGTGGCCGCGGCGGGATACGTGGCCAAGCTCGAGAACCATCGCGGGCGCTTCGTCGTCTCTCGCGGCGTGCACCCGCACGCCCGCGAGACCCTGGCCACCCTGGCCAAGGGCTACGGGATGGAGATCGAGCAGGTGCCGCTGCGCGACGGCGTCACGCAGCTGCCGGCGCTCGACGAGGGCGTCAGCGCGGTCGTGCTGCAGCAGCCGAACTTCCTCGGCGTGGTCGAGGACATCGCGCCGCTCGCCGCCGGCGCCCGTGCGGCCGGGGCGCTGACGATCTGCTCCTGTGACCCGATCCCGCTGGCGCTGCTCAAGCCGCCCGGCGAGTGCGGCGTCGACGTCGCCGTCGGGGAGGGCCAGACGCTCGGCAACCGGCTCGACTTCGGCGGCCCGTCGTTCGGGTTCTTCGCCGCCACCGAGGCGCTGCTGCGGCGGATGCCGGGGCGCATCGCGGGCGAGACCACCGACGTCGAGGGCCGGCGCGGCTTCGTGCTCACGCTGCAGACGCGTGAGCAGCACATCCGGCGCGAGCGCGCGACCTCGAACATCTGCACCTCACAGGCGCTGAACGCGCTCGCCGGCGTCATCTACCTGAGCTGGCTCGGCCGCCGCGGGCTGGTCGAGCTGGCCGAGCTGATGCTCCAGCGCACCGCCTACGCGCGCGAGCAGCTGGCCGCCGTCCCCGGCGTGGAGCTGCTCGTCGAGCGGCCGGTGGTACGGGAGCTCGCGTTGCGGCTCGACGCGCCGGTGGAGCGCGTGATCGCCCGCTGCCGCGAGCAGGGCATCAACCCCGGCTACCCGCTGGGCCGCGACTACCCCGAGCTCGCCGACGGCCTGCTGGTGGCGATCACCGAGCGCCGCACCCGGGCCGACATCGATCGGCTGGTCGCGGTCCTCGGCGCGGCGGTGGCGACCGAGCTCGAGACGATGGCGGTGCGGGCATGAATCGTCCCGGCGACGACGGACTGACCATCTTCGAGCGCTCGAGGCCCGGCCGGCGCGCGTTCGTGGCCCCGGCCCTCGACGTGCCCGAGCGGCCGCTGGACGAGCTGCTGCCGGCGGAGCTCCGCCGCGCCGAGCCGCCGCGGCTGCCCGAGGTGGCCGAGCCGGAGATCGTGCGCCACTACAACCGGCTCTCGCGGCGCAACTTCGACCTCGACACCGGCTTCTATCCGCTCGGGTCGTGCACCATGAAGTACAACCCGAAGCTGCACGAGCGCGTGGCGGCACTCCCGGGCCACGCCCGGCTGCACCCGCTTCAGGATCCCTCGCGCGCGCAGGGCGCGCTCGAGCTGATGTGGAAGCTGCAGCGGTCGCTGGGCGAGATCGCCGGCCTGCCGCACGTCTCCCTGCAGCCCTCCGCCGGCTCGCACGGTGAGCTGGCCGGTGTGCTGCTGACCCGCGCCTACCACGAGGACCGCGGCGATCAGCGCACCAAGGTGCTCACGCCCGACACCGCGCACGGCACGAACCCGGCCACGGTGACGATGGCGGGCTACGAGGTGGTCAAGATCGGCACCGATGCGCGCGGCAATGTCGACCTCGACGATCTTCGCAACAAGGCGACCGAGGATGTGGCCTGCCTGATGCTCACCAACCCGAGCACGGTGGGGCTGTTCGAGGAGGGGATCGAGGAGATCGAGCGGATCGTCCACGGCGTCGGCGCGACGCTGTACTACGACGGCGCCAACCTGAACGCGATCATGGGGATCTGCCGCCCCGGCGACATGGGCTTCGACATCGTGCACTTCAACCTGCACAAGTCGTTCACGCAGCCGCACGGCGGCGGCGGGCCCGGCTCCGGGCCGATCGCCGTGGCGGAGCGGATCGAGCCCTACCTGCCGCGGCCGCAGGTGGTCGTGCGCGAGGCGCGCAATGGCTCCGGTCCCCACTACGACCTCGATTACGACCGGCCCAAGTCGATCGGACGCCTGCGCGGCTTCCAGGGCAACTACGGCGTGTTCGTGCGCTCCTACGCCTACATTCGCTCGCTCGGCGCGGCCGGACTGCGGGAGGTCTCCGAGGTCGCCGTGCTCAACGCCAACTACCTGCTGGCGCGGCTGCGGCGCGAGGGCGTGATGGAGTACCTGCCGAGCGCCTATGACCGCATCTGCATGCACGAGTTCGTGCTCTCCGGCGCGCCGATGAAGCGTGAGCTGCAGATCAAGACGCTCGACCTGGCCAAGCGGCTGCTCGACTTCGGCGTGCACCCGCCGACGGTCTACTTCCCGCTGATCGTCGACGAGGCGCTGTTGATCGAGCCGACCGAGACCGAGACCAAGGAGACGCTCGACCGCTTCGCCGACATCGTGGCCGAGATCCTCCGCGAGGCGGCCGAGGACCCCGAGGTGGCCCGCAACGCGCCCTACACGACGCCCGTGCGACGGCTCGACGAGGCCCAGGCCGCGCGCCATCCGGTCGTGCGCCAGGCGCTGTAGGCGACGGAGGCGCTGCCGGGCGCCCACATCGCCCTGGATCAGGCGCTCGAGCTGGCCCGGCGCGCCGCCGCGGCGGCCGCGTCGCGCCGGCGGTGCTGACCGCGCTGCGTCCGGTGGCGCTGCTGTGCGGCCTCGGGGCGGGATTGGACCGCGCCGGGATCGCACCGTGCTGGCGCCGTGGGACGCAGCGTGAGCGTGGCCCGGGTGCCGTGGGAGCGGCGTTCGGTAGCGTGCCCGGCGTGACGATCTCGATCGCCGAGGCCGCCGCCGAGATCGCCGCGCACTCCGAGCGCGAGCTCGAGGCGCTGGTGGCCGTCTCCACGCCCTCGGGCGACCTGACGGGCGCCGAGGAGGCGCTCGCCGTGTGCGCCGCGCTGCTGCCGCCCGAGGCGCAGATCGAGCGTGCTGAGTGCTCGACTCCCGGCGGCGCGCCCGACCTGCTCGCGCGGCTCGCCGGCACCGGCTCCCGGCGGCTGCTGCTGCTCGGCCACATCGACACCGTGATCGCCCACGAGGCGCACTCACCGATGCGCCGCGACGGCGAGCGGCTGTACGGACCCGGCACCGCCGACATGAAGGGCGGTGTCGTGCTCGCGCTCGGCGTGGCCCGGGCGCTCGCCGCCGCGCCGCAGGACCTCGCCGAGCTCGCCGTGCTGATCGTCACCGACGAGGAGTGGCGCACGGTGCCGTTCGGCCACGTGGAGCGATTCGCCGGCTACGACGCCTGCCTCTGCTTCGAGGCCGGCGAGCGGACCCCCGCGGGCGCCGAGGGCGTCGTGGTGCGCCGCAAGGCCGCCGGCACCCTGCGGGTCAATGCGTTTGGGCGCTCGGCCCACTCGGGCTCGGCGCCTGACCACGGCCGCAACGCCCTGCTTGCCCTGGCCGGCCTGGCCGGCGAGCTGGCGCAGTTCCACGCACCCACCGGCCCCGAGCGCCTGAGCGTCGTGCCCACCGTGATGCGCTCCGGCGACGCGCTCAACGTGGTTCCGGCCGCGGGACGGCTGATGCTCGACCTGCGCGCCGACCGGCTCGGGGCCTTCGGGCCTGTCCGCGACGCGGTGCCGTCCGAGCGCGACGGGGTCCGGTTCGAGCCCGAGCTGCTGCGCGAGTGGCCCGGCATGGACAGCCGGGGGGCGACCGAGGGCCTGCTGGCCGGCGCGACCGCACGCCTCGGCCGCACGATCGCGCCCGTCTCCCGCGGCGGCGCCAGCGACGCGAGCCACTTCGCCGCCGCGATCCCGTTGACCGTGGACGGTCTCGGCCCGCGCGGCGGCGGCGCCCACACCCCGGGCGAGTTCGTCACCGCGGCCTCACTGCAGGAGCGGGCCGAGGTGGCGCTGGCGGTGGCGGTGGCGGTGCTGGCGGGGGTCTGAGGCGGGCTGTACCTGGCTGTGTTGCGCGGCGTCGGTACGGTGCGTACACGCCGGCTGGGAAGAGGGGTGGCGGGGCCGACGGTGCGGGCGCCTCGGGGCGGCGCGTAGTCGTGAAATGCGTGCATAAGTCGACAAATTGAGCGGCCTCCGAGGCTCCTTGGCCACCTAAGCGCCTCCCCGGCGCTTACATGGCCGAGGAGCGGAATGGGCGGGGTGGTTTGTCGACATGAGCACCGTCAGAATCCGGTGCATCGCCCGACGCGCGCAATGCGCGCGCGCCGGCGGCGACGCGACGCGGATCCGCCGGCGGGCGCCGGTCCCGCCACCCACAATCGCCCCAACCAGCCTCCGTCCCCGGCCGTCGTTCGTCTGGGAGGCGCCCAACACACTGAACAGCACCATAAGAATCCGCCGGCCCGCGCCCCCGGGCCTGCGAGAATCGTGTCCATGAGCGTGACCAGCCCGACCAAGCGCCCGATCGCCCCCAAGGCGCCGGGCAAGCACGAGAAGGAGCGCGAGGGGATCCAGCTGCTGCTGGTGATCGTCGCCGTGATGTGGCTGGTCGAGGTGATCAACGCGATCGACAGCCAGCAGCTCGACAACGACGGCATCTATCCGCGCAGCGTCTCGCACCTATGGGGGATCTTCACGGCGCCGTTCCTGCACGCGGGCTTCCCGCATCTGATCTCGAACACGATCCCGCTTGTCTTCATGGGCGTGTTCATCGCGCTCAAGGGTGCCGCGCGGCTCGCCGTGGTGACGGCGATCGTGGTCGTGATCGGCGGCCTGGGAACGTGGCTGATCGGACCGTCGCACTCGGTCACCGTGGGCGCCAGCGGCCTCGTCTTCGGCTACGCGTCCTACCTGCTCGCGCGGGGGTTCTTCGACCGCAACACGATGGAGCTGCTGGTCGGCGTTGTGGTGATCGCGGTGTGGGGCGGCGCGCTCTTGTCGAGCCTCGTGCCCCACTACGGGATCTCGTGGCAGGGCCACGTCAGCGGGGCCGTCGGCGGCGTCGTGGCGGCGTGGTGGCTGGCCCGCAGCGACGCCGCGAAGCGGGCTGCGCCGGCGAAGGCACTGACCGGCTAGCCGCGATCGCCTGCGGCTGGGTAGCCTGCCGCGTCTAGATCATGCGCATCTTCTCGGGCATCCAGCCGACGGGGCGGAAGCACCTCGGCAATTACATCGGCGCGATCCAGCAGTACGTGGCCGGCCAGGACCGGGGCGAGGCCATCTACTGCATCGTCGACCTGCACGCGACCAGTGTGCCGTTCGAGCCGGCGGCGCTGCGGGAGTCGGTCTACGACACCGCCGCGACCCTGCTGGCGGCCGGGCTCGACCCCGACCGCTGCATCTTCTTCCGCCAGAGCGACGTGATGGAGCACACGGAGCTGTGCTGGCTTCTGTGCAGCGTGACCTCGTGGGGCGATCTGAATCGCATGCACCAGTTCAAGGACAAGGCCGGCGCACAGCGCGAGCTGGTATCGGCGAGCCTCTTCTTCTACCCGGTGCTGCAGGCCGCCGACGTGCTCGCCTACCGCGCCGACGAGGTGCCGGTGGGCGATGACCAGCGCCAGCACATCGAGCTGATGCGCGACATCGCCGAGCGCTTCAACCAGCGCTTCGGGAGCACGCTGGTCGTTCCCGAGCACCGGATCCCCGAGATCGGCGCGCGGATCATGGACCTGCAGTTCCCCGACCGCAAGATGTCGACGACGGGCGGCAGCCCGCAGGGCACGGTGCTCGTGCTCGACCCGCCCGAGGTCGTGGTCAAGAAGCTCCGCGCCTCGGTGACCGACTCGGGCACCGAGATCAGGCGCTCGCGGGAGAAGGCGGGGGTCTCGAACCTGATCGAGATCCTGGCCGCCGTGCGCGGGATCGCCCCCGAGCAGGTCGAACAGGAGTTCGAGGGTTCGGGCTACGGTGCCTTCAAGCAGGCCGTGGCCGACGCGGTGGTCGATTTCCTGGCCCCGGTCCGGGCCCGCTACGGCGAGCTGCGCGACGACGTCGAGCGGCTCGACGCGATCCTCGACGCCGGCGCCGAGAAGGCCCGCGTGATCGCCTCCGACACGCTCGCCGACGTCCGCGCGGCGATGGGCTTCGGGCCGGTCCGGTAGCGCTTGTAACGTCTGCGCCGTGCGGTTGATCGACCTCGAGCTGGACCTCGACGTGTTCGCGGGTCCATTCGACCTCCTGCTGACGCTGATCCTGCGCGAGGAGGTCGACCTCCTGGAGGTCGACCTGGCCGAGATCGTGATCTCCTACATCGACCATCTCGAGCGCCGGGGCGAGCTCGATCTCGAGGCGGCGACCGAGTTCCTGGTCCTGATCGCCGCCCTACTGGAGCTGAAATCGCGGCTGATGCTGCCGGGCGAGGAAGCGGAGGAGATCGACCTCGATCCGGGTGAGGCCGCCGAGGAGCTGCTGGCCCGGCTGCTCGATGCCCACCGCTACCGCGCGGTGGCCGAGCACCTGGCCCACCGGCTCGAGGACGAGTCGGCGTTCCGGTTCCGCTCCGCGCCCTTGCCGCCGTGGCTGCGGCGGGCCTCGCTGGCCGACGCGCGCGCCGTGTATGACCCCGATCTGCTCGCCGCTGCGCTCGGCGGCCTGCTCGAGCTGCCCAAGCCGGTCGACGTGCGGCACATGACGGTGGCCAAGGTGAGCGTCTCCGAGCGCCTCGCCCACCTGCGGGCGCTGCTGCGCCACGGCTCGTTCACGTTCGACGCCGCGGTGGCGCGGGCCGACCGGGTGACGGTCGCGGTGACCCTGTTCGCGCTGCTCGAGCTCTACAAGCAGGGCGAGCTGACCTGGACCCAGGACGAGCCGTTCGGGGAGATCACGATCGACGCTCAGGCCCGGCGCACGGAGCTCTCGGCATGAGCGCCGAGCTCGAGCGGACCCTGGAGGCGCTGCTGTTCCTCAGCGCCGAGCCGGTCGACGCGGCGGCGCTGGCCGACGCGGCTGAAGTCGAGCTGCACGAGGCCGTGACCGCGCTCGAGCGGCTGCGCGAGTACTACGAGTTCGAGCGCCGCGGGTTGGTCCTGCGCGAGCTGGGCGGCGGCTACGTGCTCGCCACCCACCCCGACGCCGAGCCCGCCGCCCGGCGGCTGCTGGCCCGGCCGCGGACCCCGCCGCTGACCCCGGCGCAGGCCGAGACGCTGGCGATCATCGCCTACCTGCAGCCGGTCTCGCGTCCCGAGATCGCGCGCATCCGCGGCGTGAACGCCGAGTCAGCGGCGGCGACGCTGCTCGAACGCGGCCTCGTCGAGGAGTCCGGGCGCTCGCAGTTCGGGGCGATCCTGTACCGCACCACCGATCTGTTCCTGCGCTTGTTCGGGCTGCAATCGATCGAGGAGCTGCCCGACGCGTCGGCGTTCGATCCCTCGCCGGAGATCGAGGCGGAGCTGCGCGACCGCCTGATGCGGGCCGGCGAGGCCCGCGCCGGCGCCGGCTAGCGGATCGCCCGCTCGCCCGCTCGCGCCGCCAGCTGCCCGCAGGCCGCGTCGATGTCCTGGCCGCGGGTCAGCCGCACGGTGGCCGAGATCCCGTGGCGTTCGAGCTCGTCCTTGAACGCGGCGATCGCCTTTGGGCTCGAGCCGTGGTACTCCGAGCCGGTCGGGTTGTAGGGGATCAGGTTGACCTTGAACATGCGCGGATCGAGCGCCTCGGCCAGGGCCATCGCCTGGGCGTGGGAGTCGTTGACGCCCCCGAGCATCACGTACTCGACGAACACCTGGCGGTGCTTGCGCTCGTAGAAGGAGCGGCAGGCGGCGAGCACGTCGGGCAGCGGATAGCGGTCGTTGACCGGCATCAGCTCCGAGCGCAGCGCCGCGTCGGCGGCGTGCAGCGACAGCGCCAGGCGGATCGGCATCGGGTCCTCGGCCAGGCGCTCGATCCCCGGGATCCAGCCGACGGTCGAGATCGCGGTGCGGCGATGGGTGATGCCGAGGTCGGGCAGGCGCCGGCAGGCGGCCAGCACGTGGTCGAGGTTCATCATCGGCTCGCCCATGCCCATGAACACGGCATGGTCGACCGAGCCCATGCGCCGGAAGTGCAGTGCCTGGTCGACGATCTCCGAGGCGGTCAGGTTCCGGTGAAACTTCATCTGGCCGGTGGCGCAGAAGGTGCAGGTGAGCGGACAGCCCGACTGCGAGGACAGGCACAGCGACCGCCGTCCGTCGCGGTAGATCATCAGGACGGCCTCGACCGGGCGCCCATCGTGGGTCTGGAACAGGGTCTTGACGGTGCCGTCGCGGCTGCGCTCCTCCCCGATCACCGCGAGGCTCGAGAACGGCACCCGCTCGGCCAGCGTCGCGCGGAGATCGCGCGGCAGGTCGGTCATGTCCTCAAAACAGGCGGCGCCCTGCGCCGCCCATCTCCATACCTGCCGGCCACGGTAGGCGGGTTGGCCGAGTTCGGCCAGCGTCTGCTCGAGCGAAACGAGATCCATGCCGTCTATGGTGCCAGGGCGTGCGACTGGCGAAGTACCTCGCCTCATCCGGCGTCGCCTCACGGCGCGCCGCGGAGGAGCTGATCAGGGCCGGCCGGGTCACGGTCGACGGCTCGCGCGTCACCGATCCCGCTCGCGACGTGTCCGGCGGGGAGGCGATCTGCTTCGACGGCGAGCGCGTGCAGGATTCGAGTTCGCGCGTCGTTTACGCCGTGAACAAGCCCGCGGGCGTGATCTCGACCGCGAGCGACCCGCAGGGCCGCCGGACGGTCGTCTCGCTCGTACCTTCGGCGTCGCGTCTGTATCCCGTCGGCCGGCTCGATCTCGACACCACCGGCCTGATCCTGCTCACCAACGACGGTGAGCTGGCCCACCGGCTCACCCATCCGAGCTTCGAGGTCCCCAAGACCTACCGGGTCGTGGTGACGAAGGGGCCCGTGCGCGACCGGGCGCTGCGGGCGCTACGGGACGGGGTCCGGCTCGAGGACGGGATGAGCGCCCCGGCCCGCGCGCGGCGGCTCGCGCCGGACACGCTCGAGATCACGATCCACGAGGGCCGCAAGCGCCAGATCAAGCGGATGCTCGAGGCGGTCGGGCACCGCGTGTCGAGGCTCCAGCGCGTGCGCTTCGGCTCGCTTGAGCTCGGCGATCTGCGGCCGGGCGCCTTCCGGCGCCTCACCGCGGGGGAGGTCGCGGAGCTCAGCCGGGAGGCTGGAGAAGCAGTTCGTCGCGGTGCAGCGACGTCGTCGTGAGCGCCCGCGAGACCATCTGAGAGGTCAGTCGCACCGGCGTCGCGGGGACCATCCGCAGGACGGTGAACTGGAACGCCTGGGTGCGGGAGACGATCCGGAAGCCGGGTATCGGATACGCGCTCTGCAGGTGCGAGCCGGTCAGGTTGCAGGCCGCGCCCCACCAGCACAGTCGCACCCGCGGGGCGGCGATCGAGATCACGTCGAGCTCGGAGACCCGCGAGCCGCGACGGGGGAAGCTCTCGAGGCCGGGCACATAGAGCGAGAGCGGCAGCAGCTCGCGGTAGTGCTGCACGAGGATCGCGCGGCCGGCGCCCGCGCCGGTCCCCGCCAGTCGGGACGCTGCAGGTTGCGCTCGCTCATCACGCCGACCGCCGCCACGATCCCGGTCGCGCACAGCACCGCGGCGCCGGCGAGGCCGAGCACGCCGGCGCGGCGGGCGCCGAGGCCGGCGGCGAGCACGAGCGCGACCGGCACCCACAGCGCGAGCACGTTGCGCGTGATCATGTCGTCGATCCCGCCGGCGATCAGCAGCAGCTCGAGCACGATGCCGCCGCCGGCGATCGTCGCCGCCACCACCGCGCCACGGCGCTCGTCGAGGTCCGCGCGCCACACCAGCGAGGCGACCGCGCCCGCGACCACGATGACGCCCGCGAGCGCCGTCCAGGCGGCGCCGGGGGCGCCGAAGCCGATCAGGAACTGGGGCGGGACCTGACCGAGGCGTTCGCCGAGCGCAATCGCCGCGATCCAGTTCGAGTGGCCGGTGCCGGCCTGGCGGATCGCCAGCGGAACCAGCGCCAGGCCGACGAGCGCCGCCGCACCGACCGCGATCTGCACGCGGCGCTCGCGCCGGCCGGCGGCCAGCAGCCACACCGCCTCGGGAACCACCGCGAGCACGGCGTAGTAGTGGGTGAGCAGCGCCAAGGCGGCCAACAGCGCCCACAGCGCCAGTCGGCGCGGTGTCGGCTGCGCTCGGGCGTTCGCGAACGCCCACACCGTGAGCGCGGTGAGCAGCACCAGCAGCGCGTACGCCCGGGCCTCCTGCGAGTACCAGATGAGCAGCGGGTTGCAAGCGGCCAGGGCGGCGGCCACGACCCCGGCCCGGGCGGAGATCAGCCGCGAGCCCGCGGCGTAGATCGCCGGCACCGTGGCCGTGCCGGCGAGCGCCGAGAGTGAGCGCAGCCCGGCCTCGCCGGAGCCGAAGACATGAGCCCAGATCCAGGCCAGGGAGTAGTAGAGCGGCGGCGTCGACTCCCGCGCCGGGATCACCCGGAGCATCTTGATCGGCCCGAAGTGGACGAGCAGCGCGGTGCTCGCCTCGTCGTACCAGAAGCCCTGGTGGCCGATCGCGGCGAAGCGCAGGACGGCGGCGAGGACGGTCAGCCCGGCGACGATCACCACCTGGTCGGAGACCCTGTGGGACAGCGACCGCGGGCGGGCACCGTCGTCGCGCAGCTCGTGGGCTAGCGTGCCGACGCTCACGGCAGCTGAGGTTATCGGCGGATCGGGCGTCGGGCGGCGTCGAGCCCGCGACAGCGCCGCCCCGGGTGCGCTTAACCGAATCCCAATCTATGCGGATCTCCGGGCCAACGCCTTTCCGGGCAGTATTGCGGGGAATGCGACAGGACTCGAGCCCTGCCGAGCGTTCTGCTGCGCTCGCGCATCGCCCCGTGGCCGGCGCGGGAGCCGGGCAGGCCGACGGCACAGTCGCGTTGCCACGGCCGCCATGGCTGACCGCGCGGCTGCCTATCCCGCTGCCCCGGATCGCCGTCCGGCCGCGGGCC
>DATMGZ010000063.1:0-11261 GCA_035555155.1 Solirubrobacteraceae bacterium | reverse complement strand
GCGCGGATCGAGGGGTCGGTGAACGTGCCGTTGTCGCGGCTGGGCGAGCGGATGAGCGAGCTTCCGGCCGACCGCCCGCTCGTCGTCCTGTGCGCCAGCGGCTACCGGTCGGCGATCGCCGCCGGGGTGCTCGCCCAGGCCGGCTTCACGCACGTCCACGACCTCGTCGGCGGCCTGGCGGCGTGGGACTCGGCGCGGCCCGCACCGGCGAGCGACAATTAGAAGATCGCCAGCGGATTGATCGGCGAGCCGGTCCCGTGGACGATCCGCAGCGGCGCGGCGGCGAACATGAACTCCCAGCGCCCGCGGTTCTCGCAGGCGTCGCGCAGGTCGGCGAACTGCAGGTAATCGAGCAGGTGGACGCCCATCGCGTTGATGGCCAGCACGTGAATCGGGAAGTCGATGCCCTCGGTGTTGCTCGGGGCGGTGTCGCTGTTGCCGTCCGAGCCGAGCGCGGCGACCCGGCGCTCGGCGATGAAGGACAGCGCCGTGGGGTGCAGGCCCGCCTTCAGGCTCGCGGTGTCCCACGGCCCGAGCTCGGCCAGGCGCCGGGCGTGGCCGACGTTCACGAGCAGGATGTCGCCTGTCCCGACGGTGACGCCCTGGTCGTGCTCGGCCTGCTCGAGATCCTCGCGGAACACGTGCGCGCCCGGCTCGAGCCAGCGCACGCCGCGCACGCGGGGGACGTCGAGCAGCACGCCGCGGCCGACGAGGCCGTTCTTGAGCACGCCGATCGCATCGGCCGGCGCTCCGTCGGCGGTGACCGCGTCCTCGGGCTGGCCGTTGTAGAGCATGCCCCGGTAGGCGATGTGGCACAGCGCGTCGATGTGGGAGTGACCGTCGTTGTGGTAGTCGACGCCGACGAAGTCCTTGAGGAAGTGCAGCGACCCGGAGCCGATGTCGGTGCCGCTTGCGGCCGTCATGTAGTGCAGGGCCGGCTCAGGGTTATGAATCCCCGGCTCGGTGTTCAGCGGTAGGCTGAGGGTCACGGTCACGCCCTCGCGCACGAGCCCGGCGGCGGCCGCGACGCACCCGGGGGTCAGGTGGTGGAGCGCTCCACGCTCGTCGTCCTCGCCCCACCGCCCCCAGGTCGAGAGCTCGCCGAACAGACGCTCGAACTGCTCCTGGCTGAGACCCGGGTCACCACCGCGCTCGGAGACCGTCACCCGATCCTCCCCCTCGTGTGCGGTCCCGTCCGGACCGCGTCCTGGTGTGAGTGGAGCTAGCCGGGCTCGAACCGGCGACCTCGTGACTGCCAGTCACGCGCTCTCCCAACTGAGCTATAGCCCCTTCGAAAGCGGAATACCGCTCTAGGGTAATACACGTCCTGCCGGCGCGGGTTAGCGGCGCGGGATGAACTCCGGCACGTCGAGCACCTCGCCGTCGCCCGATAGCGCGGGAACGTCACGGCCGCGCATGCGGGACGCCGGCTCGGAGCGGCGCGCGCCCGGCGATGGCGAACGGCTCGCGCCGCCGTCCGCGCGGTCGATCTGGGCCAGCATCCTCGAGTGGATCGTCTGGACGTCGCGCAGCAGCCGATCGGCGTTGGAGCGCAGCGAGTCGGCCATCTCGCGCAGGTTCCCGACCAGCTCCATGCCCTCGGTGCGCACGTCGCTGGCGGTCACGCGCGTGTCGCGCAGCAGCTCGGATGACTTGGATTCGGCCTCCTGCAGCGTGGCTGTGGCGGCCTCGCTCGCCTGCTTGAGCGTCGAGTCGGCGTCGTCCTGGGCCTTGGCCACGATCGTCAGCGCCTCGCTGGTGATCTGCTGCTTGACCTTGGCGGCGTGGGCGGCGGCGTCCTTGGACACCTTGGCCGCCTCCTCCTGGGCCCAGCGGACGATCTCCGACGCCTCCTCCTCGGCCGCCCGGACGCGGTTCTGGGCCGCTCGCTCGCCCTCGGCGATGCGCTCCTTGACCCGCTGCTCGGTTTGGGCCCGCAGCCGCTCCGCCGAGGCCTCGGCCGCAGCCACGATCGAGGCCACCTGATCGGCGGCCGCCGCCGCGCTGCTCGCCCGCACGCCCGGCCGCCGCGCGGGCGCGGGTGGCACGCTGAGATCTCCCTGCACTGCGGGGGGATCCTGGGCCGTCGAGCGTTCCTCGTCGGGCACGCCGTCATGGTAGAGCGCGGCCGCTGCGGCCCCCGCAAGAAAGCCACCGGCGCCCGGCCCGACCGGCCCGACCGGCGAACTCGTGAACAGGTGCACGAAGTAACCTCAGCCCCAGCATGTCCGAGCGCCGCTATGACCCCAGGACGATCGAGCCCAAGTGGCAGGAGCTGTGGGCGCGTGAGCACACGTGGGAGGTGTCGAACGATCCGCAGCCCGACCGCCGCGAGAAGTCCTACGTGCTCGAGATGCTGCCCTACCCGAGCGGCGAGCCCCACATCGGGCACCTGAAGAACTACTCGCTCGGCGACGCGATCGCCCACTTCCACCGCCGCACAGGCCGCCGGGTGCTTCACCCGATGGGCTACGACGCGTTCGGTCTCCCGGCCGAGAACCACGCGATCCGGACGGGCGTGCACCCACGCAAGTCGACCGACGACTCGATCGCCGCCTTTCAGCGCGCGTTCCGCTCGTGGGGGATCTCGATCGACTGGTCACGCGAGTTCGCCACCCACGAGCCGTCCTACTACCGCTGGACCCAGTGGATCTTCCTGAAGCTGCTCGAGCGCGGCCTCGCGTATCGCAAGGAGGCGGCGGTCAACTGGTGCCCCAACGACCAGACCGTGCTCGCCAACGAGCAGGTGATCGACGGGCGCTGCGAGCGCTGCGGCGCCGAGGTCGAGGTGCGCCAGCTGGAGCAGTGGTTCTTTCGCATCACCGATTACGCCGACCGGCTGCTCGACGATCTCGACGCGATCGACTGGCCCGAGCACGTCAAGCGGATGCAGCGCAACTGGATCGGTCGCAGCGTCGGCGCCGAGGTCACGTTCCGAAACGAGGAGCTGGGGATCGACTACCCGGTGTTTACCACCCGCCCGGACACGCTGTTCGGGGCGACGTTCTTCGTGATGGCGCCCGAGCACCCCGACGTGTTCCGGCTCGCCGCCGGCACGGAGTACGAGCACCGCGTGCACGAGTACGTCAACCGCTCGCTGAGCGAGTCGGCCGAGGAGCGTGGCGCGGCCGAGAAGCAGAAGACCGGCGTTCCGCTGGGGCGGACGGTGACCAACCCGGTCAACGGCGAGCAGATCCCGATGTTCGTTGCCGACTATGTGCTGATGGAGTACGGAACCGGGGCGATCATGGCGGTGCCGGCGCACGATGAGCGCGACTTCGCCTTCGCTCGGGCCTTCGACCTGCCGATCCGCCATGTGATCGCGCCCCCTGACGGCATGGAGACGCCCGCCGACGAGGCATTCATCGCCCACAGCGAGCACGAGCGGCTGATCAACTCGGGCGAGTTCACCGGGCTCGATGCGGTCCAGGGCAAGGAGGCGATCATCGCCTGGCTCGATCGCGAGGGTATCGGCCACGCGTCGGTCAACTACCGTCTGCGCGACTGGCTCGTCTCGCGCCAGCGCTACTGGGGCTGCCCGATCCCGATCGTGTACTGCGACACCCACGGCATGGTGGCCGTGCCGGAGGACCAGCTGCCGGTCGAGCTGCCAGACGTCGAGGACTACAAGCCGCGCGGGCGCTCGCCGCTGGCCGCGGCCGAGGACTGGGTCAACACGACCTGCCCGATCTGCGGCGGCCCCGCCCGGCGGGAGACCGACACGATGGACACGTTCGTCGATTCGAGCTGGTACTTCCTGCGCTACTGCGACGCCGGCAACGACGAGGCGGCGTGGGACCCGAAGGTGGTCAACGCGTGGATGCCCGTCGACCAGTACATCGGCGGGATCGAGCACGCGATCCTGCACCTGATGTACGCGCGCTTCTTCGTCAAGGCGCTCGCCGACATGGATCTGCTCGACGTACAGGAGCCGTTCCGCGCGCTGTTCACCCAGGGGATGATCCTCGGACCCGACGGGGCCAAGATGTCGAAGTCGGCCGGGAACGTCGTCTCGCCGGCGCCGATCGTCGAGCGCTTCGGCGCCGACGCGGCCCGCTGCTACGCCCTGTTCATCGGGCCGCCCGATCAGGATGCCGCGTGGTCGGAGAAGTCGCTCGAGGGTGTGCACCGGTTCCTGGCGCGGCTGTGGCGGCTCGGTGACGAGCTGGGCGCCGCGTCGGGCTCGTTCACCCCCTCGCCCGCGGTGGCCGAGCAGCCCCCTCATCCCGAGGGCGACGCGCTGGCCCTCGTGCGCAAGGCCAACTGGGCGATCGACAAGGTGACCGGCGACATGAGCGGCCGGTTCGCGTTCAACACCGCGATCGCCGCGATCATGGAGCTGGTCAACGAGGTCTATCGCGACATCGACCGCAACCCCGACGGCGGCGAGGTGGCCGCGCGGCGCTTCGCCGCCGCGACCGCGGCATCGCTGGTGTTCCCGTTCGCGCCGCACCTCGGCGCCGAGGTGTACGAGCTGCTCACCGGCACGCGGGCCTGGGAGCAGCCCTGGCCGCAGGCCGACCCCGACATGCTCGTCGCGGATACGTTCGAGCTCGTGTGCCAGGTCAACGGCAAGGTTCGCGATCGCGTCCCGGCGCCGACCGGGAGCGCACGCGAGGAGCTCGAGCGCCTCGCACTCGAATCCCGCGGCGTCCTGGCCCACGTCGACGGGCACCAGGTGGTGAAGGTGATCGTCGTGCCCGACAAGCTGGTCAACGTCGTCGTTCGGTAGCGATGTCGGTGCGGGGTTCCGGAGCGCCGGTGCCGGGCCCCGCCGCGCCGGCGGCGGCGCCGTATATCGCGGTCGTCGGTCCGGCTGACGCGACGCCGGATCAGGAGGCGACCGCCGAGGCGGTTGGCGCCGCGCTGGCCGAGGGCGGCGCGGTCCTCGTGTGCGGCGGGGGCGCGGGTGTCATGGCCGCAGCCTGCCGGGGCGCCGCCGGCGCCGGCGGACTCACGCTCGGGATCCTGCCCGGCCGGCACCGCCGCGAGGCCAACCCGTGGGTGGCGATCGCAATCGCGACCGGGCTCGGCGAGCTCCGCAACGGCCTGATCATCCGCACCTCCGACGCCGTCATCGCCGTCGGAGGGGCCTACGGCACCCTGTCCGAGGTCGCGCTGGCGCTGAAGACCGGCGTGCCGGTGGTCGGTCTCGGCACCTGGGAGATCGGCGGGATCAGGGTGGCGGAGTCGCCGGCGGGCGCGGTGGCGCTGGCGCTCGATCAGGCAAAGCGCTGCAACTGAGTTCCGGCCCCCGAAACTCAGTTGCAACACTTCGCGCGGCGCACCTCGCCGGCGCCGGCCCGGCGCCGGCACGGCGCCACCGCCGGCCCGCCGGCCCCGGCCCGCCGGCGCCGGCCCGCCGCCCGGCGCCTCGGTCAGTCGGTCGGTCGGTCAGTCGGCCGGGGATTCGTCGGGGCCGTCGTCGCGCAGCATGCGCAGGAAGCCCCACACGACCAGGCCGAGCGCGGCCACGGCCGCCACGAGGACGACGCCGTCGACCCACGCGGTCTTGCTCAACGCCATCACGATGATCAGTGCGGTGATGGCCAGAACGGGTACGCCGATGCCGTAGATCAGTCGCATGTCGGCGCCGATCGCGCGCTCGACGTGATCGTCGAAGTTGGGCTCGTGCGGCCTGGGGGGCGGCTCGCGATCTACCAAGTGGGTCGCCATCTCACGTCCTCCGACTGTCGCTGTGAGGCCAATCTAGGCGCGTGCCCCCGCGCCGCCATCCGCAATGGACCGCCGAGCGGTGCGGAGAACCACGGACTCGCACGGACTCGCGCCCGCCACCGCCGCGCGTCGCGCATCCCCGCCGTCCCAACCGCGCCCTAGACTGGGCCGGGTGCCCGCGTTCAAGCCCGCCTACCTGATCCACGGCGACGATCACGGGCGGATCGCCGAGCGCCGGGCGCGGCTGCGGGAGATCGCCGAAGCCGGAAGCGGCGCCCAGGGGCTCGAGCTGTTCGAGGGCGAGGAGTCCAACCCCGAGACGGTGGCGGCGGCGCTGAGCGCGATGACCTTCGCGATCGGCCGGCGGTTCCTCATCGTCGACGGCGTCGAGACCTGGAAGGACAAGGACCTCCCCCCGCTGGAGTCGGCCCTGGCCGCGATGCCGCCCCAGACGACCGTGACCTTCTTCGCTCGGGAAGGCGGCCGTGCGAAGGCGCCGGCGAAGCTCGCGGCCGCGGTCAAGAAGGCCGGGGGCGACGTTTCCGCCGAGGTCGGCCTCAAACCGTGGGAGCTGCCCAAGTGGGTCGCCGCCCGGGCGCGGGAGATGGGGATCGAGCTGGCCCCCGGCGCGGCCAAGACACTCGTGGCCCAGGTCGGTGAGCGCCAGCAGCGGCTGCTCCGGGAGCTGGAGAAGCTCGCACTCGAGCTCGGCGAGGGCGCCCAGGTCGACGACGCCGAGATCGAGGAGCTCACCGCCCCGTCGTCAGAGCGCCGGGCGTGGGCGCTCGCCGACGCGCTGGTCGGCGGCGACGCCGCCGCGGCGACCAGCTTCTACCTCGAGCTGCGCGCCCAGGGCGAGCGGCTGCCGGGTCTCATCTACTGGATGGCGCAGCGCGTGCGGGCCGCGCACGAGATCGCCGAGGCGATCGACCAGGGGCGGCCGATCGCCGAGGTCAAGCGCGGCCTGCGGATGCCCACCAAGGCGGCCGACCGGCTGATCGCCGACGCGCGGCGCACAGGGACGGCGTCGCTGCGGCGGGCGATCGAGGAGATCGCCGATCTGGAGCTCGCGTCGCGGGGTGGTGGGAGCGGCGGCGCCGGCGAGGACACCGCGGCGCTGTTGGCGATCCAGCGGATCGCAGCTTGATCGCGCGTGCGCGCGCCGGGCTACTCGGTCGCGCCGCGACGAATCCGGGCGGCGCGGGACTTCTTGCGTGCGCCGGTGTTCCGGTGCAGCGCCCCACGCTTGACGGCCTTGTCGATCGTCTGCACCAGGGTGCGGTGCTCGACGTCGGCCACGGCAGCGTCGCCGCCCTGCACCGCGCTCTCGAGGCGGTGAAAGTACGTCTTGATCTTCGACGTGTAGCGGCGGTTCTCGAGTCGCTCGCGCTCGGCGCGCTCGATCCGCTTTTTCTGAGAGTGAATGTTGGCCATGACAGCAAGCAGCCGCGGTCGACGTTAGGCCGCGGCGCGTCCGTACTATAGCGCGCCCGTGGGAGACGACACGATCGCAGCGAGTGCTGCCCCGCCGCGCCGCCGCTTGGCCCTGAACACCGCCATCTTCGCCGGCGCGACGGGGATCTCGCGCGTAGTCGGGCTGGCGCGGGAAATCGTCGCCGCGAGCTACTTCGGCACCAGCCCCGCCGCGTCGGCGTTCACGATCGCCTCGCAGATCCCGAACCTGATGGCGAACCTGTTCGCGCAGGCGGCGCTGTCGGCGGCGTTCGTGCCCGTGTTCACCGACCTGTTGCAGCAGGGCCGCAAGCGGGAGGCGTTCAAGCTCGCCTCGACGCTGTTCTGGATCATCCTGATCGTCCTCGGCGGGGTGACGGCGCTGGGGATCCTGCTCGCCGGGACGATCATGCCGCTGTTCACCGGCAGCACGTTCGGGCCACACCTCGATGCGCTCACGGCCGGGCTCTCGCAGGTGCTGTTCCCGGTCGTGCTGATGCTGGGGATCACCGGGCTGTTCGTCGGGATCCTGCAGTCCTACGACGAGTTCTCGATCCCGGCCATCGCGCCGGCCGTCTGGAACCTCGTGATCCTCGTCCTGCTCGTCGTCCTGCACCCGCACTTCCACGGCAACAACGGGCTGTACGCCTACGCGATCGCCTGGGTGATCGCCACCTTCGTGCAGATGCTGATGGTCGCGGGCGCCCTGCGTCGGATCGACTTCCGGCTCGCTTTCACGCTCGAATGGCGTGACCCCCGCGTCCGGCAGGTCCTGTACCTGATGCTCCCGATCACGATCGGGCTGGGGATCGTCAACCTCGACCAGCTGCTCAACTCGGTGTTCGGCACGCTCGTCTCGCCCGAGGCACCGCGGGCGATCGACAACGCGTTCCGGATCTACATGCTGCCCCAGGGCATCTTCAGCGTCGCCGTGGCCACCGTCCTGTTCCCGACCCTGAGCCGGCAGGCGTCGCGGCGCGCTCCGGCCGAGATGCGTCGCACGCTCGGCAACGGGATGCGCCAGATCAACCTGCTGCTGATCCCCTGCGCGGCGCTGCTGGTCGCGCTGGCGACGCCGATCACACGGCTCGTCTTCCAGCGTGGCGCGTTCAACGCCCACTCGACCCACCTCGTCTCGATCGCGCTGTTCTGGTTCGCCTTCAGCCTCCCCTTCGGCGGCCTCAACCTGCTCCTCACGCGCACCTTCTTCGCGGTGCAGCGGCCGTGGATCCCGACCCGGCTGGCGGGGGTGAACATGATCGTCGACATCATCGTCTCGGTCGCGCTCTACAAGCCACTCGGGATCGCCGGCCTGGTCATCGGCACGGCGATCGCCAACGCGGTCATGACCGCGCTCCAGATCCGTCGCCTGAAGGCGGGCTTCAACGGGCATCTGGAGCTCCCGTTGACGCTGATGATCACGATCCGGATCCTGCTCGCCTCGGCGCTGATGGCCGCGGTGGCCTGGGGAGTATGGAGCGTGCTCGACGGGGCGCTCGGGCGCTCGCTGCCCGCCCAGGTGATCTCGGTCGGCTTCGCGATCGCCGCCGCGACGGGGCTCTACGCCTGGCTCGTGCTGGCGGTGCGGATCCCCGAGGCGCGCCAGATCCAGCACTTCGTGCTCGGCCGTCTGGGGCGGCTGCCGTCGAGCGCCTAACCTTCGCCGCGATGGCCGACCAGGCACACATTCGCAATTTCTCGATCATCGCGCACATCGACCACGGCAAGTCGACGCTCGCGGACCGGATTCTCGAGCTCACCCATACCGTCGATCCCCGCGCAATGCGCGCCCAGGTGCTCGACTCGATGGACCTCGAGCGCGAGCGCGGGATCACGATCAAGGCCCAGGCCGTTCGCGTGTTCTACGAGGCCGGCGACGGTCAGGCCTATCAGCTGCACCTGATCGACACGCCCGGCCACGTCGACTTCACCTACGAGGTCTCGCGCTCGCTGGCCGCGTGCGAGGGCGCCCTGCTCGTCGTCGACGCCTCGCAGGGCGTCGAGGCCCAGACGGTGGCCAACACGTACCTGGCCGTCGAGTCGGGGCTCGAGCTGATCCCGTGCCTGAACAAGGTCGACCTGCCCGGAGCCGAGCCCGAGCGCGTGGCCGCGGAGGTGGCCGAGCTGCTGGGCGAGCCCGCGGAGGAGGTGCGCCGGATCAGCGCCAAGACGGGGGAGGGGGTGACCGACGTGCTCGACGAGTTGATCGCCCGCGTACCCCCCCCTGGGGGCGATCCCGATGCTCCCCCCCGAGCGCTCATCTTCGACTCGGAGTTCGACCAGTACCGGGGCGTGATCGCCTACATCCGGGTCGTCGACGGAACCTTCACCAAGGGCGAGGCGATCCGCGCGATGCAGGCCGGCACCGAGGCCGAGATCGACGACATCGGCTTCTTCACGCCGGAGATGAGGACCGCCGACGCGCTCCATGCCGGCGAGGTCGGCTTCCTGATCACCGGGATCAAGGACGTGAGCGCACTGCGGGTCGGCGACACGCTGACGGTCAAGGCGCGCCCGGCCCGACAGCCGCTGCCGGGCTACCGCGAGGTCAAGCCGATGGTCTTCTGCGGCCTCTTCCCGATCGACTCCGACGCCTACCCCGATCTGCGCGACGCGCTCGAGAAGCTGACCCTCAACGACGCTGCACTCTCATGGGAGCCCGAGACCTCCGACGCGCTCGGGTTCGGCTTTCGCTGCGGCTTCCTCGGGCTGCTGCACATGGACATCGTGCGCGAGCGGCTCGAGCGCGAGTACGACCTTGAGCTGCTGGCCACGATGCCGAGCGTCGAGTACGAGGTCACGCTGACCGACGGCACCGTGCTCCCGGTGCACTCGCCCAACGACATGCCCGACCCGAGCAAGGTGGCCGAGGTCCGTGAGCCCTACATCCGCGCCTCGATCCTGACCCCGAAGGAGTTCGTCGGGCAGATCATGGAGCTCTGCCAGGAGCGCCGCGGCGAGCACGCGGGCATGCACTACCTGTCGGCCGAGCGGCTGCAGATCACCTACGACCTGCCCCTGGCCGAGATCGTGCTCGACTTCTTCGACCAGCTGAAGTCGCGCACCCGCGGCTACGCGTCGCTCGACTACGACCTGATCGGCCTTCGCGAATCGGACCTCGTCAAGCTCGACATCCTGCTCGCCGGCGATCCGGTCGACGCGCTCTCGATGCTGATCCATCGCAGCAAGGCGGAGGAGGTCGGGCGCACGATGGCCGAGAAGCTGCGCAAGAAGATCCCCCGCCAGCAGTACGACGTGCCGATCCAGGCCGCGATCGGATCGCGCATCGTGGCTCGTGAGACGATCAAGGCGTACCGCAAGGACGTGATCGCCAAGTGCTACGGCGGCGACATCTCCCGCAAGCGCAAGCTGCTCGAGCAGCAGAAGAAGGGCAAGAAGCGGATGAAGCAGGTCGGCCGGATCGAGGTGCCTCAGGAGGCGTTCCTGGCCGTGCTTGAACTGGGAGAGAAGGGCTGAGATGATCGCGGCCGGATGCGACCGGGCCGCAGACTCCTGATCGCATCCGTGGCGAGGGCGATCGGCGGCTAGGCCCAGTAGCTCGAGCGGCTGGGCGCGCTCGAGCGCGGCTCGGTCCCGAAGCCGGGGCGAATCTGGCCGCCCCTGCCGGGCCGCACGTGCGTGTGACGGCGCTTGGCGCCGAAGAAGATCCAGGCGAAGACCATCCAGACGATCCAGGCCGCGCCGATCATCGCCACGATGGCCAGCGCCGCGATCGCCACCGTGATCGTGGCCAGGGCGACTGCCGCCGCGGCCACGGGGTGGGAGCCGGCCAGCGAGCGGGCGGTGCTCGTGCTGCGACGCTGCGCGAGCTTCTTGCCCGGCAGGTCGGCGACGAGCCGGTCGAGCTCGTGGTAGGTGCGGGCCTTGAGCGCGGCCCCGAGCCGGGCATCGAACTCCTCGGTCGAGAGGCGGCCCTCGGTCGCGGCGACGCGCAGGCGCTCGGCGACCTGGTCCCGATCGGTGTCGGAGGCTCTGAGCGTATGGCGTCCGTTCATGGCCTTCAGCGCTCCTCGATCCGGATCTCGATCATCGTGAGCTGATGGTAGCGCCGGGGGGAAGCGGGCGACAAGCGATCCGCGATCACAGACCATTGGTCGAGAACGTGAACACGG
>DATMGZ010000062.1:0-2644 GCA_035555155.1 Solirubrobacteraceae bacterium | reverse complement strand
TCCGGTCGCACGCGATTCGACTCCAGCTCGATGCGGTGATCGCGCTCGCGCTGCATTGCGGCCTGCGCCGCGATGAGATCTTCCGGCTCGATGTCGAAGCGATCGATCCAGACAATGCGTACATCGTCGTCTGGGACCAGGACGGTCCGTGGCGCGGGACGCATCGAACCGTCCCATACACCGATTCGGCGCGCGCAGCGATCGCACCGTGGCTCCGGTTGCGCCGCAAGATCAGCCCTGATCATCAGAGCACCTGGCTCAACTTGTCGAGCGCCGGGACGGTGCGCCCTCTCTGTCAACGTCCGGCGAGACGCTCACCATCGAGGAATCACTGACCTTGAGGGCGAGAACGGAGAACGCCGGGCATGTTGGAGACGAGCACGAATGGAGCTGGAGCTGCGCCTGAGGCTGCTGTCGCCGGCCGCGAAGACCAGGGAGCCGGAGGCGAGCTGGGATTCGTGGCCGGCGGGCGCGCCGCGCCGGCGGGGGTGCCCGACCCGGAGCTGGTCGAGCAGGCCAAGCGCCGGACGTTCACTGCGAAGTATAAGGCCGAGATCCTGGCCAAGGCTGACGCGTGCGCCAAGCCGGGCGAGGTGGGCGAGTTGCTGCGCCGGGAGGGGCTGTACACGTCGCACTTGACGTACTGGCGCAAGCAGCGCAAGGACGGTGCGCTGAAGGAGCTCGGCAAGCCGCGCGGCCGCAAGCCGGTCGATCGGCGCGACCAGGAGATCGCGCAGTTGCAGCGCAAGCTGGAGCGCTCCGAGGCGGAGCTGGCGAAGATGAAGCGAGTCGTGGAGATTCAGGGAAACGTCTCAGCGCTGTTGGAGGAGATGCTCGGTTCCGAGAGCGCGCCGAGGAGCACCGAGCGATGATCGCCGCCACCGTCGAGGAGCTGACCCCGTTGATCGGGACCCGGCCGGCGTGCCGGGCGCTGGGCGCCTCCCCAGCGACCGTCTACCGCCGGCGCCGGCCGCCGGCGCGCAGGTCGCGTCGGCCGCGGCCAACGCCGGAGCGGGCGCTCACGGCCCCGGAGCGCGAGCGGGTGTTGGAGGTTCTGCACTCGGAGCGGTTCGTCGACGTTTCGCCGGAGGAGACATACGCAACGCTGCTGGACGAGGGCACCTACCTGTGCTCGACACGGACGATGTACCGGGTCCTCGCCTCCCATCACGGTGGGGTGCGGGAGCGGCGCGCTCAGCTCACCCACCCGCCGTACGCCAAGCCCGAACTGCTCGCCAAGCGGCCGAACGAGCTGTGGTCCTGGGACGTGAGCAAGCTGAAGGGCCCAGCGAAGTGGACCTGGTTCTACCTGTACGTGATCCTCGACGTGTTCAGCCGCTACATCGTCGGCTGGGCGGTCCAGTACCGCGAGAACGGGCAGCTCGCCAAGGCGCTGATCGAGCAGGCCGCCGAGCAGCAGCAGATCAAGCCGAAGATCCTGACGCTGCACGCCGATCGCGGCGCGCCGCAGCGCGCCAAACCGGTCGCGTTCCTCCTCGCCGACCTCGGCATCACGCGCACGCACTCGCGGCCGTACACGTCCAGCGACAACCCCTACTCGGAGTCGAACTTCAAGACGCTGAAGTACCGGCCCGAGTTCCCCGCACGGTTCGACGACATCGACCACGCCCGCACCCACTGCCGGACGTTCGTCGACTGGTACAACCACGCCCACCGCCACTCCGGGATCGGGCTGATGACCCCAGCCGCCGTCCACCACGGACAGGCCCAGCAACTGCACGCCGCCCGCGCCGTCGTCCTCGACGTTGCCTACCAGCGCCACCCCGAGCGGTTCGTGCGCAAGCCGCCCGTCCCGCCGGAGCTGCCGGGCGCCGCCTGGATCAACAAGCCGGCCGACACGAAGGAGGCCGCCGCTCACTAAATTCGAACACGAAGCGTCTCACCGGGCTTGACAGGCTCCGCGGGCCGACGATGTCGACATCGCGACCGCTTAGCTCCGTCGGCGTTAGAGTGTTCGCCGCGCCGGATGCCGCTTCGTGCCTTGAAGCAATCTGTGTTCCGGCTAGCGCAGTGCTCGATCATGAAGCGCGGCCTGGCCGCGCATCGGCTGCCGGGAACGTGCGCGCTACCCGCGCGTTGCACGGGAGTCGGCAGAGGATCGGGGATTCTCGTGCCGTGGCCGAAGGAGGTCAAAGAGGCGCGAAGTTCTTTCCGGGAAGCGGCGCAGCCTGCGCCCCAGGCCGATGGCGCGATCAGTTCTCGCCTTTGAGGGGGAGGTGTTGGTGCTGACGAGGTCGGGTTCGGGTCCGCCCCGCCGGCCGGTGTCGCGGGAGTCGATTGCGTTGATCTCTGTCGCAGACAGTTCGGCTTGAAGACGTCGAAGGTCTCGGCGATGCGGCGTGGCCGGACGGACTTCGGGATCGCGCCTCCGATGATCGGCGCGGCTATGCCGGGTATCCGAGCACCTCCTCGGGGGGCAGGACGATGCGCCGCCCGGAAACAGTCAACGCGCGGATACACATCCAATGGGCATTGTGGCCCGGTGCCCACGAGTCCAAATCAAGTCCGTTCAGGCGGCTGATCTCGTTCGGGTTCGTGACCTCGTCGGTCACGCCGCTCATGATTACGCTCCAACCGGTACGTGCGAGGTCCTCGATGCCGTCGATCTCGAATGTGGCCTCGG
>DATMGZ010000061.1:0-6084 GCA_035555155.1 Solirubrobacteraceae bacterium | reverse complement strand
ACCTCGGTGCGCTCGGCTGGTTCCTCGGCGTCTGGGTGGTGATGATGGCCGCGATGATGCTCCCGTCGCTGGCGCCGACGGTCGCGCTCTACACGACCATGACCCGCCGGCGCGGGATCGGCCAGGCACTCCTGTTCACGGGCGGGTATCTGCTCGTGTGGGGCGCCGCGGGCGTGGCGGCCTACGGCCTGTTCCGCCTCGGCCGGAGCCTGTTCGGCGGCGACCTGGCGTGGCACACGGGCGGCCGCTGGCTGGCCGGCGGCGTGCTCGCGCTCGCCGCCGTCTACGAGCTGACACCGCTCAAGAACGTGTGCCTGGGCAAATGCCGCAGCCCGCTCGCTTTCCTGCTCGGAAACTGGCGCGAGGGCCGGCGTGGCGCCCTGGAGATGGGCTCGCGTCACGGCGGCTGGTGCCTGGGCTGCTGCTGGGCGCTGATGGCCGCGCTGTTCGCCCTCGGGATCATGAGCCTGGCGTGGATGGCGTTCGTCGCCGCGCTGATCGCCCTCGAGAAGACCCTCCCCTGGCGCCGGACGGTGACCTGGGGCACCGCAGCGATCCTGCTCGTGCTCGCGGTCGCGGTGGCGGCGGTCCCGAGCAGCGTGCCGGGGCTCGTGGTGCCGGGCTCGAGTGGCGCCATGCGCGCGATGGGCTCGATGCACGCCATGCCCGCCGCGTCCTCGATGCACCAGATGCACTAGGCCAGTCGGCCGTCACGATCCCGTGCCCGGTCCGGTCCGGCCGGCGGCTCAGCGGGCCCGGAACGCCGTCAGGAGGTTGCCGCCGGCCATCCAGCCGGCGAGGGCGGCGCCGGTGGTAGCCTGACCGCTAAGAGTCATGGCGGTTGATGACCTGTGCCTGCGAGCGAGGGATGACATCGTGTCGGTGCGTGGCGTTCGCGCCCTGTGCGCCAGTGTGACATGTGCGTTGGTCCTGGCGAGCGCAGCGCCTGCCTCCGCCAGCTGGAGGGTTGTCCCCACGTCCGGCAGTGGATCGCTCAGTGCGGTGTCGTGCGTCTCGACGAGCGTCTGCACCGCCGTCGGGGTCCGAGTAACGCCGGGAAGCAAATTGCCGCCTGCGCGCGGGGTCGCGCTGGCGGAGCGCTGGAATGGGAGGAACTGGGCGATCCAACGGACTCCAACGCCCACCGGCTCGACGTCCAGCGAACTTCTGGATGTGTCGTGCACATCGCGGACATTCTGCATTGCGGTCGGTTGGTACAGCAGCCGCCGTCACGCATCGAACACGCTCGTCGAGCGGTGGAATGGGTCACGGTGGTCCATCCAGCAGACCCCGAAGGGCTTCCTCGCGAGCGGTGTGTCGTGTACGTCCAAGACCGCGTGCACCGCGGTCGGCGGAGGACCGTCCACGGACGGCGTGTCGGTGGACTTCGGCTCGTTCGTTGTCGTGGTCGGGCGCTGGAACGGCTCGCGGTGGTCGATCCAGCGGACGCCGAGGCTCGCGGGTGCGGGCCTCGGCGACGTGTCGTGCGCGTCGGCGGCGAGGTGCGTCGCGGTCGGAGACGCCCCAGGCCTCGACGGATACGGCACCCTGGCCGAGCGCTGGAATCGGACCACCTGGTCGATCCAGCAGACTCCCACCCCCGGCAGCTACGACTGGCTCTGGGACGTGTCCTGCCCGTCGGCAACCGCGTGTACCGCGGTCGGGGCGTCCATCGTTGCCCAGGGCACCGGCGCCACGGTTCCCGTGGTGGAACGCTGGAACGGCCATCGATGGTCTCTCCAACCGCTCTCTGCCACTGACCCGTACGGGTACTCCAGCTCTCTGAACAGCGTCTCGTGCCCCACGAGCACGGCGTGCACAGCGGTCGGGGGAGCGCTGGCCGAGCGCTGGAACGGCTCGCGTTGGTCTGGTCAACCGCTCCCCGGGATCTCTCCACCCAGCCCCGTCGTGGATCTCAACGGCGTGTCCTGCCCATCGGCGACGACGTGCATCGCGGTCGGGTCCGTGTCCGACAACTACGGCCGGCGAGCGGTGTTGGCCGAGCGTTATTCGTAGTTCCCCCGCCCCTACCGCGGCCGCGCCGCCGCCAGGATCTCCTCGGCGATCTCGTGCGCCGCGTCGGGCTTGGCCAAATCCGCGGCGGCGCGGCCCATCGCCGCGAGGCCGCTGGGGTCGGCCAGGAGCGCGCCGACCTCCGCGCCGAGGCGGGCGCCGGTCAGCTCCGCGTCCGGAATCACGACAGCGGCGCCGGAGCGGGCGAAGTAGGCGGCGTTCTCGTCCTGATGCAGGGCGGACGCGTGCGGATAGGGGATCAGCACGGACGGGCGGCCGTGGGCGGCGATCTCGAGCACGGAACCGCCGGCGCGGGCCACGACCAGGTCCGAGGCGAGCAGCGCCTCGCCGAAGTCGCCGATGTAGCCGCGCAGGTCGTAGTGGGGTCCCGGGGACTCGAGGTCGGGCAGGTCGCGCTCGCCGGCCGCGTGCAGGACGTGGAAGCGGGAGCCCGCGCCCGCGAACGCCTCGATGGCCGCGTGGTTGATCGATCGCGCCCCGAGCGAGCCGCCGAACACGAGCACGCAGGTCTCATCGGGCGCGATCCCGAACCGGGCCCGGGCCGCGGCGCGGTCGGTGGCCGGCGACGGCGCCGCGCGCCCGGTGACGCGGTAGCGCGGGGCGTCGCGCCCCTCGATCGGGAAGGCGAGGCAGACCCGCCGGGCGAACGGCGCCAGCATCCGGTTGGTCAGCCCCAGGTGGCTGTCGGCCTCCGTCAGCACGAGCGGGATACGGCGGCCGACGGAGGCCAACCCGACCGGTCCGGCCACGTACCCGCCGGCGCCCATGACCGCGCGCGGACCGACCTCGCGCAGGATCCGTCGCGCCGCGCGCACAGCGCCGGTGTCGACGAGCGCCGCCCGGGTGGCCGCCACCGGGCGCCCGCGGTGCAGCGGCTCCACGTGGATCGATTGCAGCTCGTAGCCCGCCGCGGGGACGAGCTCGGCTTCGGCGCGCTCGCCGCCGATGAACACGACCTGGGCGCCCTCAGCGTGGAGTGCGTCCGCGACCGCCAGCGCCGGAACGACGTGACCGGCGGTCCCGCCGGCGGCGATCACGATCCTCGGCGGGCTCACGCCGCGAGTCCCCGACGACCTTGAGGCGCGGCGTGTCCGGTGAGGCGATGTTGAGCAGGAGCCCGACGCAGGCGAGCATGATGCAGAGATTCGTCGGCGCGTAGGAGATGAACGGCAGCGGCACGCCGGTGAGCGGCGCGAGCCCGAGCACGACGAAGATGTTGAGGATTCCCTGGCACAGAATGAGAGACGTCAGCCCGGTCGCCAGCAGCTTCGCATACCGGCCCGCCGCTCGGCGCGCGGTCCGCAGGCCGGCGTAGGCGATCATGCCGTAGAGGCAGACCACGCCGAAGATCCCGATCACGCCGAGCTCCTCCCCGATCACGGCGAGGATGAAGTCGGTCTGCGCCTCGGGCAGGTAGAAGACCTTCTGTACCGAACGCCCGAGCCCGACGCCGAACAGGCCGCCGGAGCCGAGCGCGATCTGGCCCTGGACGGCCTGGAAGCCCGCGGTCGACTTCGAGGACCACGGGTTCAGAAACGAGGTCAGCCGCGCGCGCTGGTACGGCTGCGCGACGACCATCACCAGCACCAGCGCACCGCCGATCAACGCCAGCAGGCCGAGATAGCGCATCGGGATTCCGCCGGCGACGAGCAGCGCGGTGATCGCGAACACGATCACGAGGGTGGTGCCGAGGTCCGGCTCGACCACGATCAACAGGCACGCCGGGCCGGCGACCATGAGGATCGGCACGACCGCCTGCTTGAAGCTCCGCATCCGCTTGGGGTGGTCGGCGAGGAAGCGGGCCACGTAGAGGACGATCGCCAGCTTCATCACCTCGGAGGGCTGGAACTGGATCGGCCCCGCCGCGAACCAGCGGCGGGCACCGTTGACCTGGACCCCGAAGCCGGGCACGAGCACGAGCACCAGGAGCCCGAACGAGCCCAGCAGCATCAGCGTCACGAGGCGCTGGTTGAAGATCGCCAGGCCACGGCGCGAGAGCACGTGCATGGCGATCAGGCCGATCGCGCCGAACACGAGGTAGCGCAGGAACGAGGCCGTTCCGCTGCCCGAGCCCGAGAGCAGGTCGCGGGGCGAGGACGCGCTGTAGACCATCACCGCTCCGAAGGCGAGCAGGCACAGCGTCGCCGTGATCAGGATCCGGTGCTCGAGCGGGGGCGTCGCGGCGCGGGCCTGAGGCCGCGCCGCCTTGGACGCGGAGGCCGGCGCCGATGCTGAGCCGCTTCCGCGCTTCGCGGTGGCGCTGCGACGCGCGCCGGCGGCCGCCCCGGCCATCAGCGGCCGCTCTCGACCAGCGCGCGGAAGTGCTCGCCGCGTGCCTCGAAGTTCGGGTACTGGTCGAAGCTCGCGCACGCCGGCGAGAGCAGGACCGTGTCGCCCGGCCGGGCGGCGGCGCGGGCGGCCGCGACGGCGTGCTCGAGGTCGCCGGCGCGGTGCAGCTCCACGCCCGAGGGCTCGAGCGCGGCGGCGAGCTCGTCGGTCGCGTCGCCGATCAGGTACACGGCCCGGGCGCGCTCGGCCACGAGCGCCGCCAGCGGCGTGAAGTCCTGCTGCTTGCCGCGGCCCCCGAGGATCAGGTGCACGCCGCCGGGGTAGCTGCGCAGAGCGACGATCGTACTCGCCACGTTCGTCGCCTTGGAGTCGTTGACGTAGTCGACGCCGTCGATCTCGGCCACCCGCTCGAGCCGGTGGGCCACGCCGGCGAATGTCCGCAGCCCGTCGGCGACAGCGCCCGCGTCGACGCCGCGGGCCAGGCACGTCGCCGCCGTGGCCATCGCGTTGAGGCGGTTGTGCGCACCGGGCAGCGAGATCTCCTGCACCGCGATCAGCGGCTCATCGAGCCACCACAGATGTCCCTCGCGGTCGGCGAGGTCGGCGTCACGGCCGGTGCCGAACGTGACCCGGCGCGCGCAGCCGCCGAGATCCTCGAGCCCGATGTCGGTCGGGGCCACGGCGAGGTCGTCGTTGCCCTGGTTCACGAAGGCCCGGAGCTTCGCCGCGACGTAGGCGTCGAACGTGCCGTGCCGATCGAGATGATCCGGCGAGAGGTTGAGCAGCAGCGCCGCCTCCGGGGCGAACCGGTCGCTGTCCTCGAGCTGGAAGGACGAGGTCTCGCACACGACGGCGGCCTCCGGGTCCACAACTCCGATCAGCAAGGACACGGCGGCGCCGACGTTGCCGGCCACGGCCACGGGCAGCCCCGCCTCGCGGTGCACGTGACCGAGCCACTCGGTGGTGGTCGTCTTGCCGTTGGTCCCGGTCACGGCGATGAACTCGTTGGGGATGAGCCGCCAGGCGAGCTCGAGCTCGCCGAGCACCGGCAGGCCGCGCCGGCGCGCCGCCACCACGGGGGGCGCGTCCTGGGGTACACCGGGGCTCTTGATGAGCGTTCTGGCACGGGCGGCAATTGCGTCAGCTGACGCATCGAGGTGGACTTCGACGCCGGCGTCGCGAAGCCTTCCGGCCGCGAGGTCGAGTTCCGTTGTGCCGGGAGCGCCCGCATCGACTCCGATCACCTCCTCCCCGCGGGCGCGGAGCGCGAGGGCGATGCCGACGCCGGATCGCGCCAGGCCGACGACCAGGAACGGGCCCGGCGGCAGCGGCGGACGCGGCTTCATCGGGTGCTCCCGCCGGGGACCACTACCCCCGGAGGCTCAGCTGGTAGACCGTGAAGCCGATCGCCGCGCACGCCGCCGCGACAATCCAGAAGCGCAGGATGATCTTCGTCTCCGACCACGCCTGCAGCTCGAAGTGGTGATGGATCGGCGCCATCAGGAACACGCGTTTGCGGAACAGCTGGAACGAGATCACCTGGATCAGCACCGACAGCGCCTCGATCACGAAGATCCCGCCGAGCAGGATCAGCAGGACCTCGGTCTTGGTCATCACGGCGATCCCGGCGATCGCGCCGCCGAGGCCGAGCGACCCGGTGTCGCCCATGAAGATGCTGGCCGGAAAGCTGTTGAACCACAGAAAGCCGATGCAGGCCCCGACCAGGCAGGCGGCGAGCAGGGCCAGATCCGCCTTGCCGGT
>DATMGZ010000060.1:0-3128 GCA_035555155.1 Solirubrobacteraceae bacterium | reverse complement strand
CGGGCGCGGCCGCGGACAGACGACGACGCTCACCACCCTGTTCGCGCAGTTCGGTCCCTGGTGGGACGCCGACATCAACGCCGGCCTCCTCGAGCGCGTGCTCGGCCACAGCCGCACCCGCGGAGCCGCCCGCGCGCTGCTCGCAACGCTCGCCGCGCTCGCCGACGACTCGGGCCTCGTCGACGACGTCAGCACCCAGGACCTGTGCCGTTCGGCGGGACTGGCCGACAGCACCTACCGCCGGGCGCGGAGCGCCCTGCTGGCCTCCGGCGAGGTCGAGCTCGTCGAGGACGGCGGCGGCCGCGGCCGGCTCAACCGGTGGCAAGTCCGTGCGGCCGACGCAAACACCGCGCTGCCGATCAGCACGCAGCGGCGCCGGCGACCTGCGGCGCCGGGCGCGCGACCCCTCCTCGCGCCTGTTCGCGCCGAGCGTCTCGGCCCGGAGTGCGTCGCCGACGTCGACGACGACGCGAGCGCAGCTGCAAAGGGTCCGGTTCTGACCGGGGTTTCCGACCAAAAGGGTCCGGCCCTGACCGGGGTTTCGTCCGAAAAGGGTCCGATCCTGACTGGGGTTTCTAGCCGAAAGGGTCCGATCCTGACCGGGGTTTCTGACGAAAACCCCGCCAAAACCCCGCCAGAAACCCCGCCACCCACCGCGCGCGGGAAGGGAACCCCTGAACCCCAGAACCGGGAACCCCCCCGACCCCCCTAGAGGGGGGAGCACCGAACGCTGGGTCATCATCGAGGAGAGCTACCTCACCGATCAAGGGCGGCACCGACGACGAGGGGTCCGCGTCGACCTCGACGAGGTCCGACGAGGCCTCGCCGTCCCGAGCACCGAGGATCAGAACGCCTGGCGGCAGATTCGGGATCAGCTCCATCGGCGCGTTGGCGAGTCCATGTTCGCGATCTGGCTCGAGCCGATCGAGCTGGTCGCCATCGACAGCGAGCAACGACTCGTGCTCGCCCCTCCGACGGCAACAGCGGCGTGGATCAGCGAGCGATTCGGCCGCCTGATCGCAGCCACCTCGTCCGAGCTCGGCCGCGAGTCTCGCTTCGCCAACGAGGCCGAGCGCCACGCATTCAACGCATCCGCCCCAAACGACCGGCTCCAAATCAACCCGAAGGAGGCAACAGGATGATCATCACGATCAGCAACCAGAAGGGCGGCGTTGGCAAGACGACCACCGCCGCCAACCTCGCCGTGCTGCTCGCACGTCAGTACCGGCGCGTGCTCGTTCTCGACAGCGATCCGCAGTTCGCACTCACCCGCCAGCTCGGCGCCGAGGAACGCTCGCTCGGCGTCAACCTCGTTGACGTCCTCACCGGCCGTGCCGCTGCCGCCGACGCAATCGTCCCCGACATCCATCGCGTCGACCTGATCGCCGCCGCGCCGGCGCTCGCCGGCGTCGAGATGAGCCTCGTCGGCGAGCTCGGCCGCGAGCGGTTCCTGACCGACGCGCTCGAGCCGCTGATCGCCGAGTACGACGACATCGTCCTCGACACGCCCCCCAACCTCGGGCTGCTCACCGTCAACGCCCTGGTCGCCGCCAAAGTCGTCATCGCGCCCGTCAGCGCCGAGGACGACGCGTCGCTTCACGGGATCCGCGAACTACGCCAAACCCTCGGAAAGCTCACCGACCGGCTCGGCGCTCCATCGCCCGCCCTTATGCCGGTTCTCACACGCTGGCAGCCACTCCGCATCAGCAGCCGGCTGATCGAACAGGCGCTGGTGGTTGAGAACCTGCGACCGGCCGTACGAGTACCAGCCCGGTCAGCTCTATTTGCTCGTGCCGCCGCCGCGCGCGTGCCGCTCGCCGTCACCGCGCCCGACAGTGCCCCGATCCTCGCCTACGACCTCCTCGCCGAGCGGATCACGGAGGCGATCGCGCGATGACCTCGACCAGACGACCGCTGACGATCGACGATCCGCTGGCCGCGGGCGGTGCGTGCCACGTGGCACGCTCCGGCGCTGGCGGTGACGCCGGCCGGCTGCGGGACATCCGTCTCGATCAGATCCGCCCCAACCCCAAGCAGCCCCGGCAGCGCTTCGAGACGGAGTCGCTAGTGGCCCTGGCCGACTCGATTCGGGAGCACGGCGTGCTGCAACCGGTGATCGTGCGGCCGCGCGAACCCGAGGGCTACGAGCTGATCGCCGGCGAGCGGCGCTGGCGCGCCTCGCTGATAGCCGAGCGTGAGACGATCCCGGCACTCGTTGACGATGCCGCCGACGACGCCGTCTCACTCGAGCTCGCGCTGATCGAGAACATCACCCGCGCCGACCTCACCGTCATAGAGGAGGCCCGCACCATCGCATCGCTACTCGACGACCTCGGCGTGTCAAATGCCGACCTCGGACGCCGGCTCGGGCGGAGCCGCAGCGACCTCGCCCACACGGTCCGGCTCCTCGAGCTGCCAGATCAGGCGATCGAGCTGATCGACAGCGGTCGGCTCTCGAAGGGTCACGGCAAAGCGCTCCTGACCGAACCCGACCACCACCGCCGACGCCAGCTCGCCCGCCGCGCCGCCGACACCGGCTGGTCTGTCCGCAACCTCGAAGCCGAAATCACACGCGGCACAGAGTCCCGACCGGCGCCAGCAGCTCCGCCCCCTGACCACGTCGCAGCTGCAGCGACTCTCGAAGACACGATAAGGAGAGCACTGGGAACCGGCGTCAAGGCGCGTCCTCACCGGCGCGGGTACCAGCTGCTGTTGGACCAAGCCGCCAGAGACCGGCTCGTCCAACTGCTCGACCTGGAACTACCCGCCAACAAGCGTGCCACGTAGCACGGTCATCCCCCAGACCGACCTCCCGTCGTACTGTCGCGCAGCGACGGCTCAAGCTTGGCGAACTCGATCGTCCGCGGCGGCGCTGATCAGGCCCGCCCGGAGGATCGGAACGTCGCCAACGCGATCGCCGGCGTTTGCTCACGACCCAGGACGAATGCGATCGTCGCTGGCCACCGGAATCGCTTCGGTCGCGCTCTTGGCGCGCGCAGTCGAAGCTACTTGGGGTCTAGTACGAAGAGCGGTATGTCACGCGCCGTCCGTGCGCGGTAGTCATCGAAGCCGCCGTACTGGTCATTCATCCGTCCCCAGAGCTCGCGACGCTCCTCGCCCTCAGTGAC
>DATMGZ010000059.1:0-8197 GCA_035555155.1 Solirubrobacteraceae bacterium | reverse complement strand
CTCGGCCACCTGACGAGCCGTCGGCGAGAACCGCTGCTCCCATTGCGCCGGGGTCAGGTAGTGGTGGTAGGAGGCGCTGCCCGGCGTCGAGACCGCGGTCGCGAACGCGCGCGCACTCGCGGCGGGATTGAGTTGGACTTCGAAGGTGATCGGGCTGGACGCCGGCACGGCGGCGACCCGCGGGCTCGTCGCCGCCAGCGGCGAGGCGGTGCCGTTGAGATGCGTCGTCGCGGATGCGGAGACTGCGCCCGTTCCGGCCACGAGCCCCACCCCGAGAGCGGTCGCCGTGGACAGCATTGCCACTGATCTGCGGTAGCTCATTCAGCTCCCCTTGTGCGCGTTCAGACCACCCTCGGCCGCACCCTAGCGGAGATGCACGGGCTACGGAAGACGCCGGTACCCATCAATCAGGACGGCGGCGCTTGTTCGCTCTATCCAACGGCGTGGCGTCCTCGAACGCGGTCGCCGGCCGGATCGAACAGCGGCTCGCTCGCCACCTCGCCCTCGACCCAGGCGCCAAACACGTCGACCTCGACCGCCGTCCCCGGCTCGCTCGCCGGCGGCAGGTACGCATACACGATCGAGCGCTCGACCGAGTAGCCGTAGCCGCCGCTCGTGACCCGGCCGACGACCTCCCCGTCCACGCGCACGGGCTCGTTGCCCAGCGCCACCGATCTCGGGTCGCCGAGCACAAGGCAGCGCAGGCGCTTGCTCGGCTCGCCGAGGGCGTCGGAGCCGATGAACTCCTTGTCGTCGCGCACGCAGAACCCGAGACCCGCCTCCAGCGGGCTGTCGTCCGCGGTGATGTCCGAGCCCCACACGCGGTATCCCTTCTCCAGCCGCAGCGAGTCGATCGCGCGGTAGCCTCCGACCGCGAGCCCGTGGGGGCGACCGGCCTCCCACAGCGTCCGCCACAGTCCGGCGCCGTACTCGGTCGGGCAGTAGAGCTCCCAGCCGAACTCACCGACGAACGTCACCCGCAGCGCCCGCACGGGCACATCTCCGAGAGCGAGCTCGCGCATCCTCATGTACGGGAAGTCGAGCGGATCGGGGGTCAGCGGGGCGAGGATCTCCCGCGCCCGCGGGCCCCACAGCCCGAAGCAGGCCCAGCGTGCAGTCATGTCGGCGATGCGCACCGAGCCGTCGGCGGGCGCATGCCGGCGGATCCAGCCGAGATCGTGGTTGCCGAACGCGGTTCCAGTGACGATCTGGAACACGTCGTCCTCGACGCGGGTGACCGTGAAGTCGCACTCGATCCCACCGCGGCGGTTGAGCATCTGGGTGTAGGTGACTGCGCCCGTGTCACGCGCGACGCGGTTGTCGCACAGCCCCTCCAGGAACTCGGCCGCGCCGGGGCCCGCGAGCTCGATCTTCGCGAACGAGGACTCGTCGAACAGGCACGCGGTGGTGCGCGCCGCGTGGTGCTCGACGCCGATCGCCGGCGACCAGTGCATCCCCGCCCATCCGCGCGGGCGCAGCGTCTCATCGCCGTCGGCGGCGTTGTCCTCGTACCAGTTCACCCGCTCCCAGCCGGACTTCTCGCCGAACGCGGCGCCGTGCTCGAGGTGCCAGCCGTACGCGCTCGAGATCCGCAACGGCCGCCCGGCCAGGCGCTCGTGGCCCGGGTAGCGGATGTCGTAGTAGGTCTCGTAGACCTCTTTGGCCCGCTTGAGCGTGTAGCTGGGCGAGCGATAATGGGCGCCGAAGCGGCGGATGTCCATGTGCCACACGTCCATCGACGGCTCTCCGTCGAGGATCCACTCCGCCATCACCTTGCCGACCCCGCCCGCGCCGGCGAGGCCGTGGGCGCAGAACCCGGCGGCCACGAAGAACCCGCGCACGTCGGTCTCGCCGAGGCAGAACTCGTTGTCGGGCGTGAACGCCTCGGGCCCGTTGATCAGCCGCGTCACCGTGATCTCGTCCATCACCGGCACACGGTGGCGGGAGTTGTGGGCGATCTCTTCGAACCGCGGCCAGTCCTCCTCGAGCAGGCGGCCGTTGAAGTCGGACGGGATCCGGTCGACCTGATGCTCGTCGAGGGCCCAGGGAGCGCAGTCGCGCTCATAGCCGCCCATGATCAGCCCGCCGCCCTCCTCGCGGAAGTAGATGAGCAGATCGGGGTCACGCAGCGTCGGCAGGTGCTCGTCGGCCGTGCGGTCCCGGAACGGCTGCGTGACCAGGTACTCGTGAGCGAAGGGGATGATCGGCACGCGGACGCCGGCCAGACGGCCGATCTCGGCCGCGAACATGCCGCCCGCGTTGACCACCACGTCAGCCTCGATCCTGCCCCACTCGGTGTGCACGGCGCGCACGCGCGGGTCGCGCCCCGCGTCCGCGACCTCGATCCCGGTGACGCGCGTGTTGGTGAACACGCGCGTCCCGCCCTCGCGCGCCCCATCGACCAGCGCGGTGGTCAGCAGTGAGGGATCCAGGTAGCCATCGCTGGACAGGTAGGACGCGCAACGGACGCCGTCGGTGGCCATGAGCGGGAACAGCTCGCGGGCCTCCTCGGCCGAGATCAATTCGAGCGGCAACCCGAACGTCTTGGCCCACGCGACCTGGCGCAGCACCTCCTGCTCGCGCTCGGGCGTGCAGGCGAGACGGATCCCGCCGCACTCCACCCAGCCGCAGTCCAGTGTTCGGTAGAGCTCGACCGAGTGCATCATCATCCGCGTCAGCGTGACGCCGGCGCGCAGCTGTCCCACCAGTCCCGCGGAGTGAAACGTCGAGCCGCTGGTCAGCGCGTTGCGGTCCAGCAGCACGACGTCGCGCTCGCCGAGCGCGGCCAGATGGTACGCAATCGACGCGCCGCCGACGCCGCCGCCGATGATCACGATCTGGGCGCGTTCGGGCAGCTCACGTGGACGCGGCATTCAGGTACTCCTCGTATCGGGGGTCGGTCGTGGTCTGGCGCAGCCGGGCGAAGTGCTGCTCGGCGTAGCCGGCAAAGTCGAAGTCGAGCTCTGAGAGCGTGCCCTGCACCACGCCCCAGGCGGCCTCGCGGACGTCGGACATCGCTCGCATCAGGCGCAGTCCGGCGAGCTCACGCGCGCTCGGTGGTCTGCCGAGATACGCGGTCAGCAGGCGCAGGTCGGCCTGATCGTCTAACTCGTTGTTGACCGACAGGTTGCCCAGGTCGAAGAACGGGTCGCCCATGCCGGCGTACTCCCAGTCGACGAGCATCAGCGCTCCCCCCTGCGCGCGGATCAGGTTCGCCGTGAGCAGGTCGTTGTGGCACGGGGCTCGCTCCGGCATCGGGCGAACGGCCGCGATCTCGGCCGCGACCGCACGCGCGTGCTCGTAGCCGTCGGGCAGCGAACCGCCACGCTCGAACACGACCCGCGCGTATTCCTCGAGCAGGTCCGGCACCCAGAACGGCACGGGCAGCTCGGGTCCGTGGTCGTGAAAGGCTCGCAGCGCCCGCGCGGCCTCGTCCGGAGCGTCGGCCAGCTCCGCCGCGGACACCGGGCGGCATTCGATGAAGCGCGTCACCAGGTAGGCATCCGAGCCGGCGACGACCGCGGGCGCGATGCCCAACTCGGCGGCGGCGATGTTGGCCACCCGCTCCGCTTGCCGGTTGATCCCGAGCTGCGACGTGTCCTTGCCGGGCAGACGCACGACATAGTCGTCCTCGCCGAGCCGGACGCGGTAGTTGCGATTCGTGATCCCTCCGTCGAGCGGTTGTGGCTCGCCGCCGGCCGGACCGAGCAGCGGCTCGAGCTCGGCCACGATCGCCGCGATGCCCATGCTCGCCGACATGGGTCGCTCAGTCCCCCTCGGGCCGCGCCGCGCGCTCGAGCAGCGGCTCGAACTCGGGGGACTCGAACTCGTCCACCGCCCGGCCCCACAGCGCCTGAGCCCAGTCGCGGATCTCGGGATCGCCGGTGGTGCCGATCCGGATCGAGCCCCACAGGGTCCATCCGTACTTCGACATCAACGACCACAGTCGCGCCCGCGCCAGCTCCTGCGGACGCGGACCGCCGTGATATTCGGTCACGAGCAGCTCAGCCAGTGCAGGGTCGAGCTCCAGCTCGTTGATCGCGTCGCCGAGGTCGTAGCACGGGTCGTTGTTGCCGGAGTACTCGTAGTCGATGAGCCAGATGGGGCTTCCGGACCCCGCTGACTCGATGAAGTTCCCCGGCATCAGGTCGTTGTGGCACGGCGCGGTCCGGGTGCGCGTCCGGATGAGGATCTCCCCCACCGCCCGCGCCCGCTCCTCGTAGCGCGCGTATGCGTCCGGCAACGGGTAGGAATGCTCGACGACGATCTCGTGGTAGCGGCGCTGCACCTCGATCATGTCGAAGTCGCGGCTGAACGCGGGCGCTCCGTGCAGCCTGCGCAGCAGGCGGGCCAGAACTGCGACGCGCCGTGGATCACGGAAGTGCTCCGGTGCCAGTGTGGCGCCGTTGACGAACTCCACGACCAGGGCCTCCGGTTCACGCAGACGGGCCACGACACGGACGCCCACCCCGGCCGCGGCGGCCAGCCGCGAGTTGTGGTCCTCGTTGTCGCGATCGATGCCGAGCTGCCCGGTCTCCTTGGCCCCCATCCGGATCACGTAGTCCCCGTCCGCGGTCCGCACCCGGAAGTTCCGATTCGTCATCCCGCCGGCGATCGGTGTCACCACGCGATCGGCGTCCGCCAGCTCCGGGATCCGCTCGAGGGCAAGCTCCAGCTCGGCGTCGAGCTCGCTCATGCCGGGCTTCGGGCCGCGCTCTGGGCCGGGCTCAACCACGGGTGCGCGTCCCCTCGGGGTCGTAGAGGACATCGCGCTCGAGCCGCGCCGGCGCGCGCTCGCCGAACACGTCGATCGTCAGCTCTGTCCCGACCGGCAGCGCGGCGGGAAGCGTGGCGAGAGCGATGGTGCGGCGCACCGTGTAACCGTAGGCGCAACTGCGGACCCTCCCGACGACGGATTCTCCGAGCCGCACCGCCTCGCCGCCGTAGATCGTCAGGTACTCCTCCTCATCGCCGGCGGTGAGCGTCCGCAGCCGTCTCTGCGGCGCGTCCGCGCCGGGCCGCACCAGCGCCTCGCGGCCGTTGAACTCTCCCTTGGCGAGGTCGACGCAGAACGCCAGTCCGCTTTCGTACGGCGTGTCCGACGACGTGAGGTCGGTGCCGAAGTACCGATACCCCTTCTCCAGCCGCAGCGACTCGAGCGCGCGATAGCCGCCCGGCGTGATCCCGTGCGGCGCGCCGGCCGCCATCAGGCGGTCCCAGACCTGGACCGCCCACTCGGGGGCCACGTAGAGCTCGTATCCGAGCTCGCCCACGTACGTGATCCGCTGAGCCAGCACGTGCGCGCCGCCGATGCCGATACCGAGCGCGCGACGGAACGGAAGCGCCGCGCCGGTGACGTCCTCGGCGCTCACCGCGCCGAGCACCTCCCGCGCGGCCGGGCCCCAGATGCCGATCACGGCCAGCTCGTCACTGCGATCGTGGATCTCCACCGCACCGTCCGTGTCGCGCTGGTTGAGCTCGATCCAGCCGCGATCGGCGTCGACCGTCCCCGCCCCGGTGATCACCCGGAAGCGCTGCTCGTCCAAGCGGGTGACGGTGACATCGGCGAGGATCCCGCCGTGCCGGTTCAGGAACTGGGTGTAGACGACGCTGCCGGGGTCGCGGTCCACGCGGCTGTCGCACACGCGCTCGAGCAGCGCGACCGCGCCGGGACCGGACACGTCGAGCTTGCCGAACGAGGTCATGTCGATGATCCCGACCCGCTCGCGGAAGGCCGCGTGCTCGGCCCCGACGCGCGCGAACCACGGGGGTCGCGAGAAGCCGAACCGCCGCTGGTCGGCGCCGCTGCGCCGCCAGCGCCGCCCCGGCTCGAAGTGATCGGGCCGCTCCCAGCCGTTCTTTGACCCGAACACCGCGCCGAGTTCCTGCACTCTCACCTGCAGGGGGCTCGAGCGGCGTCCGCGACCCCACTCGTCGGCATCGAACGGATACCGCAGCCGGTAGTAGTAGCGGTAGGTCTCACGCGCGCACGCAGTGGCGAACGACGGATCGTCGTAGACCGCGCCGAAGCGCCACGGCCGGTAGGCGTTGACGTCGATCTGTGGCTCCCCGTCGGTCATCCACTCGGCCAGCGCTCGACCCATACCGCCGGCGCCGCCGAAGCCGTTGAGCGAGAGCCCGGCGGCAATCCAGAAGCCGGGGATGCCCGGCATCGGGCCGAGCAGCGGGTTGGCGTCGGGGGTCATGGCGTCGGGGTGGCAGAGCAGGCGGATCACGCCGGCGCGCTCCAGGAACGGGAACCGCCTGATCGCTCCCTCGAGCAGCGGCGCGAACCGGTCCATGTCGGACTCCACCGGGCTGGCGCCGTGCTCCCACGGGACGCCGTCGGTCCATCGCGCCACAGGGTTGTGCTCGTAGCCGCCGATCAGCATCCCGCCCGCCTCGTCCTTGCCGTAGACGAGGTTGTCGGTGTCCCGAAAGCACGGGCTGCCGCGCGGCACCTCCGCTCCCGGGACGGCCTGCATCAGCACGTGCTGGTGGTCCACCGGTACCGACGGCAGGCGCGCACCGACCATCTCCGCGAGCTGGGGGGCCCAGACGCCGCCCGCGTTGACCACGTGTTCGGTCTCGATCGTGCCGTCCGGCGTCCGCACGGCCCGAACCTCGCGGCGGGGCCCGAGCTCGATCCCCGTCACCCGTGTGCGGATCCTGATCTCCACTCCGAGCGCCCGCGCCGCGCCGGCGACCGCATAGGTGGCGATGTGAGGATCGACATGCCCGTCTCCGGCCATCCACACGCCGCCGTGCAGGGAGCGCTCGGACGCGTACGGCAGACGGCGGAGGACGCCCTCGGGTCCGATCAGCTCGGCCTCGAGACCCAGCGCCGACGCGCGGCTGACGGCGCGCTCGAGGTCCTTGAGCGCGTCGGCGCTCGAGGCGATCCGGACGCTGCCGACCGTGTGGAAGACCTCGAGCTCCTTGTACAGCGCCACGCTGTAACGACGGAACTGCATCATCGTCGCCGAGGGGTTGAACTGCGTCACGAGGCCGGCGGCGTGATGGGTCGAGCCACTCGTGAGCTCACCCTTGTCCAGCAGCACCACATCGGTCCAACCGGCGCGAGCGAGGTGGTAGGCGACGCTGCAGCCGGTGACCCCACCACCGATGACGACGACTCGAGCCGACCCCGGGAGGGGCACGTCAGCGCGGCTGCAGCACGGGGCAGTGGGCACGCCGGGACGGCATGGCGAGAGCATATGTGCTCACGCCCCGGCCGGGGACCCGCGGCAACGGCTGAACCGGCGGCGCTCGTTCATCCCGAGCGCACCCTCCGGCGGGCAGATACACCCGGGCAAGCCATCCGACGCCCGGAGGGGCGATCAGATCCTTGTCAATGCGTTGACCACGGGCGTGCGTGATCTCCCGAGTGAGCCGAGGCGCCCGACCGTCAGTCGTCGTCGTCGAACAACGGAAGCAGCGCGACGGTCATGTTGGCTTGGCGCATCGCGATCACGAGCACCTCGTTGCCGGCCGCGCCGGCGCGGACGAACGCCGTCTTGAAATGGGCCCGGGGGACCGCGAACCAGTTGCGGCTCCATTCCTCATCGTCGCCGACGATGAACAGCAACACCTCATCGGTCTGTCCCGTGGCCTCGAGCAGCCACGCCGGCGGCTCGCCCGACCGCTTCAGCGGGCCGCTCATGCCCGCGATGGGCATCGCGCCCTCGAACCTCGGCGTGATCGTCACCGCAACGGACCGGCCGATCCACCCGTGCAGGTGCAGCAGCACCTCCTCGTAGGAGCGGAAATCCCCCCGTGCGACCATGCGGGCTGAGGTTATGGCGTTCGGCGGACAGGGCGCCGAGGTCGTCGGTGCCCTCCCACACGTCCCCGATCACCCGCGTGACGGCGCCCGCGCGGGCCGTAACTGTCAGTGACGCGCGGTCCGTAACGCGCTCACGTCGACGGCACGAGCGATCACGTTGCCGCCACGGAGGCCGGCCGGTCGGGGTCGGCGCCGGTCTCCTGAGCCGCCGCGGCGGGCTGTTGGTCCGGGATGTTGCCGAGGAAGAACAGCGAGATCAGCGCGACGATGGCGAGGACGGACAGCGCCGTGCGCAGCCCGTCGATCCGTGCCGTCGCGTTCTCCGCGACGATCGCATCGGCGGTCTTCGCGGGCACGTTCGCCTTGTCGAGTGCCTCCTTCAGCTGGGCGTCGGAGACGAACGGGGCGCCG
>DATMGZ010000058.1:0-10317 GCA_035555155.1 Solirubrobacteraceae bacterium | reverse complement strand
CCCTGATCGACGGCGGGCTGCCCTACCTGAGGCTGGTCGCGCGGCTGCCGCACTGGCGCGTGTACGAGGTCACCGACGCGACCGACATCGTGCAGGGCGCCGCGACGCTGACCGCGATCGGCGCCGACTCGCTGACCCTGCACGCGCTGCGGCCCGGACGCGCCTACGTGCGCGTGCACTTCACGCCGTACTGGAAGCTCTCGGACGGATTCGGATGCGTGAGGCCGGCGGGTGACTTCACCGAGCTCACACTCCGCCGGGCCGGGACGCTGCGCCTCCAGGCGGTGTTCTCGCTCGGGCGAATCGGGGCCCGGTCGCCGCGGTGCTCGTGATCGACGGCGAGCGCGGATTGGGCGCGGCCCGCGGCCTCGATAGGATGCCCGCAGCCATGCGCCGTCGGCTCCGGACCATTGAGGCGCGGGTCCTTCCGCGCGGCTGGCCTGACCTAATCCGTCAGGTTGGATTGTTCGCGCTCGCGTACCTCTTCTACCAGGTGGTCCGGGGACTGGTCGACGGCAGCGGCTACAAGCCGTTCGGCGACGCGACCAAGATCATCAACTTCGAGCGCCTCCTGCACGTGTTCGTGGAGCCGAACATCCAGGCCTGGGCCTCGAACCGGCATTGGCTGATCAACGCCTCGGACTGGATCTACCTGAACGCCCACTACATCGTCACGCTCTGCGTGCTCGTGTTCATCTACCTGCGCCGCAACGACTCGTTCTACTTCGTGCGCAACATGTTCATGATCGCGATGGCGATCGCGCTGGTGGGCTACTGGCTCTACCCGACCGCGCCGCCGCGGCTGATGTCCGAGTGGGGCTTCACCGACTCGATCGCGCAGTTCACCGGCGTGCAGGTCGACAACGGCCCGCTGCACAGCTTCCTCAACTTCTATGCCGCCGTCCCCTCGATGCACGTGTGCTTCGCGATCCTGATCGGGTTCCCGATGGCCCGGCTGTCGAGGTCGCTGCCGGCCCGAATCGCCTGGCGGCTGTACCCGCTGCTGATCACATTCGTCGTGATCGCGACGGGCAACCACTACCTGACCGACGCCGTGCTCGGCGCGATGACCGCCGGAGCCTCGTGGCTGCTCGCCGATCGGCTGTTCGCCCGAGCGCGGCCGCACGTCTGGGCGTTCCAGGAATCGCGCGCGCGGGCATCGGCCTAATCGCCATGGCACAGCAGATCCAGCCGCCACGCGCCTCCGACGGAGGCCCCCGTCGCGGTCGCCCGCGACGCGAGGGGCCCTCCACCGCCGAGATCTCGACCCTGATGCGCGACCGGCTGATCGAGTCGCGCCTGACCCCGAACACGATCTCGCTCACCGGCTTCGTGCTCAACGTGGCCGCCGCGGTGCTCGTGGTCGAGCGGCTCTTCTTCCTGGCCGGGATCGCGTTCATCATCGGCTCCATCATGGACACCCTCGACGGGCGCTATTCGCGCATGTCGGGCAAGGGCACCCCGTTCGGCGCCTTCCTCGACTCGACGCTCGACCGGCTCGAGGAAGGGATCGTGCTGACCGCGGTGGCCGCCTACTTCGCCTCCCGCCACATGCAGATCGCCGTCGCCGCCGTGGTCGTGGGCGTGCTGTTCTCGCTGATGGTCTCCTACACGCGGGCGCGCGCGGAGGCCCTCGGGGTGGCGTGCAAGGTCGGCCTCGCGACCCGGCCCGTGCGCGTCGTGATCATCGCCGTCGGGCTCGTGTTCGCCAAGGGGGCCGGGCTCGGGCACTTCGAGCTGCTCGCTCCGGCCGTGTACGTGCTCGCCGTGGTCACCGTGCTCACGACCGTGCAGCGGATTCTGTACGTGCGCACCCAGCTGCGCGAGGCGTCCTGAGCCGGCGCGACACCCGCGGGTTCGTGCGCCCGACACGAAAGCGAGGGTGTAACCATCTCGTTTCCCAGGGATACATAGCGCGAGGTCTCGGCACCGGGCGCGCCAACCGGCCGCTTGCCCGCAGCCTTAGCAGGAGACGGCGCTCCCGGGCCCTCCGGGCGCAGCGACGCGAGCATTCAGAAGGGACAACTTCATCGTGAGCACCAGCAACGGCTCGGCCAACGGCGTCGGTCGCTATCAGCAGGACAAGGTTCGCGTCGCCATCATCGGCGCGGGGAATTGCGCGAGCTCATTCGTGCAGGGCATCAACTACTACAAGGACGCCGATCCGACCGAGTCGGTTCCGGGTCTGATGCACGTCGATCTCGGCGGCTACCACGTCCGCGACATCGAGTTCACCGCCGCCTTCGACATCGACGTCGAGAAGGTCGGCAAGGATCTGTCGCAGGCCATCTTCTCCGGGCAGAACAACACGCTCAAGCTCGGCGGAGACGTCCCCAACCTCGGCGTCGAGGTGATGCGGGGCATGACCCACGACGGCCTGGGCAAGTACCTCAAGCAGAAGATCACCAAGGCGCCGGGCCCGACGGCCGACATCGTCGAGGTGCTGCGCAGCACGAACACCGACGTCGTCGTCTCCTACCTGCCGGTCGGCTCCGAGCTGGCCACCAAATGGTACGTCGAGCAGGTGCTCGAGGCGGGTTGCGGGTTCGTGAACTGCATCCCGGTGTTCATCGCCCGCGAGGACTACTGGAACGAGCGCTTCAAGAAGGCCGGCCTCCCGATCGTCGGCGACGACATCAAGTCGCAGGTCGGCGCCACGATCGTGCACCGCATGATGGCCCGGCTGTTCCACGACCGCGGCGTCAAGCTGCTGCGCACCTCGCAGCTGAACGTGGGCGGCAACATGGACTTCTACAACATGCTCGAGCGCGAGCGCCTGGAGTCCAAGAAGATCTCGAAGACCAACGCGGTCACCTCGATCATGGGCCACACGCTGCCCGCCGACGACGTCCACGTGGGCCCGTCGGACTACGTACCGTGGCTGACCGACCGCAAGTGGGCCCACATCCGGCTCGAGGGCCAGGCCTTCGGCGACGTGCCGCTCAACGCCGAGCTGAAGCTCGAGGTGTGGGACTCGCCCAATTCGGCCGGCATCGTGATCGACGCGGTGCGCTGCTGCAAGCTCGCGCTCAACCACGGGATCAGCGGCCAGCTCGACGGTCCCAGCTCCTACCTGATGAAGTCGCCGATGCACCAGCGTCCCGACGACGAGGCGCGCGAGCTGACCGAGAAGTTCATCGCCAAGTACGGCGGCAAGAGGACGCGGACGACAGCGCGCAAGCCGGCGACGAAGACGCGCCGGGCGACGAGCACCAAGTAGAGCCGGGTCGGCTCACGAAACAAGGGCCGCGCAAGCGGCCCCTCTATCCTCCCCCCCGTGTCGCCCCTCGCGATCGCGCAGGTCACTCCGTTCGCGTGGGAGACCGCGAACGAGGTCAATGACTACGTCGCGCGGATCTCCGACGAGCTGGCGCGGCGCGGCCATGCCGTGGTCGTGATCGCACCCGCGGAATCGGGCGCGCTCGTGCGCGACTCCCGCCGGGCGATCCGCGCCGCCCGGGAGCAGCCGCAACGGCTGCTCGACCGCGCGCTCGGCAGCCCACTGGTGCTCGGCGTCGGCGAGGTGCTGCCGTTCTCGCCCACGCGACGCCGGGCCGCCTCGCTCCCCGTCGACGTGGCCCGCACGATCGAGGACGCGCTGACCGCACTGCCGCTCGACGTCGTGCACGTGCACGAGCCGTTCGCGCCCAGCGCCTCGAGCTCGGCCCTGCGCACGTCCCGGGCGCTCAACGTGGGCAGCTTCCATGCCCCGACCGAGCGGATCCTCTCCACGCAGCTCGCGCGGCCCCTGGCCCAGCTCCTGTTCGGCCGGCTCGATGCCCGGACGGCGAGCTACCGCGCCACCCGCGAGCTGATGCAGCGCTACTTCCCCGGCGACTACGAGGTGATCGCACCAGGGGCCGATCCGGCCCCGCCACGAGCCGGCGGTGAGCGCGTCGAGCTGGCGATGGTCGCGGGCGAGGAGCGGGCGGCGCTGCGGACCTTCCTGCGCGCCCTGCGCGAGCTGCCTCTCGAGCTCGACTGGGGCGTCACGGTCCTCTCGCCGCGGGCGCTGGCGCCGCCGGCCGCGCTCGGGCGCCTGGTCCGCGACCGCGTCACCTTCGTCGGCACCGATGAACACACCGAGGCGGAGGTGCTCGCGTGCGCCGACGTCGTCGTGTTGGCCTCCGAGGGGATCCGGACCACGCCGGGCGTGCTCGTGCGGGCGATCGCGGCCGGGGCCGTGCCCGTGGCCTCACGGCTGGCGCCCTACGAAGAGGTGCTGGCCGAGGGCGCCCACGGCCTCGTGTTCGAGCCCGGCGACGTGGTGACGCTGGGCGCGCACCTGACGAAGCTGATCAGCGACCCCGCGCTGCGCGAAGAGCGGCGCGCCTCGGCCGGTGTGCTGCGCGAGACGTTCGCGTGGCCGCGGCTCACCGACGAGCTCGGGCACATCTACGAGCGCCTCGCCGCCCGCCGCCACGACGAGCGCGGGAACCCGACCGTGCGCGCGCGCCTGTCCGAGCGCCCGCTGATCGACGTCGACCTCCACATGCACACCGACCACTCCTACGACTGCGCGACGCCGGTCGAGGTGTTGCTGGCCGAGGCGGCGGCCCGCGGGCTCGGCGCGATCGCCGTCACCGACCACAACGAGATCTCGGGCGCGAAGGAGGCGCGCGAGAAGGCCGTCGGCGTCAAGGTGATCGTCGCTGAGGAGGTCAAGACCGCCAATCAGGGCGAGGTGATCGGGCTGTTCATCGAGGACAAGATCCCGCGCGGGCTCACGCTCGAGGAGACGATCGCCGAGATCAAGCGCCAGGGCGGCCTCGTCTACGTGCCCCACCCGTTCGACCGCCTGCACTCCGTGCCCGATTATGAGCACCTGCTGACGGTGCTCGACCAGGTCGACGCGATCGAGGTGTTCAACCCACGCATCGCGATCAGCGAATTCAACGAGGAGGCCGTCCGGTTCGCGGCCAAGTACCGGATCCCCGCCGGCGCAGGCTCGGACGCCCATGTGCCCCAGGGCCTCGGCTCGGTGCGGATCCGCATGCGCGATTTCAACGGCCCCGAGGAGTTCCTGGAGTCGCTGCGCGACGCCGACATCGTCCGCAATCCAGCCAGCCTGTTCTACGTCCAGGCGCTGAAGTTCCTGCAAACGAAGGCAATGCCGGCCCCCGCCCGTAGGGCGTCCCGGGACCGCCGGGTGCGCCGCGTGACCGGCCGAGGTCCTCGCAAGTCCTGATGCACTCGCAAGGACAAGCCCGCGAGCCGTCCAATCCGAGGAGCATGCCGGCCACGGACGATGAGATCCGCGAGAAGTACCTCGAGCGCGCGATCCGGGAACTCAACGCGCTCACCCGCGATCTCCAGAGCTGTTCCGACTGCCCGCGGGGCAACCTGATGCCGGTGCTCGGGTCCGGCCACCCGCAGGCCGACATCTTCCTGATCAAGCATTCTGCGCGCCCGGCCGAGGTCGAGGAGGGCGTCGCGTTCTACGGGCGCACCGGCAACGCGCTGATGAAATCGCTCAAGCGGCTGTCGATCGATCCGCTCGCGGTGTACGGAACGCTGTGCGTGAAATGCCCCGTCCCCGACCCGGTGATGGCCGATCCGGCCTGCGTCGCCCGACTCGTCGAGGAGCTGGCGATCGTGCAGCCGAAGATCGTCGTCGTGATGGGCGAGGACGCGCTGGTCGCGGTCAACGACCTCGACATCCCGCTGGCGCGCGAGCTGCAGGCCGAGCCGGGCGAGATCCAGCGGCTGACCGGCTCGATCGAGGCGTTGTACGTGCCCAACATCGACGAGGCGCTCGACGAGGAGCCGGCCAAGCGCGCGTTCTGGGCCGCATTCCGCGTGCTCGGCCAGTGGTGGGCCGATCTGCCGCCTTACTAGTCGCGCGGCGGCGCGCTGGTGATCGCGATCCGCCGGCAGGGTAGGGCCGACTCGGGCGAGCCGGACGAGCCGGCGGCGGCCGAGCTGACCGCTGATCCGGCAACGGGGTAGAGGGATAGACTGGGGCTATGGGTCTTGAAGAGCGAAGCATCGAGACGCTCGGCGACCGATGCGAGGAATGCGGCGCCAAGCTGACGCCTCAGGAGTTGCAGGCCGTGATGGAGTCCGGCGGCCCAGTGCTCTGCTCGATCCACGCGGCCGAGGACGAGCCCGGCCTCGCCGAGGCTGAAGCCGAATAGCCGGCCCGGCCGGCCGTTGTGGCGCGCGGGGAGCGGCGAGCCGCTCAGTCGCCCGCGGGCAGCAGCACGATCTTGCCGAGCTTCCCGCCGGCGGCGAAGCGCTCGTAGGCCGCCTCGACCTCGTCGAGCGGGTACGTGGCGGCGATCGGCACGTTGACCGTGCCGGCGGCGATCAGTGGCAGCACCGAGCGCTCCACGGCCCGGGCGGTGAGCGCCTTCTCCTCGAGCGGACGGGGCCGCAGCGTGGAGGAGAACACACGGCCGCGATTGGCCATCAGGGCGGCGAGGTTGAGCTCACCCTTGGCCCCGCCGGCGATCCCGATCACCATGATCCGGCCGCACGTGGCCAGGGCGCCGACGTCCTCGCCGAGGTTGGGCGCGCCGACGAGCTCGAGGATCACGTCGAACGGTCCGCGGGCGGGAAAATCCTCGGGCGCGATCACCTCGGCGCCGAGCGCAGCGACCTGGTCGCGCACGCTCTCGTTGCGGACCGTTGCGATCACGCGCGCGCCGGCCGCCCGGGCGAGCTGAATCCCAGCGGTGCCGACGCCGCCGGCGCCGCCGTGCACGAGCAGACGCTCGCCCGGCTGGAGATCCGCCTGCGTGAACAGGGCGTCGTGCGCGGTGGTGAAGACCTCCGGCAGGCCGCCCGCCTCGGCCCACGACAGCCGCTCGGGCACCGCCATCAGCACTCGCTCATGGACGGTCGCCAGCTCGGCCTGGCCGCCGCCGGCGACGATCCCCATCACTCGGTCACCCATCGTGAAGCGCTCGGCGCCCGGGCCGAGCGCGGCGACCTCGCCGGCCAGCTCGAGTCCGGGGATGTCGGCCGGGGCGCCGGGAGGGGCGGGGTAGCGGCCGCGGCGCTGAAGCATGTCGGCCCCGTTCAATCCCGCCCCGCGGACACGTACGAGCACCTCACCCGAGCCGGGCTCGGGATCGGGCCGCTGCACGACGTGCAGCTCTCCGTCGCTGATCGTGACCGCGCGCATGACCCCCGAAACCCTACCCGCGGTCCAGCACGGCCACGCACTCGATGTGCGGGGTCTGGGGGAACATGTCGACCGGGCACACCCGGCCCAGCCGGTAGCCCGCCTCCACCAGCTGCGCGGCGTTCGGGGCCAGCGTCGTCGGGTTGCACGACACGTAGACGATCCGCTTCGGCGAAGCCTCGACGATGCGGCGGACGATCTTCTGCGAGAGGCCGGCCCGCGGCGGATCGACGACCAGCACGTCGGGGCTGCCCGCCTCGGCGACCAGGTCGCGCAGCACGAGCCTGACGTCGCCGGCGAAGAACTTGGCGTTGTCGATCTCGTTGAGCCGTGCGTTGGCGATCGCGTCGGCCACCGCCTCCTCCACGATCTCGAGGCCCCACAGCGTCGCCGCGCGCGGGGACAGGGTGAGGCCGATCGTCCCGATCCCGCAGTAGAGATCGTAGACACGCTCGTAGCCGCTCAGGCCGGCGTAATCGCGCGCCAGCCCGTACAGCTGCTCGGCCATCTCGGTGTTGGTCTGGAAGAACGCCTGGGGCGAGATGCGAAGGTGCATCCCGAGCAGCTCCTCGTCGAGGTAGCGCCGGCCCGCGAGCTGATCGGTCTCGCCGCCCTGGGTCGTCTCGCCGACGCTCGAGAGGCGTGTCCACAGGAGGTTGGGCGTGCTCACGGCGTCGACCAGTCCATCCGTGTCAAGCGTGCCCTCGGCGGTCACGAGGCGAACCTGGAGCTGGCCGGTGCGCCGGCCCTCACGAACCACGAGGTTGCGCAGAAAGCCGTCGGCGGTGCGGCGGTCATACGCGCTCAGCCCCTCGGCGCGGCACCAGGCCACGACCTCCTCGCGGGCCGCGTTCGCAGGCTCGGAGGCGAGCAGGCAGTCGGTGATCTCGACGATCTCATCCCAGCGACCCGGGGCGTGGAAGCCGCACACCAGGCGCCCCTCGGCATCGGTGCCGAAGGAGTACTCGAGCTTGTTGCGGTAGCGCCACTGCTGCACTGCGGGCACGATCGGCTCGAGCGTGAAGCCATCGAGGCGTCCGATCCGGCGCAGCGCATCGTCCACCTGCGCCTGCTTGACCTCGAGCTGGCGCGCGTAGGGGAGCACCTGCCACGGCGCGCCGGGGTGGTCGGCGACCGGCCCGATCCGCTCGGGGCCCGGCTCGAGGATCTCGACCGCCCGTGCCTCGGCATAGGCCCGCTTGGACTTGCCGACGACCGCGCGGACACGGTCCCCGGGCATCGCGTCAGAGACGAAGACGACGTAGCCGTCGAGCCGCGCCACGCCGGCGCCGCCGAACGCCAGCGAGTCGATCACCAGCTCGAGTTCGGTGCCGCGAGCGGGCCGCGGGGTGCGTGAAGCTTGTGCCTCCATGACGTCTAGCATGCCAGCCGCATGGATCTCGACGCCTACCGGGCCTCCGCGGAGGCGTTCGTCTCCGACCTGACGGCCGAGTATTACCGCCACTTTGCGGGGCTCAAGGACGACTACGCAATCGAGCCGATCTACGAGCGCCACGAGTCGCTGTTCACCCGCGAGAGTGTGCAGGCGCTGCGTGAGCTCGCATCCGTGCCCGAGCCCGGAACCGACGAGCAGCGCCGGCGGCGGATGCTGCTCGACTTCGCCGTCGAGGGCCATCTGGGCCAGTCCACGAAGGCGATCGAGGCCGAGCTCGCCCGCCGCGAGGCCGACCTCGCGATCGAGGTCGACGGCGACCGGATCGGGTTCCGCGAATCGGCGGTGGTGCAGGCCAACGAGCCCGACGCCGAGCGCCGAGCCCGGATCGACCGCGCCCGGCTCGAGGCCACCGAGGATCGGCTGAACCCGCTCCACGCCGACGCGATCGCGCTCCAGCACGACGGCGCCCGCGCGCTCGGGTTCGCCAGCTACCGCGCCATGTGCAGCGAGCTGAAGGCGATCGACCTCGACCGCCTCCACGCCGGCACGGTGGCGTTCGCCGACGCGACCGAGCGCAGCTACGGCACGGTGCTCGACCCGCAGCTGCGCCAGAGCCTCGGCCGAGGCGTCGATGAGCTGCTCCGCTCCGACCTGCCGCGCTTCTTCCGCGCCGCCGAGCAGGACGCGTTGTTTCCGGCCGGCGCATTGACGCAGAGCTTCACCGACACGATGCACGGCCTTGGCATCGACATCGCCCATCAGCCCGGCGTCGTCCTCGACGTCGAGCCTCGGCGCAAGAAGTCACCGCGCGCCTTCTGCGCTCCGGTGCAGGTCCCGGGCGAGGTCTACCTCGTGCTCTCGCCGGTCGGCGGGGTCGATGACTTCTCGGTCCTGTTTCACGAGGGAGGCCACACCGAGCACTTCGCCCACGTCGATCCCGAGCTCCCGTTCGAGTTCCGCGTGCTCGGCGACAACGCGATCACCGAGGCCTACGCGTTCCTGTTCCAGCATCTGGTCGAGGATCCCGACTGGCTCTCGGTGCAGCTCGGCATCGCCGACCCCGAGCCGCTCTGCGCCCACGCCCGCGCCCAGCGCCTCGTCTACCTGCGCCGCTACACGGGCAAGCTCGCCTACGAGCTCGAGCTGCACGCGGCGGACGGGCTCTCCGGGCTGTCCGGGATGGCGGATCGCTACGCCGTGTTGCTGGGGCGCGCGCTGCAGATCGAGTGGCCCCGGCAGTCCTACCTGGCCGATGTCGACCCGGGCTTCTACTGCGCCGCGTATCTGCGCGCGTGGGCGCTCGAGACCCACCTGCGCCGGTACCTCCGGGATCGCTTCGGGGCGCGATGGTGGAGCGAGCGGGAGGCCGGCGACGTGTTGCGAGGGCTGTGGCGCGACGGCCAGCGTCTGACCGCGGAAGAGCTGCTCGGGGAACTGACCGGGGAGGAGCTGCGGTTCGAGGTGCTGTTGGGGGATCTGGGGCTGGCCTGAGGGGGTCAGGGGCCGCGTCGCGCGGTGGCGCCTGGTGGGGCGAACGTCAACTGCGGCTGGGGATGGGCTAGGGTGGGGTTCGTGGGGCGGGTTCGTGGGGCGGGGGGCCGTGCTCGGCGGGCGGGCCGGCGGGGCCGGCGGCGCGGGGGCGCCGTGCTTATCTCGACAAGGCAGCGCGTCTCCGGCGAGTTTGCGCACCTAAGCGCCTGGGAGACGCTTAGGCGGCCGAGGAGGCCCGACGAGCCGGTGATCTGTCGACATAAGCACCCCCCGGAAGCCGGTGGATCGGCGGGGCGGGCGC